>CAMATD010000318.1 GCA_945860785.1 Variovorax sp. YR752 | reverse complement strand
CCGCGCCCGCAAAACCACCCACCGCGATCAGGCCCAGCTTGATGTCGCTGCTCGCCGCCATCAGCAAGGCCGCGCAGCCCGCCACGCCGATGCCCAGCACCGCGAGCGACGCGGGCTTGAGCCCGCCCACGTCGCGCCGGATCACGCGCAGCGGCGGCACGCGGGCCAGCTGCAGCACCGGCGGCAGGCCGAAGGCGAACAGCAGCGTGAGCCCCATGCCGAGGCCGAAGGCCACCGGCCACAGCGTGGCGGCCGGCAACGCGGTTTCGACCAACCCGGCCAGCAGCAGCACGAAGACATAGTGAACGGAAAAGCCGATGGCCACACCGAGCCCGCTCGCCACGAGGCCGATCACCGCGAACTCGAAGGCATAGGCCATCGCGATGGTGCGCTGGCTCTGGCCGAGCACGCGCACCATCGCGCAGTCGTCGAGGTGGCTGGCCGCGAAGCCGCGCGCGGCGAGCGCCACGGCCACGGCCGACAGCAGCGCCGCGAGCAGCACGACCAGGCTCAGGAATTTCTCGGCGCGGTCCAGCGTCTGGCGCATCTCGGGCCGGCCGCCTTCGAAAGAGTCGAGCCGCACGCCGCGCAGCTCGCCCTTCTTGATCGTGGCATCGGCCCAGTCGGTGAAGCGCTTGACCGCCGCATCGCTGCCCGCCACTGCGTAGCGGTAGCCCACGCGGCTGGTCGGCTGCACGAGCCCGGTGCGCGCCACGTCGGCCTGGTTGAGCATCACGCGCGGCGAGAAGCTCATGAAGCCGGCGCCGCGGTCGGGCTCCAGCGTGATGATGCGGCCCACGCGCAGGCTGGTGTCGCCCAGCAGCAGCGGGTCGCCGATCTTGAGCCCGAGCGAATCGAGCAGCGAGGCATCGACCCACACTTCGCCGGCCGGCGGGATGTCGCGCGTGATCGCGCCCGGACCCGCGAAGGTGGTCGAGGTCTGCAGGTTGCCGCGCAGTGGATACCCCGCCGTCACGGCCTTCAGCGCCACGAGCTTGCTGGCGCCGCCCTAGACGTCGTCGGCCCGCGCCATCGTCGGAAAGCCGTACGTGCCGGTGCCCTCCAGGCCCATGGACTTCGCCTGCGCCACGAAGGCATCGGGCGTCGGGTTGTCGCTGACGACCACCGCATCGCCACCCAGCAATTGCCGCGCGTCGCGCTGCAGCCCGCCCTGCAAGCGGTCGGCGAAAAAGCCGACGGCGGTGAGCGCGGCCACGGCCAGCACCACGGCAACGATCAAGAGGCGCAGCTCGCCGGCGCGCAGATCGCGCCAGAGCGTGCGCCAACCCAGGCGGAGGGAAGCATTCATGGCGCGAACGATAGCCGACGCCCCCCGGGACAGGCCGATCCAAGGGTTATTGCGCCCTCGCGGCCCTTGATCGCGGCGACATGCTGTCGCATGATGCGAAAAAAGCATCCAGTTACTGCACTCGGGGCACCCCGGCCCGCAGCGACGGACGCCAGAAAAACAGCCCGTTGTCAGACCATCCTTCCCCACAAGGAGTGTCGATGTCACGATGTCAGCGCTTGCAAACCGTCGGCCTTTGCTTGGCCGTGGGTTTGCTGTTGGGTGCCTGCGATCCCAAGCCGACGACAACGAGCGCGCCCGCGGCCAGTGCCGCGCCATCTGGCAGCAGCCCCGCGGGCGTCAAGCCCGCCGCGTCCGGCGACCCTGTCGATTCTTCCGCTTCCCACAAAGGCCCTTCCGAGGGCGGCGCAGCCATTGGCGGCATGAGCGGCCAGGGTGGCAACTCGACCGGTGGCACGCCCACGCCGAGCGGCGGCGATGGCACGGCGCCCAAATAGAGCAGTCGGCCCGGATTTCCTTTTTCACGTTCCCACGCAAAACAGAAGAAGACCACGATGAAACACCCCACTTCATTCACGCAGGAGGTGATGTCATGGACATAAGCCGCCGGCAATTCTTCCGCGTCAGCAGCGCGGGCCTGATCGGCTCCAGCATCGTCGCGCTCGGCTTCTCGCCGACGGCCGCGCTGGCCGAGGCCCGCAACTTCAAGCTCGCGCGCACCACGGAAACCCGCAACACCTGCCCGTACTGCTCGGTGGGCTGCGGGATCATCATGTACAGCCTGGGCGACAAGGCGAAGAACGTGGTGTCCGACATCCTCCACATCGAGGGCGATGCCGACCACCCCGTGAACCGCGGCACGCTGTGCCCCAAGGGCGCGGGCCTGCTCGACTTCGTGCACAGCCCCAACCGCCTCAAGTACCCGGAAGTGCGCGAGGCCGGCAGCACCGAGTGGAAGCGCATCGGCTGGAACGACGCACTCGACCGCATCGCCAAGCTGCTCAAGGCCGACCGCGACGCCAACTTCCAGACCACCAACGCCGACGGCAAGACCGTCAACCGCTGGACCAGCTCGGGCATGCTCTGCGCCTCGGCCTCGTCCAACGAAACCGGCTACATCACGCACAAGGCATTCCGCTCGACCGGAATGCTGGTGTTCGACAACCAGGCACGCGTTTGACACGGACCTACGGTGGCCAGTCTGGCCCCGACGTTCGGACGCGGTGCGATGACCAACCACTGGCAGGACATCCAGAACGCGGATGTCGTGCTGATCATGGGCGGCAATGCCGCGGAGGCGCATCCGTGCGGCTTCAAGTGGGTCATCGAGGCCAAGAAGCAGAACAAGGCGCGCCTTGTCGTGGTGGACCCGCGCTTCACGCGCTCGGCCGCCATGGCCGACTACTACGCACCGGTGCGCGCGGGCTCGGACATCGCGTTCCTCGCGGGGGTCATCAACTTCCTCCTGAGCAACGACAAGATCCAGACCGAGTACGTGCGCAACTACACCAACGCGCCGTTCATCGTCGGGCCTGACTACAAGTTCGAGGACGGCATCTTCAGCGGCTACAACGCCGAGAAGCGCAACTACGACCCCAAGTCGTGGGGGTACGCGCTCGACGAGGCCGGCATGGCCAAGGTCGACATGACCATGCAGGACCCGCAGTGCGTGCTGCAGGTCATGAAGCGGCACTATTCGCGCTACACGCCCGAGCTGGTGAGCCGCATCACGGGCACGCCGCAGGACAAGTTCCTGAAGGTGTGCGAGTACATCGCGAGCACCAGCACCTCGACGCGCACCATGACCATCCTGTACGCGCTCGGCTGGACCCAGCACAGCCAGGGCTCGCAGATGATCCGCACCGCCGCCATCGTGCAGCTCCTGCTCGGCAACATCGGCGTGCCCGGCGGCGGCATGAACGCGCTGCGCGGCCACAGCAACATCCAGGGCCTGACCGACCTGGGGCTGCTGTCGAACTCGCTGCCCGGCTACATGTCGCTCGCGCGGGACAGCGAGCAGAACCTGCCCGACTACTACAAGACCCGCGCGCTGAAGCCGCTGCGTCCCAACCAGATGAGCTACTGGCAGAACTACCCCAAGTTCTTCGTCAGCATGCAGAAGTCGTGGTGGGGCGATGCAGCCACGGCCGAGAACGAGTGGGCCTTCCACTACCTGCCGAAGATCGACAAGCTCTACGACATCCTGCAGGCCTTCGAGCTCATGAACCAGGGCAAGCTCAACGGCTACATCTGCCAGGGCTTCAACCCCGTGGGCTCGTTCCCGGACAAGAAGAAGATCATCGACGGGCTCTCGAAGCTCAAGTTCCTCGTCACCATCGATCCGCTGATCACCGAGACCAGCGAGTTCTGGCGCAACTTCGGCGAGTTCAACGACGTCAAGACCGCCGACATCCAGACCACGGTGTTCCGCCTGCCCTCGACCTGCTTCGCGGAGGAAGACGGTTCGCTCACCAACTCCAGCCGCTGGCTGCAGTGGCACTGGAAGGGCGCGGAGCCGCCGGGCGAGGCCAAGGGCGACATCGAGATCATGGCGGGCATCTACAACCGCATCCGCCAAGCCTACATCAAGGACGGCGGCGCCTTCCCCGACCCGATCGTCAAGCTGACCTGGCCCTACAAGATTCCGCACTCGCCCTCGGCGCAAGAGCTGGCGATGGAATACAACGGCCGCGCGATCACCGACCTGCTCGATCCGAAGGACCCGACCAAGCCGCCGCTGGCCAAGGCCGGCGAACAGCTCTCGGGCTTCGGGCTCCTGCGCGACGACGGCTCGACGGCTTCGGGCTGCTGGATCTACAGCGGCGCGTGGACGCAGGCCGGCAACCAGATGGCACGGCGCGACAACGCCGACCCCTTCGGCATCGGCATGGTGCAGAACTGGGCGTGGGCGTGGCCCGCGAACCGGCGCATCCTCTACAACGGCGCGACGGTGGACCCGGCGACCGGCAAGCCCTGGATCGCCAGGCGCCGGCTGATCGCGTGGGACGGCACCAAGTGGGCCGGCTCCGACGTGCCGGACATCCGGCCCGACGCGAACCCGATGGACGCGGAGGCCGTGCGCCCCTTCATCATGACGGCCGAGGGCGTGGCGCGGCTCTTCGCGCCCACCGGCATGGCCGAAGGCCCGCTGCCCGAGCACTACGAGCCCTTCGAGTCGCCGCTGGTCAACAACCTGATGCACCCGAACAACGAGAAGGCGCGCGCCAACCCCGCGGCGCGCATCTTCAAGGGCGATCTCGAGCGCCTCGGCGTGCCGAAGGACTTTCCGTACGTGGCGACCAGCTACCGGCTCACCGAGCACTTCCACTACTGGACCAAGAACGTGCGCACCTCGGCCATCATCCAGCCGCAGCAGTTCGTCGAGATCGGCGAGGAGCTCGCGAAGGAGAAAGGCATCGCCAACGGCGACACGGTGAAGGTCTGGAGCAAGCGCGGCTTCATCAAGGCCGTGGCGCTGGTGACCAAGCGCATCGTCGGGCTGCAGGTCGACGGACGCACGGTGCACACGGTGGGGCTGCCGAACCACTGGGGCTTTGTCGGGATTGCGAAGCCGGGGTATCTGGTGAACACGCTGACGCCTTTTGTCGGCGATGCGAACACGCAGACGCCGGAGTACAAGTCGTTCACGGTGAACATCGAGAAGGCATGAGATGAAGCACAGACCTCTGCATGCCCGGACTTGCCCCCTCTCCCCTTGCGGGGAGAGGGTTGGGGTGAGGGCCGACGGCAATGGAACGGTTGACGGCGTCGGCAAGGCCGCTGCCCTCACCCTAGCCCTCTCCCCGCAAGGGGAGAGGGAACAAGACGAAAACCGGAGCCGCTGATGTCCTCCCTTCAAACCTTAGACATCGCCGCCCGCTCGGCCACGACCACGCCGTCGCCCGACATCCGCCACCGCCCGCAGGTGCAGGAGGTAGCCAAGCTGATCGACGTCTCGACCTGCATCGGCTGCAAGGCCTGCCAGGTGGCGTGCATGCAGTGGAACGACCTGCGCGACGACGTCGGCACGGTGCACGGCACCTACGACAACCCGAACGACCTCACGCCCGCATCGTGGACGGTGATGCGCTTCTCCGAGGTCGAGCCCGAGGCCGGCAAGCTCGAATGGCTGATCCGCAAGGACGGCTGCATGCACTGCGACGACCCCGGCTGCCTGAAGGCCTGCCCGGCGCCGGGCGCCATCGTCAAGTACAGCAACGGCATCGTCGACTTCATCAGCGAGCATTGCGTGGGCTGCGGCAACTGCGTCACCGGCTGCCCCTTCGACGTGCCGCGCATCAGCAAGGCCGACAACAAGGCCTACAAGTGCTCGCTGTGCTCCGACCGCGTGGGCGTGGGCCTGGAGCCGGCCTGCGTGAAGGCCTGCCCCACGGGCGCGCTGCACTTCGGCACCAAGGAAGACATGCACGAGTACGCCTCGGAGCGCATCGTCGACCTGAAGGAGCGTGGCTTCTCGAATGCCGGCGTTTACGACCCGGCGGGCGTCGGTGGCACGCACGTGATGTACGTGCTGCAGCATGCCGATCGGCCGGGCCTCTATGCCGGCCTGCCCAAGGACGACCCGCACATCAGCCCGCTGGTGTCGCTCTGGAAGGGCGTGGCCAAGCCGCTCGCCATGGTCGCGATGATCGGCGCGGTGGTCGGCAGCTTCTTCCACTACATGAAGGTCGGGCCGGTCGAGGCCAAGGACGATGCGGATGCGCGCGATGGTCACGAAGGCGATGTCGTCGTGATCGAGGAGCCGCCGCCCCCGACGCCGCCCGCCAGTCCGAGCGAACCGGTGCGCGATGCGCCGCGTGCCGGAGGAGAATGCGATGACCACACGCTACCTTCGCCGCTACCGCGACGCCACGCGCATGAACCACTGGTTCGTGGCGATCATGTTCTTCGCGGCCGCGCTCTCGGGCCTGGCCTTCTTCCACCCCAGCCTGTTCTTTTTGAGCACGCTGTTCGGTGGCGGGCCGTGGACGCGCATCCTGCATCCCTTCATGGGCGTGCTGATGGTGCTGGGCTTCGTGTTCCTGTTCGGCACGATGTGGCGCGAGAACATCCTCGACCGCAGCGACCGCGAATGGATCTCGAACGCGCCCAAGATGCTCAAGGGCGACAAGTCGAGCATGCCGCCGGTGGGCAAGTACAACGCGGGGCAGAAACTGGTGTTCTGGGCCTTCGGCATCAGCCTCTTGCTGCTGTTCGTGACCGGCTTCATGTTCTGGAGCCCGTGGTTCGTGGGTTTTTTCCCGATCCTGTTGCGGCGCATCGCGGTGGTCGTGCATTCGGTCTCGGCCGTGGTGCTGATCCTGTCGGTCATCACGCACATCTACGCCGCGATCTGGGTCAAGGGCACGCTGCGCGCCATGACG
>CAMATD010000317.1 GCA_945860785.1 Variovorax sp. YR752 | reverse complement strand
TGAAACGCCGGCATTGGAGCCCGAACCAAAGGCCGTCGCACCATCACTCAGCGCATTGGTGTTGTTGCCAAATGCGACCGAATATCCCCCTGTTGCGGTCGTTGTCTGCTGATTGGCTCCGATGGCGATCGCCGTGGTCGTCGTGCCAGTCGTCCCCCCAGCCGCATAAGAGGCTCCTGCCAAGAACGGCGCTATCGCCAGCGCAGTCAAGATCGCAGCCGAAATGGGAGTCAATTTCGACTTGCTGCGCTTGCCCCGCGCCGAGGTCAGTTCGGACGCAGCCACCCATGCCCCAAGGCCCCAAGGGCTTCGTTCCATATACTGCGGTAGGACTTATTCATTTGATTCAGACTCGATTCGCGGAAGGCAGAGAGGCGGCAGATCGACAAAGAGAGCGACGGCTGCCACCAGGGCGCCGCTCAGGCCGGACGCACCACGCGCCGGCATTTACAAGAAGGCTGGAATGTACGCAGCCATTTACATTCCTGGTGCACTGCAGCAGGCGAAAATCGGCGCTCGATTGATTTAGTTCACGGAAATTAATATTTACTGCCTATTGGCAGGGCGGTGCTCGTTGCAGGCGAGCGACGGCCCTGGACAGCGCCACCTAAAATCGCGATCGCCCTCTGTCACACTGGCTTTCGCCTTAAAGGACGCTCCGATGAAGCAGCTTTTCTCTCGTCTTCTGGCCGCATTTGCGTTCACGCTGACTGCTTCCTGCGCTATTGCGCAGGAAGGCACTTCCGCAGACGAATTGATCCAAACCGCGCTCAGCGGGTTGCGGCAGATCGATGAAAACCGTTCCGGGGAGTTGTGGGAAGCAGCTTCGGCCTTTGTGAAAACGAAGCTCCCGAAGGCAGAGTTCGTGAACAATATGCAGCGCACCCGCCAGACGGTCGGCACGGTTGCTCGCCGCGATTGGGCCAGCGTGGTGCGCATTCGCTACCTGGACGACAGCACGGGCCTTCCAGCCGGGCAATATGCGAATGTCGATTTCGCCACCCACCTCGACAATGGCAAGACAGTCTTCGAAATGGTCAGCTTCCGGCTCGAACCCGGCGGCTGGCGACTGACCGGCTACGTCCCGCGCGAAAAGCAATGATTTCCGGCGCCGGTCTGCGCATCGGCATCACCATCGGCCTCCACCACGAGGCCGAAACCTTGTGGAACAACGGCATCAAGCAGAACGCCGTGTTCCTGGCCGAAGCGCTCAAGCACTGCCCGAACGTGGCGTCGGTCGTGCTGGTCAACACCACGGCCATCCCGATCACCTCCGCCCTGCCCTGGGACCAGGCCCGCTGGCCGACCGTGACCTTCGAGACAGCCAAGGACAGCGTCGACGTGCTGATCGAGCTCGGCGGCCAGATCGATGCGGCGCAAACCGACCACCTGAAGCACCGCGGCGCGCGGCTGGTGTCGTACTGCTGCGGCTTCGAGTACGTGCACGCCATGGAGTCGATGCTGTTCAACAAGCCGCTCTGGGGGCAGAACCTGTTCGTCAACCAGCGCTACGACGACATCTGGATGGTCCCGCAAGTGGCCCACATCAGCCAGCCGTACTTCGAGGTGCTGCGCCGCGCCGAAGCGCGCGCCGTGCCTTTCGTCTGGAGCCCGGTGTTTCTCGACGAGCGCACCCGCGCCCTGCCCGACACCGGCGTGTACCAGCCCCACGGCGGGCCGCGCCGGCTCAGCGTGATGGAGCTGAACATCAACGTCGTGAAGTTCTGCCTCTACCCGATCCTGATCGCCGAGTTGGCCTACCGCGCCAAGCCCGACGCCATCGCCCTGCTGCAGGTCACCAATGCCGAGCGGATGGCCAGGGAGAACATGGAGTTCATCACGCTGATGAACCAGCTCGACCTGGTCCGCCAGCACAAGGCGGTGTTCCTGGGCCGGCACGAAACGCCGGTGTTCCTCGCGCAGAACACCGACATCGTGGTCTCGCACCAGTGGGAGAACCCGCTCAACTACTTCTACCTGGAGACCTGCTGGCAGGGCTACCCGCTGGTGCACAACGCGCACCTGTGCGCGGACCTCGGCTACTACTACCAGGGCAACGACGTGGCTGCGGGCAGTGCCCGCGTGCTCGAAGCGATCGACACCCACGATGCAGCGGCGGCCGCCTATCGCGAGCGCCAGCGCAGCCTGATCGACCGCTACCTCCCCGGCAACGCCGCAGCCACCGAGATCTACAACAACCTGCTGCTCGGCCTCATGCAGCGCCCTGCCCGATGAACGGAACCCTCCATGCTTGAACCCTCCGAACTCCGGCAGTTCTTTCCGGTGGTCGTGTCACCCAGCCACGACGGCAAGTTCTTCCAAAACTACGTGACGTCGCTGCTGAACTTCACCGTCGAAGCCGAGCGCGTGCCGGCATGCGGATGCAGGTGCTGTTCCATCAGGGAGAGAGCCTGGTCACGCGCGCGCGGAACAACTGCGTGGCCCAGTTCCTCGCCAACCCGCACTGGACCCACCTGTTCTGGATCGATGCGGACATCGGCTTCTCGGCGCAGGCGGCCTTCCGGCTGCTGCTGTCGGGCTACGACATCGCCGCCGGCGTCTACCCGCTGAAACGCGAGAACTGGCCCCATGAAGGCGTGCCGGCCGGCACAACGCAGCAACAGTTCGAAGCCACGTTCACGCGCTACACGGTCAACGCCAAGGTCTCCGAGGCAACCGCGCGGGTCGAGCTCGAAGTGCAGCCCGATGGCTTCATGAAGATGACCGAGGCGCCGACCGGCTTCATGGTGATCAAGCGCGCCGTGTTCGAGCGCCTCATGGCGAGCTACCCCGACCTGAACTACGTGCCCGACAGCATCGGCGAGACCGACCAGGGTCTGCACTATCGCTTCTTCGACGTGATGGTCGATCCCGAGACGCGCCGCTATCTTTCGGAAGACTACGGCTTCTGCCGGCTGTGGTCGGGGCTGGGCGAGTCGATCTACATCGACGCCAACTCCAACCTGTCCCACCAGGGCGCCAAGCTGTACCGCGGCGACTTCGCCAATTCGCTGCTGACCTCGCTGCCCCATGCGGTGGGTGGCCCCGCTGGCGCTGCCATGGTGCTCACCGGCCAGGAATATCTGAAATCGAACACGCCGGGCTGAAGAAAAACAGACCCGCCGCAGCCCGCAGTGCCCACAAAAAAGCCCCGCCGAAGCGGGGCTTTTTGCTGCCGATGCGCTGACCCGGGAGCGATCAGGCCGCAACCGTGTAGTCGTCGATCTTGTCGAAGTTCAGGTACTGGTAGATCTGTGCGCTGGACGCATCGAGCACGCCCGTCGCGGCCATGTACTCTTCCCGCGTCGGGATGCGGCCGAGGCGCGAGCAGATGGCGGCCAGTTCGGCCGAGCCGAGGTACACGTTGGTGTTCTTGCCCAGACGGTTGGGGAAGTTGCAGGTGCTGGTCGACATCACCGTCGCGCCTTCGCGCACCTGCGCCTGATTGCCCATGCACAGCGAGCAGCCCGGCATTTCGGTACGGGCACCGGCATTGCCGAACACGCCGTAGTGGCCTTCTTCGGTGAGCTGTTGCGCGTCCATCTTGGTCGGCGGTGCGATCCACAGCTTGACCGGGATGTCGCGCTTGCCTTCGAGCAACTTGGAGGCTGCGCGGAAGTGGCCGATGTTGGTCATGCACGAGCCGATGAACACTTCATCGATCACGGCGCCGGCCACGTCGCTCAGCGTCTTCACGTCGTCCGGATCGTTCGGGCAGGCCACGATGGGTTCGTGGATCTCGGCCAGGTCAATCTCGATGACGGCGGCGTAGTCGGCGTCGGCATCGCCCTTGAGCAATTGCGGGTCCGCAAGCCAGGCTTCCTGCGCGGCGATGCGGCGTGCCAACGTGCGGGCATCGGCATAGCCTTCGGCAATCATCCACTTCATCAGCGTGATGTTGCTGTTGATGTACTCGATGATCGGTTCCTTATTCAGGTGCACCGTGCAACCTGCGGCCGAGCGCTCTGCGGAAGCATCGCTCAGTTCGAAGGCCTGTTCGACCTTCAGGTCCGGCAGGCCTTCGATTTCGAGGATGCGGCCCGAGAAGATGTTCTTCTTGCCCTGCTTGGCCACCGTGAGCAGACCGCTCTTGATGGCGTACAGCGGAATCGCATTGACCAGGTCGCGCAGCGTGACGCCGGGCTGCATCTTGCCCTTGAAGCGCACGAGCACCGATTCGGGCATGTCCAGCGGCATCACGCCGGTGGCGGCCGCGAAAGCCACGAGGCCGGAGCCAGCCGGGAAGCTGATGCCGATGGGGAAACGGGTGTGGCTGTCGCCGCCAGTGCCGACGGTGTCGGGTGTCAGCAGGCGGTTGAGCCAGGAATGGATCACGCCGTCGCCCGGGCGCAGCGAGACGCCGCCGCGGTTGGCCATGAACTCGGGGAGTTCGTGGTGCATCTTGACGTCGACCTTCTTCGGGTACGCCGCCGTGTGGCAGAACGACTGCATCACGAGGTCGGCCGAGAAACCCAGGCAGGCCAGGTCCTTCAGTTCGTCGCGCGTCATCGGGCCGGTGGTGTCCTGCGAGCCGACCGAGGTCATCTTGGGTTCGCAGTACGTGCACGGGCGCACGCCCGTGCCTTCGGGCAGGCCGCAGGCGCGGCCGACCATCTTCTGGGCGAGCGAGAAGCCTTTCTTGGTGTCGACCGGGCTTTGCGGCAGACGGAACAGCGTCGAGACCGGCAGGCCCAGCGCTTCACGCGCCTTGGCCGTGAGGCCGCGGCCGATGATCAGCGGAATGCGGCCGCCGGCGCGCACTTCGTCGAACAGCACGTCGCTCTTGACGGTGAATTCGGCGATGACCTTGCCGTCCTTCAGCGCCTTGCCTTCGTAGGGGCGCAGCTCCACTACGTCGCCCATGTTCATCTGCGCCACGTCGAGCTCGATGGGCAGTGCGCCCGAATCTTCCATCGTGTTGTAGAAGATCGGCGCGATCTTGCCGCCGAGGCAGACGCCGCCGAAACGCTTGTTCGGCACGAAGGGAATGTCTTCGCCGGTGAACCAGAGCACCGAATTGGTGGCGCTCTTGCGCGACGAACCCGTGCCGACCACGTCGCCGGCATAGGCCACGAGGTGGCCGCGGGCGCGCAAGTCTTCGATGAACTTCACCGGGCCGCGCTTGCCGTCTTCTTCGGGGGTGATGCCGGGACGTGCGTTCTTGTGCATCGCAAGCGCGTGCATCGGAATGTCGGGACGCGTCGTCGCATCGGGTGCGGGCGACAGGTCGTCGGTGTTGATTTCGCCAGCCACCTTGAAGATGCTGACGGTGATGCTTTCGGGCACTTCAGGACGGCTGGTGAACCACTCGGCATCGGCCCAGCTTTGCAGCACGCCCTTGGCGTGGGTGTTGCCCTTGTCGGCCTTTTCCTTGACGTCGTGGAACTGGTCGAACATCAGCAGGGTTTTCTTCAGGCCCTCGGCCGCCACAGCGCCGACTTCAGCGTCGTCGAGCAGGTCGATCATCGGGCTGATGTTGTAGCCGCCGAGCATGGTGCCGAGCAGTTCCGTTGCACGAGCGCGCGAGAGGTACGCGCTCTTTTCGGTGCCATGCGCCACGGCTGCGAGGTAGCTTGCCTTGACCTTGGCCGCGTCGTCCACGCCGGCGGGCCACGCGATAGGTGCGCAGGTCGAGCAGGAAGGCCCCGTCTTCTTCGTTCGCGCTCTTGAGGAGCTCGATCGCTTCAGAGGTTTGCTTCGCGCTCAAAGGCAGCGGCGGAATACCGAGCGCGGCGCGTTCGGCAACATGGTCAACGTAGGCTTGCAACATCTTTTTTCTCCGGAAACTAAGCTGGCGGGCGTGCAACACGGCAAGCAAGAGCCGCGCCGCACCCCTTGTTCGGTACTCTTACTTCTTGGCCGGGTCGGCGCCTTCGAAAAGGTCCTTCGGCGGGTTCTTCTTCATTTCTGCAGCGAATGCGACCTGGGCGTCGGTCTGGCATTCGTCGGCAATGCGCAGGCCGGCCTTCTGGTTCATCAGCATCGACTTGTTGCCGAGCTGCAGCCACATGGCGCCGGCGCGCGGGTCTTCGAGGCGCATGGCGCCGGTGCGGCTTTCGACCGGGTGCATGCGGTACTTCAGGCCCTTGGTGGTGATGGAGAAGAAGCCGGGCTTCTTATCGTCAGGCGTCACGGTCACGTCGGCGCCGAGTTCGCACTGGGCGCGGCCGATCGACACGCGCTGGGCAACGGCCAGGTCGGCGTCGTTGAGCACCACGTCGGTGTCGGTGTTGACCGGCGTGACTTCCTCGACGGCCTTGGCCGCCTTGCGGGTGACCTGGCGCTTGGGCGGCGCCTTCTTGGCTTCGGTGGACTTGGCGGCGGCCGGCTTGGCGGGCGCTGCACTCTGTGCCATGGCACCGAACGGCAAAGCCAGGGCCAGTGTGGCGATCAGGGCAATTTTCTTCATGTGTGGGTTTCCTTGAGGCTGGGTTCGAAGGTTTCGTTTCAGGAGGCCGCGAATGCAAACCAGGCTTTCGCCTCGGGGGGCAACGCGCGCCCTGTTGCGTGGGCACGCGTCAGAACCTGCCAAAAGTGGCGGTAGCTCGCGCGGTCGTGCAATGTGCCATCAAATTGTGTCGGCGCCCAATCCGCATCTGCGGCTTTTGCAATGATTTGTGTGGCAATTTGAATCTGCGCCTCATCGGGCGCGAAGGCCTCGAGGATGGGCCGGATCTGGTTCGGGTGGATGCTCCA
>CAMATD010000316.1 GCA_945860785.1 Variovorax sp. YR752 | reverse complement strand
ACCTGCGGCCCGGCGGAGCCGGTTCCGCGGTGTCTCCCCGGAGGGACACCCGGCCCGCTTCGGCGGGCCTTTTTCATCGGCGTTGGTGAACTGGTGTTAATCCGCCGCATACAATGGTCCGGAGCAAGTTTCGTGCCTCTATGACATTGCCCTCTTACCCTATCACCACCCCCCTCATTCGTCGCATCGGCCGCCTGGCCATCGGCGCGCTGTTGCTGGCCGGCCTCGCTTCGGGCGCCTTGGCCGAGACCGCCGACCGCGCCAAGCCGATGAACATCGAGTCCGACTCGATGCGCTACGACGACCTGAAACAGACCAGCGTGTTCACCGGCAACGTGCTGGTCACGAAGGGCACGATCATCATCCGCGGCGCGCGCCTCGATGTGCGCCAGGACGCCGAGGGCTACCAGTACGGCGTGGTCACGGCGGCGCCCGGCAAGCGGGCCTATTACAAGCAGAAACGCAACGCGCCCGACGAGTGGATTGAGGGCGAGTCCGAAGTCATCGAGTACGACAGCCGCGCCGACAACGTCAAGTTCATCCGCGATGCCGTGATGCGCCGCCTGCTCGGCGCCACGCCGAACGACGAAAGCACCGGCGCACTGATCGTCTACGACCAGAGCAACGACACCTACACGGTCAACGGCTCCACCGTGCCGCCGAACACCGCCGTCAATGCCGCGTCCCCGGGCGGACGCGTCAAGACCATCCTCACCCCCAAGGCCGCCACGGCACCGAAGCCGGGCGCCTCCGCGCCGGCCGGCGCCAAGCCTGCTGCCGCACCGGCGCCCACCCCGGCACCCGGCACTGGCCTGCGCCCGACCACCACGCTCGGTGGAGAGGGAGACGCGCGCAAGTGATCGAAACAGCTGGAATCCAGGAAACCAACAGCGTCCCGGGCAGCCGCCTTGTCGCTCGCGGCCTGCAGAAGAGCTACGGCAGCCGCACGGTGGTCAAGGACGTCTCGCTCGACGTGCAGAAGGGCGAAGTCGTCGGTCTGCTCGGCCCCAACGGCGCCGGCAAGACCACCTCGTTCTACATGATCGTCGGGCTGGTGCGCGCCGATGCGGGCGAGATCACGATCGACGGCGAGCCCATCGCCCACATGCCGATCCACCGCCGCGCACGCATGGGCCTGAGCTACCTGCCGCAGGAAGCCTCGATCTTCCGCAAGCTCACGGTCGAGGAAAACGTGCGGGCCGTGCTCGAGCTGCAGCGCGAACCCGACGACGGCGGCAAGGTGGTGCCGCTTTCCAAGCAGCACATCGAAGAGCGACTGTCCGAACTGCTGACCGACCTGCGGGTCGATCACCTGCGCGATTCGCCCGCGCTCGCACTGTCGGGCGGCGAACGCCGCCGCGTCGAGATCGCGCGCGCACTGGCCACCCAGCCGCGCTTCATCCTGCTGGACGAGCCCTTCGCCGGCATCGACCCGATCGCCGTGATCGAGATCCAGCGGATCATCAGCTTCCTGAAGGAACGTGGCATCGGCGTGCTCATCACCGACCACAACGTGCGTGAAACGCTGGGCATCTGCGATCACGCGTTCATCATCAGCGACGGGCACGTGCTGGCACAAGGCACACCCTCGGAGATCGTCGACAACGCCGAAGTACGCAGGGTGTACTTGGGCGAGCACTTCCGCATGTAAGGGAGGAGCGCGTTCTCCATGAAGCAAGGGCTGTCCCTTCGGGTCTCGCAGCATCTGGCGCTCACGCCACAGCTGCAGCAGTCGATTCGCCTGCTCCAGCTCTCCACGCTCGAACTGAGCCAGGAGGTCGAGCAGATGCTGGACGAGAACCCGTTCCTCGAACGCACCGCGGAAGAAGCGGCGCGCGAGGAATTCGGGCTCGATGCCATCGACACGCCCATCCCGCGCGACGAAGCGAGCGAGGCCGCCGAGAGCGAATTCGCCTCGGCCCCGACCAGCAGCGCGACGACCACTTCCAGCGAGACCGCCGCAACCCCCGACTCCGACGGCCCCGCCGCCGAGATCGCCGAGCGCGAGCCCGACTGGGAGGGCGACGGCACCGTCGACATGGCGCCCGACGACAGCGAATGGGGCAGCGACGCCCCCGCACGCCAGAACAACCTCGGCGACGACGAGCGCGCCGACGCCACCGAACTCGCGCGCAGCCAAGAGTCGCTGCAATCGTTCCTGCACCGCCAGGCGCTCAGCCTGCGCCTGAACGAGAACGACTGCGCTGCGCTGCGCTTCCTGATCGAATCGCTCAACGACGACGGCTACCTCGAAGACTCGCTGCCCGCGCTGGCCTCGGGCCTCGCGGGCGACGACAACGACCAGTTCGACGAGCTCGTGCACCACTTCCAGGTGGCGCTCGGCCTGCTGCAGAGCCTGGAGCCCGCCGGCGTCGGCGCGCGCGACCTGGGCGAATGCCTCGGCATCCAGCTGCGTGCCCTCGCCAGTGAGGACGAGACCGAAGACGAAGAACTGGTCCGCAAGACCGCCATCGCCATCTGCAAGCAACCGATGGAGCTGCTCGCGCGGCGCGACTTTAAGCGCCTGGCTACCCTGACGCGCACCAACGAAGACCTGGTGCGCTCGGCGCTGCAGATCATTGCGCGCCTCGAGCCCAAGCCGGGGCGGCGCTTTGTCGACGTCGAGCGCAACATCGTGATCCCCGACGTGATCGTCACCAAGATGGGCCGCGGCACGAACGTGAAGTTCCGCGTCATGCTCAACCCCGAGGTGATGCCGCGGCTGCGCGTGCACGATATCTACGCCGGCGCGCTCAAGGCGCACAAGGGCGAAGGCAGCCAGGCGCTGTCGCAGCGGCTACAGGAGGCGCGCTGGTTCATCAAGAACATCCAGCAGCGCTTTGACACCATCCTGCGCGTGAGCAATGCCATCGTCGAGCGGCAGAAGAGCTACTTCGTGCATGGCGAACTGGCGATGCGGCCGCTGGTGCTGCGCGAGATTGCCGACGAACTGGGCCTGCACGAGTCGACCATCTCGCGCGTGACCACGGCCAAGTACATGTCTACGCCTTTCGGCACGGTCGAGCTCAAGTATTTCTTCGGCTCGGCGCTCGGCACCGAGACCGGCGGCAATGCATCGAGCACCGCGGTGCGCGCGCTCATCAAGCAGTTCGTGGGTTCCGAGAGCATCAAGAAGCCGCTGTCCGACAGCCAGATTTCCGAGATGCTCAAGGAGCAGGGCATCGAATGCGCGCGGCGCACGGTGGCCAAGTACCGCGAGGCGCTGCGCATCGCGCCCGCCAACCTGCGTAAAGCCCTGTAGAAAGCTGCCAATGACCCGTTGCCTGCTGTCGCGTTGTGGGCATTGGGTCTTCGTCATGGCGGCAGCGTTGCTGTTCGCGGGCTGCGCCACCTTGCCCGACGAGGCGCCGCGCACGCCCACCAAGGCTCTCGCCGTCTCGGCCGACACCGCCCTCGGCAAGATCGCGCTGACCTCCCAGCCCGACCCCGACCTCAGCGGCTTTCGCCTGATGCCGGGCGGCGATTTCGCCTTCGATACCCGCATCCAGCTCGCGCGCCGCGCCCAGCGCACGCTCGACGTGCAGTACTACCAGAGCGAGAACGACGAGACCGGCCGCTACCTGCAGCGCACGCGCACGCAGCGCACGCAGCGCACGCAGCGCACGCTGCGTGCGCTGCGTGCGCGTGCGCCTCTTGATGGACGACCTCTACACCTCGGGCGAAGACGAACTGCTGCTCGGGCTGGCCGCCACGCCGAATGTCGAGCTGCGCCTCTTCAACCCGTTCCCGGCCGGGCGCGGCAGCCTGCTCAAGCGCTTCACCGCGTCGCTCTTCGACTTCAACCGCGTCAACCGCCGCATGCACAACAAGCTCTTCATCGCCGACGGCGCGATGGCGGTGGCGGGCGGGCGCAACATCGGCAACCAGTACTTCACGCGCACCTCGGGCGAGAACTTCATCGACCTCGACACCTTCGTGACCGGCGCGCTGATCCCGCGCCTTAGGGCGCTGTTCGACCAGTACTGGAACAGCATCTACGTGCGGCCGATCCAGTCGGTGGTCACGAGCGACCTGCCGCGCGAAGAATTGCAGAAGCGCTTCGACACCGCCACCGGCCCCGACACCACGCCGCCGCCGCCGAAGCCCGCACCCAACGACCTGCTCGGCTACAGCCCGATGGTCGAAGACCTCGATGCCGGCAAGCTCGGCCTGATCTGGACCCTCGCCGAGGCGTATGCCGATTCGCCCGAGCGCGTGATCGGCAAGACCGCCTCGTACGGCGGCGTGCCGCTGCTCGACGTCGACAGCGTGCGCTACAACGTGGTCGAGCAGATGCGCCGCGCGCGTTCCGAGGTGACCATCGTCTCACCCTACCTGATTCCGGGCGCCGCGGGGCTCGAGGTGATGAACGAGATCCGCAAGCGCAACGTGAAGATCAGCGTGGTCACCAATTCGCTCGCCGCCACCGACGAGCCGCTGGTCCACACCGCCTACCGCCGCTACCGGCCCGACATGCTCAAGCTCGGCGCTGACCTCTACGAGCTGAGCTCGACGCGCACGCGGCGCAGCGTGCGGCTGGGCCTGTTCGGCACGTCGGTGGGGCGGCTGCATGCCAAGTCGGCGGTGATCGACCAGCGCGTGCTGTTCGTCGGCTCGATGAATTTCGATCCGCGCTCCGAAAGCTACAACACCGAGATCGGCCTGTTCATCCAGAGCCCGGAGATGGCGCAGCAGGCCTTGAAGCTCATCGATGTGCTCAAGCAGCAGGGCGCCTACCGGCTGCGCTTTGTCGAAGGCAGCAACGGGTCGCGCATCGAGTGGGTCAGCGAAGACGCGGGCAAGACCACCGTGCTCGACGAGGAGCCCGACTCCGGCTTCTGGGACCGCACGATGCTCGAACTGCTAGCGCCGCTGACGCCCGAGAGCCTGCTGTAGGCCAGGGCGGTCAGTCAGCTGCCGCGCACGGCCGACCAGGCCAGCCGCAGGCCCAGCAAGCCCATCACGCCACCGGCCGTGCGGTCGATCCAGACCTTGTAGCGCAGGTAGGCCGAGCGCGGCGCCGCCGACGACAGCGCCAGCGCGACGATGGCGTACCAGCCCGTCTCGATGCAGAAGATGACGACCGGCACCGCGAGCGCCAGCACCAGCGGCACCTCGCGCGGCAGGAAGGCCGCAAAGATGCTCGCGTAGACCACGGCCGTCTTGGGATTGCTGACCTGCGTGGCCAGCCCCAGCAGGAAGGTGCGTCCGCTGCGGCCTTGTTGGCGGGGCGATGCGTCTGTGTCCTGCGTCATCGCCAGCGGCTGTCGCGCGCCGCGCCAGATGCGGATGCTGAGGTAGATAAGGTACGTGCCGCCGAAGCCCTTGATCGCGAGGTAGAGCCCCGGCACCGCGAGAAACGCCGCCTGCAATCCGGCCAGTGCGGCGATCGCGAAGACGAGGCCGCCCGCGCCCATGCCCAGTGCGGCCGCCAGCCCGTCGCCGCGCGAGGCCACGGCCGTGCGGGCCACCATGACGAAGCTCGGGCCGGGGCTCATGGCACCGACGGTCATGGCGCCGGCAATGCCGAGCAGGGAAAGCGTGGTGTCCATCATCGCGCGGCTCCGGCTATTGCTGCACGTTCACCGCTTCGACCTGCACCAGCAGCTTCACCTTGTTCTCGAAACCGAAGTTCAGCCCCCAGGTGATGCCCCAGTCGCTGCGCTGCACGGTGGTCTCGAAGTCGCCGCCGCACACCTGGCGGTTGATCAGCGGGTTCAGGTAGCAGTTGAAGCGCACGGCCTTCAGCGTCACCGGCTTGGTCTGGCCCATCAGCGTGAGCGTGCCCGGCACGTCGACCACCTTGTCGCCGCTGAAGTCGATGCGGTCGGCCACGAAGCGGCCGGTCGGAAACTCGGCGACGTTGAAGAAATCCTTGCTCTGCACATGGCGGTTGAGCAGGTCGACGCCGGTGTTGATGGTGCCGATGTCCATCGTGATGTCGACCTTGCCGCTGGTGCCGGTGCCATCGATCTGCACCGAGCCGTCCTTGGTGCTGAAGCGGCCGCGGTTGGTGGTGGTGCCGTAGTGGCCCATCTCGTACATCACGAAGGTGTGCGTGGGGTCGACCACGTAGTTGCCGTTCTTCGTGGGGCCGCCCGCGGGCTTGACGGCAAAGGGCGGGGCGGTGAATTCCTGGGCCGTGGCGAACGAGACTGCCGTGGCCGACAACACCGAGGCGAGGAGGAGTTTCTTCATGGCGGTGGGAGTGTGGGACATGGGAGTGAAATGAGAAAAGAGGGTTGTTGGCGTCACAGCTGCCCGAGGCCCGCGAGCGTGAGCTTGAAGCGCACCTGCACCTCGTTGCCGACCACCGAGGTGTCGGTCCATTCGCCATCGCCCACCTTGTAGTCGAGCCGCTGGATCGTAAAGCTTCCGGTGGCGACCGCGTAGTTGCCGCCGGCCGGCGCGATGCTCACGGGCACCGTCACGTACTTGGCCGTGCCCTTGATGGTGAGCTTGCCCGCCATCTCGAACTTGCCGTCGCCCAGCGCCTTGATGGCGCTCGACTGGAAGCTGGC
The DNA here is from genome assembly GCA_945860785.1 of Variovorax sp. YR752. Taxonomy (GTDB): domain Bacteria; phylum Pseudomonadota; class Gammaproteobacteria; order Burkholderiales; family Burkholderiaceae_C; genus Variovorax. Next base: position 182 of record CAMATD010000316.1, on the reverse strand, counting down.
CTGCGGAAATTTCGCGGCGTCGAACCACGGCGCCTTGGGCAGCTCGGCGTCGCTCATCGGCACGCCGAAGCCGGCGCTCACGGTGTCGATCTGCAGGGCGACGGTGCCGCCTTCGGGCTTCTTCGGGTCGAAGGCGACCTGGGCGTCGAACTTCTTGAAGCTGCCTTCCATCGGCACGCCCA
>CAMATD010000315.1 GCA_945860785.1 Variovorax sp. YR752 | reverse complement strand
GATCACCCAGATGGGCGAGCAGGCCGACCGCGGCGACGAGGTCGAGCGCATCGTGTCCGCTGGCGGCCGTGCGCAGCTCGAAGCCCAGCGGGGCGAGCACATGGTCGAGCAGGTCGCGATCGGCCTCTTCGTTGTCGACCACCAGCAAGCGTCGGCGCGGGCCTTCATAGCCGCGCCGCGCACGCACCACCGGCGCCGGCCGGCTTGTTCCGGTCACGGCGTCGTGCACACGCGGCAGGAAGAGCCGCACGCAGAAAAGCGACCCTGTTCCGGGCGTGCTCTGCACCTTCATCTCGCCGCCCATCAGGTCCGTCAGCATCTTGGCGATGGTGAGGCCCAGGCCCGCGCCCGGCGCCGACGAGGCGGCCGCGTTGCCGCGCGCGAAGGGCTCGAAGATGCGCTCGATGTCCTCGGCCGTCATGCCCGGCCCGGTGTCTTCGATCTCGATGGCCGCGAACTCGCGCGCATAGGCGAGCCGCAGCGTGACCTGCCCCGTGGCCGTGAACTTGATCGCGTTGCCCAGCAGGTTGATGAGGATCTGGCCCACGCGCTTCTCGTCGGCGCGCACCACCTCGGGCAAGGCGCCTGCGGCCTCGAAGCGGAACTGAAGCCCCTTCTCGGCCGCCTGCAGCTCGAACATGTCGGCCAGTTCGCGCATGGTGTCGGCAAAACGCATCGGCCGCGCGTGCAGCGTGAGCTTGCCGGCCTCGATGTGCGCAATGGCCAGCGTGCCTTCGATGAGCGAAAGCAGATGCTCGCCGCCGCGCTTGATCACGGCCACGGCCTGCTGGCGGTGCGGCGGCACGGAGTGGTCTTCGCCCATCAGCTGCGCATAGCCCAGGATGCTGTTGAGCGGCGTGCGCAGTTCGTGGCTGATGGCGCTGATGTAGCGGCTCTTGGCCTGGTCGGCGGCGCGCTGGGCCAGTTCGGCCACCGCCCGGGCCTCTTCCGCGGTCTGCTTGGCGGCCTGCAGCGCGCGGTCGGTCTCGCGGTGCAGCTCGATCTCGCGCACCAGCAGGTGCGTTTGGCGGTTCGACTCTTCCTGCGCGACCTTGCGGCTCTGGTGCGCCAGCACCAGCCACCAGGCCACGATGCCGGCGATGACGAGCAAGGCCATGTAGGCCTTGAGAAAACCCGAGCGCAGCGAAGACTGCTGCACACCCGCCAGCGCCGCCGACACGTCGGCCTGCGACGCGAGCTCCAGTGCGCTCTCGCCGAACGCGCGCAGCTCCTGCTGGTAGAGCACGCCGAACACCACGGTCAGCAGCGGCACGCTGATCAGCATCAGCAACAGGAAGTGCCCGAGCCCCGTGTCGAGATAACGCCAGCTGCGGCGCGGCAGCAGCCAGCGCAGGACGGCAGACCATTGCGCCGACAGGCTCGCATGCGGCTTGCACAGGTCGCCGCAGCGCGCATCGAGCGTGCAGCACAGCGAGCAGATCGCGCCCTGGTAGGCGGGGCAATGGGCCATGTCCGACCCCTCGTACTCGCGCTCGCAGATCACGCAGTGCTGGACCTTCAGGCGCTGGTAGCTGCCGCTCTCATCGGATGCCACCCGCGCCCAGCGCACGGCGCGCGGGCCGGCGGCCGGCGCGAAAGGAACGGCACCGCTCGCGTCCGTGGCGCGCGCAAGGTAGTACTTGCCCCCCGTCGCCCACGCCAGCAGCGGTGAAGCGACGAACGCCGTACCGAGCGCAATCAGCGCCGAGAAGGCCTGCGCCAGCGGCCCGAACACGCCCAGGTGCGCGGTGATCGACAAGACCGAGGCCAGCGCCATCGCGCCCACGCCCACCGGGTTGATGTCCCACAGGTGCGCCCGCTTGAACTCGATGCCCGGCGGCGAGAGCCCCAGCGGCTTGTTGATGACCAGGTCGGCCACCACCGACATCATCCAAGCGATGGCGATGTTGGCGAAGAGCCCGAGCACGTCGCCCAGCGCCTCGAACACGTTCATCTCCATCAGCATGAAGGCGATCAGCGCGTTGAACACCACCCACACCACGCGCCCCGGGTGGCTGTGCGCCACGCGCGAGAAGAAGTTGCTCCAGGCCAGCGAACCCGCATAGGCATTGGTGACGTTGATCTTGAGCTGCGACACCACCACGAACAGCGCCGTCGCGGCCACCGCCCAGCCGTAGTTCGGAAACACGTACTCGTAGGCCGCGAGGTACATCTGGTTCGAGTCGACCGCGCGCTCGACCGGCACCATGTGCGTGATCGCCAGGTAGGCCAAGAGCGCCCCGCCCAGCATCTTGAACACGCCCAGCACCACCCAGCCCGGGCCGCCCGCCAGCACGCCGCCCCACCAGCGCCGCCCCGTGGTGGCGGTGCGCGCGGGCATGAAACGCAGGTAGTCGACCGGCCCGACGCGATGTTCGTCGACCTCGCGATGCCCGGCATCGACGGCTGGGAGACGATCCGCCGCGCGCGCAAGCTGGGACTCGTCGACGCGGCAGTGGCCATCGTCTCGGCCAATGCCTTCGACAAGGGGCTGGACAACGACGTGGGCGTTGCGCCCGAGGACTTCTTCGTGAAGCCGGTGCGCCATACGGAGCTGCTCGACTGGCTCGAACGGCGGCTCGGCCTTCGATGGACCGACACCGCGGCTGCGCTGCCGGCCGTCATTGCGCCGAAGGTCATGCAGGCGCCGTCGCGAGACCGCCTGCGCGCACTCGACGAGGCGGTGAGCCTGGGTTACTTTCGCGGCATCATGAACCAGCTCGACGACCTCGACACCGAACAGTCCGAGTGCTTGGCATGGACCGAAGCGCAGCGCGTGCTGGCGCGCCAGTTCCAGTTCGAGGCCATGAGCCGGGCATTGGCCGAAGCGGTGAGCGCGCCATGAGTTCGACCACACCGCCGCCCATGGAAGCATCGCCGCTCGCCAGAACGCTGCGCGACCAGGGCGTCAACAGCGACCTCGTGCTGATCGTCGACGACGTGCCCGACAACCTCGCGGTGCTGCACGACGCGCTCGACGAGTCGGGCTACACCGTGCTGCTCGCCACCAATGGCGAGCAGGCGCGGCCCGACATCGTGCTGCTCGACGCGATGATGCCGGGCATCGATGGCTTCGAGGTCGCGCGCCGTCTCAAGGCCGATGCGGCGACAGCGCACATCCCCATCGTGTTCATGACCGGCCTGACCGAGACCGAGCACCTCGTGGCCGCGCTCGAAGCCGGCGGCGTGGACTACGTCACCAAGCCCATCAAGCCGAAGGAAGTGCTGGCACGCATGAATGTGCATCTGCAGGGCGCGCGCCGCGCGCGGCAGGACGCGCGGCAGGCCGGCCAGGCGCGCAATGCGCTCGATGCCTTCGGCTACGCAAGCATCACCGTGCGGCTGCCCGACGGCCGGCTGATCTGGCAGACGGCGCTGGCGCGTGACCTGCTGCAGCGCTACTGCGAGACGCGTGCGCCCGAAACACCGCCCGCGGTGCTCGAGTGGCTGCTGCGTCACACGCCGGATGCGCGCCAGCGCGGCATCGAGCCGCCGGCACTCTCGATCGTCCAGGGCGCGAGCAGCCTCACGCTGCGCCTGCACCAGCAGACCGGCCATGACGACGACGGCGACGAGTGGATGATCATCATGCGCGAGGTGTCCGACACCGCGGTGATCGAGGCGATGAGCCTGAGCCTGAAGCTCACGGCGCGCGAGGCCGAGGTGCTGTACTGGGTGGTCAAGGGCAAGACCAACAAGGACATCGGCGAGATCCTGGGCAGCAGCCCGGCAACGGCCAAGAAGCACCTGGAGCGGGTGTACGTGAAGCTCGGCGTCGAGACACGAACGGCCGCGGCAGGCGTGGCCATCAAGCGCATCCGCGAGCTGCAGCCCCAGTTCGAGATCTGAGCGGCCCCTGGGGTGTGCGGCGCCGCGTCACGGGTCCGACTTTCCGTATCCCTAGAATGGCCCGAGGGCCCTTGGGATGCTCGCGATGAAGAACAGGCACAGAACAACAAATCGATCGCCATGTCCGGTCTGACTGCTGGCCGCTTTCAGCACGCTTTCGGGCGTGGGCGCGCAGGCCGCCGGCCATTTCGACGTCGACGACGCGGGCACGCTCGACCCCGGCCAATGTCAGTACGAGACCTGGTGGGGCCGCACCGGCACGGAGCCGGTCATCGGGTTCCACCTCGGGCCCGCCTGCCGGGTCGGCCCCATCGAGCTGGGCCTGAATTTCGACCGGCTTTCGGTGCAGGGCGTTCATTCGGTCACCGGCGGGCCGCAGATCAAATGGAATTTCCTGGGGCAGGCGGGCGATGCGCCTTTCAGCGCCGCCGTGTCGATGAGCACCGTGTCCGACCTCCGGCGCGGCGGTCGCATGGGCGGGCAGTTCGTCGTGCCGATGACCTGGCGCCCCACCGGCAGCCTGCAGGTTCACGTCAACCTCGGCGCCGACTGGGCGCTCGGCACCGGCGTGCGCACGCCGCGTGGCGGTGCGGCCGTCGAATGGGCCATCAACGACACGGTGTCGCTCATTGTGGAGCGCAATCGCGCATCGGGTCTCTGGACGTCGCGCATCGGCGGGCGCTTCAGCCTCACGCCGCTGATCAGTGTGGATGTCAGCGCGTCGCGCACCAAGCCTCCGGGCGAGCGGAGCGTGCGGGCTTCGTGATCGGCCTGAACCACGAGTTCACCTGGAAGTAAGGCGCCGCGCCTAGCGCAGGTAGCGCTGCATCCGCTTTTCGTCTTCGGTCAGCTGCAGGCGCATGAGCGAGAGAAAATCCCGCGCCGTGGCCGAGAGCACCTTGCCGGCCGGCAGGGCCAGGATGCAGGTGAAGGACACATCGATCGAGAACCGGCGCACCACCAGCCCGCGCTCCGCGTAGTCGAGCGCGGTGATCGGGTTGACCAGTCCCACCCCCAGGCCGCGCAGCGCCATCTCGCACACGCTCGCCGCATAGGGCGTCTGCACCAGCACCCGCAGCGCCACGCCATACGGGGCCAGTGCGGCCTCGAGCCGCAGGTGCGAAGGGTCTTCGGGGTTGAGGGAGATGAAGGGCGCCTCCGCCAGCTGCTCCGGCTTGATGGTCTTGAAGCGCGAGAGCGCGTGGCCTTCGGGCATCACGACCACGCCGGGAAAGCGCGCGAAGGTCGAGTGGTCGATGCCTTCGAGCGAGAGTTCGTCGGCCATCAGGCCGAAGTCGGAGATGCCCATGGCCACCCGGTCGCGCACGTCCTTCGAGCTCAGCACCTGCAGCGACACCTGCGGCCAGGGGCTCGCGCCGCGGTGTGCCTTCAACCGGGCCAGCGCGCGCGGCATGAAGCCGAGGCCATACGCCGGGAAGCAACTGAGTTCGAGCGGGGTGACGCCGAAGTCGCGCAGGCTGCGCACGCGATGCTCGATGGCGTCCATGCCGATGAACACGCGCTCCACCTCGACCCACAGCGCGCGCGCCTCGGGCGTGGGCACCAGGCGCCCGCCGGTGCGCTGGAACAGCAGCATGCCCGCCTGCGCCTCGAGCCGCTTGAGCGACTGGCTGATGGCAGGCTGCGTCACGTGCAGCAAGGCGGCGGCCTTGCGGGTGGAGCTGCCGCGCATCAGGGCCCGGAACGTCTCGATTTCGGCGAATCGCATCGGTGAGAACCGATAAGTTTATTTATCGATTGAGTATCTAGAGCTGCGTAATTTTATTTCCGAATGCATAAGATTTGGGCACAACTTCCAACGCCCTCCCCGTGACGCCATCGCCAGTTCTGGACTTCAAGTTCGCCGCCCCGCCAGCGGACCCTTCGGCCAATCATTCGGGAAACCCTTCGGCCAGCGCACTGGCCCGGACGCTCAGACCCGTGAGGAACCCACGGCTGAGGGGTCTGCAATGCCTGCGCTGCGATGCGCTCTACCCGGTCACGCTGACGCACGACGGTTGCCCCGCCTGCAAGCGCACGGGCTTTCATGTCGCGCTGCGTGCCAGCTACCTGCCCGATGGCGCCGATGCGATCCCCATGCCCTACGCGCCGGGCTTCACGCTCGGCGAGGGCCGGACGCCGCTGCAGGAAATGCCGGAACTGGCACAGCATTTCGACGTTGCGCGACTGGGCCTCAAGGACGAATCGAGCAACCCCACGGGCTCCCACAAGGACCGCATGACGGCCGTGGGCGTGGCCCAGGCGCTGGATTTCGGTGCCCACACGCTGGTGCTGGCCTCGTCGGGCAACGCGGCGGTGTCGGCGGCGCACTATGCGTGGGCTGCCGGCCTGGGCTGCGAGATCGCGACCTACGAAGGCATGCCGGCCACCTACACGCGGCAGCTCGATGCGCTCGGCGCGCGCCGCTATGTGTTTGCCGACAACGCGGGCCGCTGGGCCTTCGTGCGCGAGCGTTCGCAGTACCCGGGCTACTTCGCGCTGACCAATTACCGCCTGCCTGCGCTGGGCAGTGCGCCGCTGGCCATCGAGGGCTACAAGCCGATCGCGCTCGAATGCGTGACCGACGGCGGCCTGCCGGACCACATCGTGATTCCCACCGCGCGGGGCGATCTGGCCTGGGGCATCTACGCGGGCCTTCGCGACCTGCTGGCCGCGGGCCGCATTGCGCGCCTGCCGCGGCTCTGGCTGGTGGAGCCCTTTGCGCGTCTTTCGCACGTGTTCGCGGGTGGTGCCATCAATGGAAGCTACCCGGGCCACACCGCGCAATTCTCGACCGCCGGCGCCACCGTGACCTATCTGCAGTGGCAGGCCGCCACGGCCACCGGCGGCGGTGCGGTGGTGGTGAG
>CAMATD010000314.1 GCA_945860785.1 Variovorax sp. YR752 | reverse complement strand
CGCAGCGAAATAAAGGAGGAGGCATGCGGCCCTAGGCCGCGCCGGGGGACATTCGCGGAGCAGAGCACACCGTCGGCGTGAGCGCTCCCTGAATGCCCCCCAACGCGACGAATCGAAAAGCAGGTTTTCATACATCCAGCCAGACGTTTTCCGCGAACGAGTAGCCCATAAGGCCCCCCAGCGGAATCGGCGAAAGGCCCTTCAGCTTCGACGTGTGACCGTCGATGCTCGCAAGGAACAGCGGAATGCCGATGCCGGCTTCCTGGTGAATCATCGTCTGCATGTCGGCATACATCTGCTTGCGCTTGGCCAGGTCCGTCTCGGCGCGCGAGGTCAGCAGCAGCTGGTCGAACTTCGGGCTCTTCCAGCGCGACTCGTTCCAGGCCGCACCCGAGTGGAAGAACTGCGTGAGCAGCACGTCGGCGCTCGGACGCGGGTTCACGTTGCCGAAACCCACGGGGCTGTTGAGCCAGTGGTTCGACCAGTAGCCGTCGGCCGGCATGCGCTTGATGTCGAGGTCGAGCCCGGCGCGCTGCGCATTCTGCTGCAGCACCAGCGCGATCTCCACCGAGTACATCGCGGCCGGCGAAGCCACCACCGGCACCTTGCCGGTGACGCCCGACTTCTGCAGGTGGAACTTGGCCTTGTCGAGGTCGAAGGTCCGCTGCGGCAGGCCCGCGAAGTAGAAGCGGTTGGTCGGGTCGATCGACTGGTCGTTGGCCACCACCGCGTAGTCGAGCGCAATGGTCTTCTTCATCTGCTCGCGGTCGAACAGGTACTTCATCGCCATGGCGAAGTCGGGGTTGGCGCCGGGGCCCATGTCCTTGCGCATCACCAGGTCGGAATACTGGCCCGACTGCGTGGTGAAGATCGCATAGCCGGGCGTGCCCTTCACGCGCGCCACCGAGCGCGGGTCGACCGAGCCGACCAGGTCCATGCCGCCCGACAGCAGCGCGTTGACGCGCGCGCTCTCGTCGCCGATGCCCACGAACTCGATCTCGTCGAGGTAGGGCTTGCCGGGCTTCCAGTAGGCCTCGTTGCGCACGACCAGCGAGCGCACGCCGGGCTTGAACTCCGTGAGCTTGTAGGGGCCGGTGCCGATGCCGGCGTTGAAGTCGGTGGTGCCGTCCTTGACGATGTGGAAGTGGAAGGTGCCCAGGATCACCGGCAGGTCGGCGTTGGGCGCGCTCAGCACGAAGGTCACTTCGTTCGGGCCGGTGGCCTTGGCGCTGTCGATCTGGTCGGCCAGCACCTTGGCCTTGGAGGCGGTGGCCGGGTCCTTGTGGCGCATCACCGAGAACACCACGTCGGCGGGCGAGAGCGCCTTGCCGTCGTGGAAGGTCACGCCCTTGCGCAGCGTGAATACCCACGTCTTGGCGTCCTTGGTGGTGAACGATTCGGCGAGCGCGGGCTGCGGCGTGAGGCTGCCGTCCAGCACGGTGAGGCCGTTGTAGATCATGGTGCCGCGCGAGTAGTCGGTCTGGTTCGACTGCTTGGCCGGATCGAGCGTGTCGGTGGCGGCGGCGGTGGCGCCCGCCACCCGGATACGGCCGCCGCGCCGGGGCGTCTGCGCATGGGCGGACACCGCCATGCCCGCCAAGCTGCCGGCCAGCGTGGCCTGCATGCCGCCGGCCATCAGCATCGTCAGGATGTCGCGCCGCGAGGCGCCGCGTTTCAGCGACTCCATCACGCGAAGGCTTTCGCCGGGACCGACGAGGCTCTCGAACCTCTTGTTGCTGCTGTCGCTCATGGTGGGGTACTCCTGTGGGCCGGTGACTGAAGGTTGAAGAACGAACACGGAACGAAAACGGCGGACTCGCGCGGTGCTCAGGCCAGCTTGTCCTTGAGCGAGTAATAGAGGCCGACCGCCGGCAGGAACCAGGGCGGGCCGAAGTGACCGGGGATGGCAGGCCACGCGCGGTCCTGCCAGGGGGTTGGCGCTGGTGTCGCCGTTCATCACGGCAGCCATGCGCTCGCCCATGTGAACCGACATCTGCGTGCCGTGGCCGCTGTAGCCCATGGCGTAGTAGAGGCCGTCGCGCTCGCCGGCGTGGGGCAGGCGGTCCTGCGTCATGTCGACGAGTCCGCCCCAGCAGTAGTCCAGCCGCACGGCGCCCAGCTGCGGGAAGGTTTCGGCCAGCCCCGCGCGCAGGATCTCGCCGCTCGCGGCATCCGACTGCGGGCTGGAGATCGCGAAGCGCGCGCGCCCGCCGAACACCAGCCGGTGGTCGGCCGTGAGCCGGAAGTAGTGATGGATGTTCGCCACCGTCGTGTAGGTGCGCCGGGCCGCGAGCAGCGCCTGCGCGCGCTCCGCGCCGAGCAGCTCGGTGACGACGATGAAACTGCCGATCGGCACGATGCGTCGGCGCAGCCAGCCGAAGCTGCCATAGCCGCCATGGCGCGTGGCGCCGGTGGCCAGCAACACCTGCTGCGCGGTGACGCTGCCGCGCGCGGTATGCAGCCGGTGCGCATGGCCCTGGCCCAGGCGCTCGAGGCGGTCCACGGCCGTGCCGGTGTGGATCTGCGCGCCATGGCGCTGCGCGGCCGTGGCCAGGCCTTGGGCGAAGCGGCCCATGTGCATCTGGCCGCTGCGCTTGTAGAGCAGCCCGCCGTGGAAGCGCTCGCTCTGCACCTCGCCGCGCACGCGCGCGGCATCGAGGATCTCGACATCGGTGTCCACGCCGTCGTCGATCAGGCGCTGCACGCTGCGTTCGAGCGCGCTCATCTGGTTGGCACGCGTGGCGAGCTTGAGCTTGCCGTGGCGCACGAAGTCGCAGTCGATCGCCTCGTCGCGCACCAGCCGCGCCACGGTGTCCACCGCATCGTCGTAGGCGTGGTACCAGGCGCGGGCCTTCTCGACACCGACCTTGGCCGCCACATCGGCATAGTCCACGGCCAGCCCGTTGTTGACGTGCCCGCCATTGCGGCCCGATGCCTCGGCCGCCACGCGGGTGCCGGCTTCCAGCACCGCGACGCGGGCGCCGCGCCGGGCTAGCGCCAGCGCCGCCGACAGGCCCGTGAAGCCGCCGCCGACGATCGCGACGTCGACCTGCGCCGGCAGCGCATGCACCGCGGGGGGTGAAGGCCGGCGCCGAATCGGTCCAGTAGGAGTCGAGCTTCATGGCGTGGTGTGAGTGGAAGGGGCGCGGGAAATCAGAGACCGACAACGCCGGGCAGGCCGCCGATATCTTGAATCTCGACATAGCGGTAGGCCGGGTTGCCCGGTCCGTGGCCGCGATTGACGAACACCTTGTTGACGATGCCGATGTCGTCCGCCGACATCAGGTCGTAGCGCAGGCTGGACGACACATGCAGCACGTCCTCGGGGTTGCAGCCCAGCGAGTCGAGCATGTATTTGAAGGCCTGCAGCCGCGGCTTGTAGGCCTGGGCCTGCTGCGCGGTGTAGACGCGGTGGAAGGGCGCGCCGAGCATCGCCACGTTCTTCTGGATCTGGTTGTCCGAGGCGTTCGACAGGATCACCAGCGGGATTTCCTTGGCGACCTTGGCCAGGCCGGCGGCCACGTCCGCGTGCGGGCCCCAGGTGGGCACGGCGTCGTAGTACTTTTGCGCGTCGCTGTCGAGATACTGGATCTTCCATTTCCTGCACAGGCGCCGCACGGCGTTCTTCAGAACGACTTCGTAGGGCTGCCAGGCGCCCAGCACCTCGTCGAAACGGTAGGCGGTGAAGTCGGCAATGAACTGCGCCATCTTCTCGGCCGGGATGCGGTCGGCAAAGAGCTCGGTGGTCATCTCCGTCATGCGGAACCGCGTGAGGGTGCCGTAGCAGTCGAAGGTCACGTACTTGGGCCTGAAGGTCATGGTCTCGAATCCTGTGTCAAAGATGGCAAATGCGACAAACTCATTACGAAGTGATTGCAGCACGCAGTCACTCGGAGGATGTAGGGAAAAACGGTGCCTGCCGAAACGAAGCTGCGGTTTGCGGGGCCGGTGACGGCATGCCGTGCGGTCTGCCCTCCATGCGTGCGGCCATGCACCTCAGTGCGTCGCGGCAAAGTCGATGAGCACGCTTTTGAAGCGCAGGTTGGCCTCGACCGCCTGGCGCCCCAGGTCCTTGCCGATGCCCGATTGGTGATAACCCCCGGTCGGAATGACGAAGTCGGCGCTGCGGCCATAGCGGTTGATCCACACGGTGCCCGCGGAGATGCCGCGCATGGCCCGCAGCGCGCGGCCGATGTCGGCGGTGTGGACGCCGGAGGCCAGGCCGTAGTGTTCGTGCGCGGCCAGCGCCAGGCCTTCGGCCTCGTCGTCGAAGGTCTGCACCGTCAGCACGGGGCCGAAGATCTCTTCCTGCACTGCGGGGTTGGCCGCATCCACGCCTTCGATCAGCGTGGGCTGGAAGTAGGCGCCGCAGCGCACACGGCCACCGGCATCGCGCGCACGCTCGACGATGTCGAGGATGCGCCCGGCCTGCAGGGCAGAGATGATGGGCGACAAGGTGGCCGTGTTGTCCCAGGTGGCGCCGGGGCGCAGCGCGGTGAAGCGCGGTGAAGCGCGCCGCGATGCGCTCGACCAGTTCGGCCGCAATGCCGCGCTGCACGATCAGCCGCGAGCCGGCCACGCACACCTGCCCCGCATTGCCGGTGATCGCGCCGGCGATCATGCCGGCCAGGTGGTCCACGTCGGGTGCGTCGTCGAACACCAGCTGCGGGCTCTTGCCGCCCAGCTCCAGCGTCACCGGCTTCGGCCCGTTCATGGCACAGGCGGCCATGATGGCGGCGCCCGTGCGGGTGGAGCCGGTGAAGGTCATCTTCGAGACCAGCGGATGCCGCGAGAGCGCGTCGCCCGTGGTGCGGCCATCGCCCTGCACGACGTTGAAGAGCCCGGGCGGCACGCCGGCCTCGATGGCCAGCTCCGCGAGTCGGATGGCCGAGTAGGGCGTGAGCTCCGAGGGCTTGAGCACCACCGCATTGCCCGCGGCCAGCGCGGCGCCGACCTTCCACGACATCATCACCAGCGGGAAATTCCACGGCGTGATCGCGCCGACCACGCCATACGGCTCGGCGATCACCATGCCCAGGTGGTCGTGGCGCGTGGCCGCCACATCGCCGCCGATCTTGTCCGCGTACTCGGCAAAGAAGCGCAGGCCTTCGGCGGTGAACGGAACGTCCCAGGCGATGGCGTCGCGCACCGGGCGTGTCGAGCACACGGCCTCCAGTGGCCCGAGCTGCGCTGCATCGGCCTCGATCAGGTCGGCCCATCGGCGCAGCACGCGCGCGCGTTCACGCGGCGCCCGGCGCGCCCAGTCGCTGTGGCGCCAGGCGTGCCAGGCATCGCGCACGGCCGTGTCCACCGTGGCGGCATCGCCCAGCGGAAGCTCGGCATGGGCCTGCGCATCGGAGGGGCGCTGCACCACCATGCGACCGGTGTCGGGCACGAGGCGCCCGCCGATGAAATGGCCCGAAGGCACCTGGATGTGTCGTGGATCGAAGACTTGCATGGCGATGGGGTGGGTAGCGGCGGGACGTGGGGAATGGCGATCGATGCTAGGCAGGTTGGCACGGCATTTGTGTGCGTATGCGGGCGCCCCACCGCAGCGAATTGCAAAACCGGGTGGCGCGGCAGACGAAGCTTGCGAGTTGCATCGGATACCGAATTCGGTCTGGTGCAGCGCGGCAATGTCGTCCAAGATGGACGCGCTATTGCTCCAGCTACAGAGAGTTTTCCGATGCCTGAACCCACTTCGAACGCACCCGCCATGGATGGCGTGGTGCTGAGACCGATGACGCCCGCCGACCTGCCGCACGCGCATGCGCTGTCTGCGGAGCTGCGCTGGCCGCACCGGCCGGCGGACTGGGAGCAGGTGTTCGTGCATGCCGAAGGCATCGCCGTCGAACGCGATGGCGAGATCGTCGCGAGCGGGCTGCGCTGGCTATGGGGCGAAAGCCACGCCACCATCGGCCTGGTGATCGTCACGCCGGCTTGCCAGGGCCGCCGCATCGGGCACAGGCTCATGAGCGTTTTGCTCGAAGGTCTGGAAGACCGCACGGTGCTGCTGCACTCCACCGCCGAAGGGCGTGGACTCTACGAACGGCTGGGTTTCGTGCGCACCGGCGAGATGCGCCAGCACCAGGGCATCTCGCAGCCGGCGCCGCTGGTCGCGCTGCGGCCGGGCTGGCGCCTGCGGCCCGCGGGCCTCAACGAACTGCCGGCGCTGCAGGCGCTCGACGCGGCATCGCGCGGCATGCGACGCGACGCGCTGATCGCCGACCTGCTGCACAGCGCCGATGCCTGCGTGGTGCTCGACCACGACAACGAGCCTGTCGGCTTCGCGATGCTGCGGCGCTTCGGGCGCGGGCATTCCATCGGGCCGGTGGTCGCGCCCGATGCCGACGGTGCGAAGGCGCTGATCGCGCACCTTGCGGGGGTGAATGCTGGTCACTTCACGCGCATCGACATCGATTTCGACAGTGGTCTCGCCGAATGGCTCGAAAGCATCGGCCTGCTGCGCGTGGATGCGCCGACGACGATGGTGCGCGGTGAGCCGCTCGTCACGCCGCCAAGCGGGGCGTCGCTCTTCGCCATCGTTACCCAGGCTGTTGGCTAGGATGAAGGCCTGCTGTTCAGGGCGCGCTCACGCCGACGGTGTGCTCTGCTCCGCGCATGTCCCCCGGCGCGGCCTAGGGCCGCATGCCTCCTCCTTTATTTCGCTGCGCAGAGCACACCGCCGGCGTGATCGCTCAGAGCACTTGTTGATCGGCCGCAAACCAGTAGC
>CAMATD010000313.1 GCA_945860785.1 Variovorax sp. YR752 | reverse complement strand
CAAAGAAAGTCTCCACGAGCCGCGCACAGCAACACATTCATCATATCCGACCCCCGGCGCGAATCGGGCGCTCGCACACGATCCATTGGGACATGAAACCGCAGTGGTTTGCGGTATTCTTACATTACATTCCCCACGCAAGCCTGCGTTTCCGTTACCTATGGCCCGATACTTCCTCTAATGCATCCTGCATTTAATCTCGGCGATCTCTTTGACCGCAGTTGCGCGGCCGACAAAGTCGCACTGATCGACTGTCTGGACTGGAAGCGGCCGCGCGAGTATTCGTACGGCGAGATCGACCGGTTGGCGAATGCCTGTGCACGCGGCATGCTGGCACGGGGACTCAAGCGCGGCGACAGCGTGGCGATACTGTCGGCGAACCGGGTCGAGTTTTTACTCGCCTACTTCGGCGCAATGCGTGCTGGCCTGGTAGCCGTTCCGGTCAACCATAAATTTCCGCGTGAAACGGTTGATTTTGTGCTGCGCGACTGCGGTGCGAAATTGGTGCTGTATGACCGCAAACGGGGCGACATGGTGCCACGTGATTTAGCATCTGTAAGCTTTGACGACAGTGGCCCGCACGGCTTCGCCGCACTGCTGAATGTGGGGCCGTTCGAGGCAGTGCATCCGGCAACGGAAGAGACCGCGTTGGTGCTGTATACGTCAGGCTCGACCGGCCGTCCCAAGGGCGTGCCGCTCTCGCACCGCGCATACCTATGGTCCGTCAAGGCACGCCTGAGCGGCGCCAGTCTCGAGCATCACCGCTTGTTGGTAGCGGCACCGCTGTTTCACATGAACGGGTTGGGAACCAGCAAATTTGCGTTCGCGGCACATGCATCGATTGTCCTGCTGCCGCAGTTCGACACGGGCCGTTATATCGAGGCGATTGGCCGATTCAGCGTTACCTGGCTCACTGCTGTACCCACCATGATGGCCATGGTGGCGCGCGAAAAGGCGCTGCTCGCGGCGACTGACATTTCTACCGTCGAACTAGTACGCATGGGTTCAGCGCCAGCGACGCAAAAACTGATTGATAACGTCAAAGCTGCATTTCCGGGTGTGGCGGTGTCGATTGTCTATGGCACTACTGAGGCCGGTGCGGTGATGTTTGGTGCGCATCCCGACGGACGTCCGAAACCCGACCTCGCGCTGGGCTGGCCGTTGCCAGGCGTCGAAGTTCGCATTTTAAATGCCGCGGGGCACGAGGCTGATGAAGGCGTGCTTCACATCCGCACGCCGGCGATGATGCTCGGATATCTCAACCTGCCAGCAAAAACCCGCAGCGTCCTTAGCGCAGATGGATGGTATTGTTCCGGTGACGTATTTCGCCGTGATGCGACAGGCGCCTTCTGGTTTGTAGGCCGTGTCGATGACATGTTCGTATGTGGTGGTGAGAATATTTATCCCAGCGAGGTAGAAGCCATGCTGGAGCGCCATCCCGACATCGTGCAAAGCTGCGTGGTGTCGGTGCCGGATGAACTCAAGCACCAGAAGCCGTTTGCCTTCGTCATAAAGCGCGTCGGGAGTACCTTAGATCAGGCGTCGGTCCAAAGGTATGCGCTCGAGCATGCGCCGGCTTACCAGCACCCGCGTCAAGTGGTGTTTCTTGATAAATTTCCGCTGGCCGGGACCGACAAGGTCGATCGGAAGGCGCTCGCGGAACTGGCGCGCAGTCTTTGGCAGCCTGCTGCGGCGGAGGCTTGACAATGACGCAACCGCTGCTGGAACTCGACCACGTCGGCGTGGTGCTAGCGAATCTGGAGCGCGGCCGCCGAGCTTATGCCCAATTGGGCTTCAATCTCACGCCCCGTAGTGACCATGCCGGCGCGCGCGTGGCGGGAGGACAAGTCGAGCCGTGGGGTTCGGGCAACCATTGCGCGATGTTGCGCGACGGCTACCTTGAGGTGATGGGGATTACAGATCCTGACAAATACAGTTCGGCGCTCGACATGGTGGCGAAGTATCAGGGCCTCCATATCATCGCGCTCGGCTGCGCCGATGCGGACAAAGCGTATGCCGCCATACGTGCGCGGGGGGGCGAAGTAGAGGCCCCGCACGCACTGGAGCGTGATGCCGCGTTTGGGCCAGATGGACGCGAGAAACGCCGCGCGGCATTTCGCAACATCTACGTCGATCGCGCGCGTGTAACCGAGGCGCGCTTCATCATCATCGAGCATCGCACGCGCGACGTGCTATGGCAGCCGCACTTGCTTGAGCACCCGAATGGCGCCTTGGCGATGCGCGACGCCTTCTTGTGTGTCCCCGATCCGGCGGCAACAGCGGAGAAGTTCGGCCCGCTTTTTGGCAGCAATTGGCGCCAGCAAGAGTTCGGCTGTCTGAGACTAGCGCTTGCGCGCGGTTCGCTGTGGCTTATGAGCGAAGCAGCATGGCAAAAATGGGCGCCGGGCGCAGCCGTGCCGCTGCCCGGGTCGCCGGTGGGGTTCGGCGTGCAGGTGCGCGATCTTGCGTC
This sequence comes from Variovorax sp. YR752, assembly GCA_945860785.1. Classification (GTDB taxonomy): domain Bacteria; phylum Pseudomonadota; class Gammaproteobacteria; order Burkholderiales; family Burkholderiaceae_C; genus Variovorax. The sequence goes on along the minus strand of CAMATD010000313.1, from coordinate 4,268 downwards.
GACGCGGCGCCTGCTGCTGGCTAACGGCGTGACCGTGCAGGACGGCCATTGCGGGGGCATCTGGGTCGGCCCGCAGCAGGCTGCCGGTGCCGTAGCCTATTTTTTCGATGCATGACAGCGATAGAACTGGCTCTCTTGCCCAGCATGCGAGCGACCATCGAGTTTCGGAACCGCAATAGTCACGGAGTGAGTTCATGAAGGCAGCGGTCATACATCAACATGGCGGACCAGGATCGATTCAGGTTGACAATAATTTTCCTGACCCGGCGCCGGGTGCGGATGACGTGGTCGTGCGAGTGAGGGCAGCCACCCTCAACTATCACGATATCTTTACGCGACGTGGCATGCCCGGCATCAAGGTGCCGATGCCCTGCATCATGGGCCTGGATTTCGCGGGCGAAATTTCAGCAATTGGTACAAATGTTAAAGATTGGAAAGTTGGCCAGCGTGTTCTGGTCGATCCGGTCGATCGGGTCGGACCGGGCGGACTGATCGGTGAGATGTGGCACGGCGGGCTAGCCGAATACTGCAAGGTCCCCACGCACCATTTAGTGAGCTTGCCTGATGATGTTTCCTTCGAGTCGGCAGCCTGCCTTCCCGTCGCGTACGGCACTGCCTTTCGCATGATGTACACCGTCGGTGAAGTGAAGCGCGGCGACAAGGTTCTGGTGCTGGGCGCCTCCGGCGGTGTCGGCACAGGCTGTGTACAACTCGCCAAGGCTGTTGGCGCAGAAGTGATCGCCTGCGCTAGTTCCGAGGCGAAGCTCGCTCGCCTTAAGGCGCTGGGTGCCGACCACGTGATCGACTACACCAAGCAGGACTTCGTGAAGTGGACCTACGAAAACTTCAGCAAGCCGCACCGGCGCCACTTCACCGGCGGCTTGGACGTAGTGGTCAACTTTACCGGGGGCGATACCTGGGTACCTTCGCTCAAGGTGCTGCACCGCCAGGGGAAACTATTGACTTGCGGTGCAACGGCCAGCTTCGATCCCAAGGAAGACCTCCGCTACATATGGACGTTCGAACTGCGCATTCTGGGATCGAACGGCTGGATGCGCGAGGACCTCGGCAAGCTGATAGCAATGATACAGGCGGGTACGCTCAAGCCAGTAATCGACCGCGAACTACCGCTCGAAGATGTCAATGAAGCGTTCCGACTGATCGAGGAGCGGGAAGTCTACGGCAAAGTAGTACTCAAGCCGTGACGCAGAAAACAGCGATATCAAGCCTTCGGCGCTTGCGCACGGGAACGCTTGGCACCTAACCTGCCCCGCCTCACCCCGGAATCGTTGCGGCAAACTTCGATCCACGCACACACATTCGGCCTTCGATATCCTGCCAAAGCCTTTCATCCGAATGCAGCTTGCCAAATGCCCGGGAAATTGCTTGCATCGGATGATCGGGCAAGGCATCAATCACCTCGGCATAGTAGCGCGGCTGCTCCGCAATCATGTCTAAGATGATTGCGGCCAGCGACTCCACCTCCGCAGCCAAGGGCGCGCCAATCCGGGAGTCGTCAGACACAGTGATCGTCGGGTAGTTGTCGAGTGTGACCTGATCGGCATAGGCATATGAAATGCGCTGATAGCGGTTGCGCGGAACGCCTTCCGGGATCGTTGCGTCGATGCCCACTTTGGCGCCGGTCGGAATAGCCCCAGCAATCATTGGTAGCAGGCTGGGATCCAGGGGTTTAGTGCGCGCGCCGGGAACGATGATGACGTCGCGATCCCCCTGCACACGACTCGCGATCGCCCATTCGACTTCGGTGGGGTTGTAGACGTCGATATCCTCATCGACCACCACGACATGCTTGATGTCGGCGACAGAAAGCGCGGCGAGGAGAGCATTCTTGCCTTCTCCCGCTTGCTTGCGTATCGAGATGACGACATGCCAGAAGCCGATGCCGCCGAGCGTAACGTTAATGTCTTTCACCTGAACGCCTGCCGTGGTCAGCGCTGTTCGCAGTTGTGACCAGCGCGCCGGAATAATCATCCAGGTCACTTCCCACGGCATGTGCAGCGCATAGTAGATCGCATCGCGCCGTCGCGAGATTGCCTTGATCCGCACCAGGGGATTCCAGTGCAGCCCGCCCATCAGCCACGTGAATTCGCCGAAGCGGCCCTCAGGCCAAGTCCAACCTGTAGGGAGAATTTCTGCTTCCAACACGATCTCGGCGTCGGCGACATGCGGCACGTCTATTGTTTCGCACATCGCTAATGCCACCGGGGCGCCGCGCAACCCTCCGGCGATCGCGATCTCGTCCACGCCGCGGGGGGCGCGGAAGGTGGCCGCCATCAACTCAAACGGATGCGTGCCGATCGAGATCGAGATGGGCAACGGTCTGCCTTCCTCAAACGCGCGCTGCGCAAGCGCCCGCAGATTATTCGGCGTGACGATGTCGATGCCCGTCAGATTGCGCTCCTTTAGCATGTAGCGATAGATGCCGGCATTCAGAGACCCGTCAGGCTCGCGCACTATAGTGAGGCCTGCCGTTATCGTCGGCCCACCATCGAGCAATGAGGTCATTGGTATCGGCATACTGAATAAGTCCGCATCGCCGTCGAGCATGACCATCTCGCGCGCAGGGCAGTCGTCGACGTAGACCGGTGGCAACGGCTGCGCCAGCCCGCGGCTGAAGACGTGTTCAATATCAGCATAGTTCGAGACGCCCATGCCCAATGCAACCCGCTGCGCGCTGCGCATCAGGCCCGCAACCACCGGCATGCGGTAGCCGCTGACATGGTGAAACAGCAATGCCTGGGCACTTTCTGCAGTCAAGGCTGCGATGTGCCGAATGTCTACGGGGTGACGAACATCTCGTAACTCGCGAGCCGCACGTAGTCGCTCGAGATACTGCCGGAAAGTTTCGCGCTCATGCATGTTCCGCTGCTCCTGGCAGATTGCAAGGGGAATGCGTAACGCGCATTATTCTAACATGCCTCTGTATTGGGACCAAAAACGGTCTTGCAGAGTTGTTGCGCGGTTCGTACCAAAAACGGAGATAGGCAGACTATGGAAAGGTGTCGCCTGCTAATTTACCGCCTCAATAGATACGCGTTCCTGTGCGCGATGGCTCTGCCATACACCATCAATGCCGCGGACACATCGTATCCTGCGCGACCCTTGCGTCTTATCGTACCTTTCGGTGCGGGAGGGTCGGTGGACTTGATGACTCGCCTGATCTCCGGGAAGTTGAGCGAGCAGCTAGGGCAGCCACTGCTGATCGATAACCGTCCTGGCGCGGGTGGCGTCATAGGTGCAGAACTCGGAGCGCGCAGCAAGCCGGATGGCTACAGCTTGCTGATCGGGTCCAGCAGCACCCTGGTGATCAATCCGGCTCTGCGAAAACTCCCCTATGACACGCTTAAAGACTTCGCACCGATCGCCCTGCTGGTGCGCTTGCCCCTGGTCATCGTCACTCATCCGTCGATCCCGGCGCGCAACACGCGTGAACTCGTCGCCCTGGCCAAACGCAACCCCGGCAAGCTTTCCTTCGGAAGCATCGGTGTCGGTACCGCCAATCATCTGGTGGGCGAACTGTTTGCTCATGCGGCAGGCGTAAAGATGGTGCACGTCCCGTTCAAAGGCGGTAGTGCGGCAGCCGTCGCCCTCCTCGCCGGAGATATTGAAATGCAGGTCAGTGCACCCAACACCATGCTGCCATTCGTGCGCAGCGGGCGCATACGGCCCATTGCGACCACCGGCACGCGGCGTGCCGCGGCACTGCCCGACGTGGAGACGTTGGTCGAAGCAGGCTACGGGGAACTTGGCATCACGGGCTGGTATTCCCTCGTGGGCCCGGCTGGACTTCCTGCATCAATCGTTGAGCGCTGGAACAGCGAGCTTCGGCGAGCATTGCAGAACGCAGATCTACGCAACGCACTGCTAGCCGAAGGCATGGAGCCCGATGTGGGAAGTCCAGAGCATCTAGGTGCATTAATGCGCGCCGAACTGCCGCAGTGGGCTCGCGCGGTTGAGCTAGCCGGCGTAAAGGCGGAATAGCGGTTCCGCTACCACTGAATTCGGCGCACTTGGCCGGCGAAGTTCGTTATGAGCAAAGGCGCACGCTCTCGCTCAAACTTGCCGGAATACACGAGGGCCGAGTAGTACGCCCTTCTTGCACTAAGCTCACTTGCATCTGCTTTATTGTAGGTTCCTCGTCCGATGCACTGACCGGCCACGCGGCTCACGCCGGCAACGTTCAAAAAGTCTCTGACGCATCTGGAGCGCCTCAGCGTCGTGTGTAAAGTCACAAACGCAGCGGGGCC
>CAMATD010000312.1 GCA_945860785.1 Variovorax sp. YR752 | reverse complement strand
TGAGCTTGGTCAGGATGGCGTTGAAGTCGGTCGACTTGTCGGTGGTGAACTCGTGGCCCACGATGGTGCCGCCAGCAACCTTGGCTGCCTTCTCGAACTCCTCGGCAACGCCCTGGCCATAGGCCGTGCGGTCGTCGATCACGGCAATGTTCTTGCCCTTGAGGGTTTCGACAGCGTACTTGCCCAGCGTGCCGCCGAGTTGCGTGTCGTCGGCCACCACGCGGAACGTGGTCTTGAAGCCTTGACGCGTGTACTTGGGGTTGGTCGCCGAAGGCGAGACCTGCGGAATGCCAGCGTCGCTGTAGAGCTTCGAAGCGGGAATGGTGGTGCCCGAATTCAGGTGACCGACCACGCCGTTGACCTTCTCGTCGACCAGCTTCTGGGCAACGGCCGTGCCTTGCTTCGGATCGCCAGCGTCGTCTTCGGGGACCAGCACGAACTTCGCAACCTTGTCGCCGATCTTGAGGCCCTTTGCATTCAGGTCTTCGATGGCCATCTTGGCGCCGAACTCGTTGTCCTTGCCGAGGTGGGCAATGGGACCGCTGGTCGGGCCGACGTGGCCGATCTTGACGACCAGTGCATCGGCAGGAGGCGCTGCAGGTGCGGGGGCGGCCGCCGTGGGCGCCGGCGTTGCGACGGGTGCAGCAGCTTCTTCTTTCTTGCCGCAAGCCACAAGCGTGATTGCAGCCAGTGCGACCGCAGTCCATTTCAATTGCATGGGAACCTCCAGAACTTGGATGAAAACAATAAAAAACCGGTCGTGTGATCCGGGCGCGCAGACCTCGCAAGTTTCGCGCCGCAGACCAGCGGCACCCTCACGCCATTCCGACCTGCGGCGCAGTTTAGCCGAGGATTTACGCTCCGGAAGCTGGCGTAGACCCTGTGTTTTCGGAGAGTTCGGCGGCCATCGACTCGATCACCAACGCACGCAGAACGGCTTCGATTTCGCCGCGCAGGCGCGGCACCATCGCGTCCAGTTGATGCTGCACGGCAGCTGACACCGCATCGCTCAATCGCTCTTCCAGAGACAGGTCGACACGCTGCAATACCCGGTGCAGAAGCTGCTCTTCGAGGCTGACGATTTCCGCCTGCGAGAGCTGCACCGAAGGCGGCAATGCGACAGCGCTGGCCGGGTCGGGCTGAGGCGTCGATGCCGCACCGGGCGCCGCGTGCGATTCGGCGCTCGCGGGCTCTTGCGGAATTTCAAGCACCGTGGTCAAGGTGGGAACGAACCGGGGCGGTGCACGCAGCGTGCTGGCCATCAGGAAGCGCTCCTTGCGAAGTCGTGCGACTGGATGGTGTAGCCCCGGTCGGCATAGTGGCGCCAACGCGAGCGGCCGATCTGCCGGTCGTTGGCCTCGTCGCTCACGATGTCGATGAGGCGCTCGAAGCGCTCGAAACCGGCCGGCACCTCGAGTCCGAGGTTCACCAGCATCTCGCGGTGCGGCAGCGATGCCGCATCGGCGCCTTCCGCAGAAAGAATCACGGGCGAGCGGGCGACCAGGTGAGCCTGTGCGTCGCCGCGGCAATGCGCGACGAAGTCCACAGGAGACAGTTGCCAGAGTGCGGCGTCCACGGCGTCCAGCATCTGTGCGTCGCCGACCACGACCACCCGCAGGCCGCGCGCATTCACCGCCTTGCGAACGAGCCGACAAGCGTAGTTCAGCTTGTCGGGCGCGTTGAAGTGAAAGCCGATTTCCGTCACTTGGCGGACCGGGCCTTTCGGGTCGGCTTGCCCGGGGTCTTGGGCGCGGCCTTGGATGAAGAAGTCTTGGGTACCGTGGCCTTCTCGGCCACACTGCTGCTTGCACGTGTCGTCAGGTAGGACACCAGAAGACCCACCGGCCGCCCGGTCGAGCCCTTGGCCGCCCCGCTCTTCCAGGCAGTGCCCGCGATGTCCAGATGCGCCCAGGCGAAGTCGCCGGCGAAGCGCTGCAGGAACTTGGCCGCAGTGATGGCGCCACCGGCACGGCCGGCGATGTTGGCCACGTCGGCAAAATTGCTCTTGAGGCCTTCCGCATAGTCGTCGTCGAGCGGCAGGCGCCAGCAGCGGTCTTGCGATTCTTCGCCGGCCGCCTCGAGCGCCGCAGCCAGCGCTTCGTTGCTCGCGAACAGGCCGCTGCGCACGCCGCCCAGCGCCACCACGCAGGCGCCGGTGAGCGTGGCGATGTCGATCACCGCAGCCGGATCGAATCGCTTGGCATAGGTCAGCGCATCGCACAGGATGAGCCGGCCTTCGGCGTCGGTGTTGAGCACCTCGATGGTCTGCCCGCTCATGCTGGTGACCACGTCGCCGGGCTTGACGGCCTTGCCGTCGTTCATGTTCTCGCACGAGGGCACCAGGCCGACCACGTTGATCGCAGGCTGGATCTCGGCGAGCGCGCGGAAGGTGCCGAGCACGCTCGCGGCGCCGCACATGTCGAACTTCATCTCGTCCATCTCGGCCGCGGGCTTGAGCGAAACGCCGCCGGTGTCGAAGGTGATGCCCTTGCCGACCAGCACCACCGGGGCCTGGTCCTTGGGCGCGCCGTGATAGCGCAGCACGATGAAGCGCAGCGGCTCGGCCGAGCCCTGCGCCACCGCGGCGAACGAGCCCATGCCCAGCTTCTCGACCTCCTTGGGGCCGAGCACTTCGCACTTGATGTTGGGGAGCTTGGCCAGCGCCTTGGCGGCTTCAGCCAGCAAGGTGGGCGTGGCGTGGTTGGCGGGCCGGTTGCCCCACTCCTTAGCCAGCTCGATGCCCAGCACGGTGGCGCGGGCTTCGTCGAAGGCCTTGCCCACCCCGGAAGCATCGGCCACGCCGAGGGTCAGGTGGCGGATGCTGCGCGGCTCCGCCTTCGACTTGGTCGTGGTGTAGACATAGCTGGCATCGGCTGCGGCCGTGACGGCACAGGCCACCGCAGCGCCATCGGCGGGCGGCGCGAACACGATGGCGACCCGCTTGGGCTGCTGGGCCTTGGCCGCACCGACCGCCGCAATCACGCCGCTGCGCACCGACGCGGGCTTGCCGTCGCCGATGGCCGCGAGCACGACGCGCGATGCCACCACCTCGTCCGGGCGATAGAGCGAGAGCAGCTTGCCGGCCTTGTCGGGCAGGTCGCCGGCCTTGCGGGCACTGGCGGCCAGCACGGAAAGCGAGTCTTTGGAGGTGATGGGCGCGCTGCCAACGAGCACGATGAGGACGTCGGATTTTTCGGCTGCGGCCTGGGCGACGGTGAGGGTCTTGAGTTGAAAGTCCATAATCCTTTTTTTCCTCGAACGATGTTATTCCATTCTTCCCTACGCAAGGAGCTGTCCCGCAGCTTCGGAGCGACCCTCGTGGTTCTGGTCACCATCGTGATGACCATGATGCTCATCCGTACCCTCGGGCTCGCGTCCAAGGGCAGTGTGAATCCGCAGGAGGTGTTCCTGGTGATGGCCTACACGGTGCTCGGCTACATGCCGACCATCCTGAGCCTGAGCCTGTTCATCGCCATTGTCGGAACCCTGTCGCGCATGTACCGCGACAGCGAAATGGTGATCTGGTTCTCCAGCGGCCGCGGGCTCGTCGATTTCATCGAACCCCTCTTCCGCTTCGCTTGGCCGGTGCTGATCCTGATCGCGGTGATGGCGCTGGTGGGCTGGCCCTGGGCCAACTCGCAGACCATGGGCATGCGCCAGCAGTACGAGCAGCGCAGCGACATCGAGCGCGTCACCCCGGGCGAATTCCGCGAATCCGCGGGGCGCGTGCGCGTGTTCTTCATCGACAAGGACACCCCGGACGGCTCCACGGCAACGAACGTCTTCATCTGGGCCCTCGAGCGCGGCCTGCAGATCACCACCTCGGCGCGCAGCGGGCGCATCGAGAACATCGGAGACTCACGCTACCTGCTGCTCAACAGTGGCCAGCGGCTCGAGCAGCCGATGGCGCAGACCGGTCTGAAGATCAGCGAATTCCAGACCTATGGCACCAAGGCCGGCGACACCAACGGCACGGTGGCCAACGCGACGCCCGCGCGCGCCCGCACGACCCTGGCCCTGTTGTCCGACCGGAGCGACGCCAGCCGGGGTGAGTTGGCGTGGCGCATCGGCATGCTGCTGGCCGCCATCAACTTCGTTCTGCTGGCCCTGAACGTGTCGAGCGCGAACCCCCGCGTCGGGCGCAGCGGCAACCTGCTGCTCGCACTGTTTGCCTTCGTCGTCTACTACAACATGCTCAACATCGGCCAGAGCTGGATCAGCTCGGGGCGCTACAGCGCGAGCGGCTTCATGCTGCTGCTGCACGGCGGTGTGCTGCTGATCGGCCTGGCATGGCTCGGCGTGCGCCACAACAACTGGGGCCACCGGAAAGTGCGGCAGGGCCGCCCCGTCGCGGTGCCACCGCCAAAGATCGAACCCACAACGTGAAAACGATAAGACGCCTGATCTATTCGGAGGTGCTGAAGGCCGTTGCGTTCGTGACGCTCGGCTTCCTGAGCCTCTTTTTCTTCTTCGACTTCGTCGACGAACTGCAGTCCATCGGCAAGCCCGACAGCCTCAACTACGGGCCCGCGCAGGCGCTGCTCTACGTGATGCTGCTGATTCCGAGCCACCTCTACGAGCTGCTGCCGATCACCGTGCTCATCGGTTCCATCTTCGTGATGGCACGGCTTGCGCAAAGCTCCGAATACACGATCCTTCGCACTAGCGGCCTGGGCCCCTGGCGCGCCTTGCGCACCCTGCTCCTGCTGGGCATCGGCTTCGTCGTCCTGACCTTTGCCGTCGGCGACTACATCGCGCCGATGTCGGAGCGCACGGGTCAGTTGCTCAAGGCCCGCTACCAGGGAACCTATTCCCTGGCCGGCAACACCGGCGCCTGGCTCAAGGAGAAGCGGGACAACGTTTCCTATGCGGTGCACGTGCTCACCATCGACCGCGGCGGCGCACTCAAGAGCCCGCGGATCTTCGAGTTCGATGCCAACGGCTACGTCAGCAGGCAGATCGTTGCGGGCTCCGCGCGCATCCTCGACGGGCACTGGGCGCTCACCAATGTGGAAGAGCAAAAATACGATACGCGCAGCTCGGCGGACCAGGCCCGCATCGTCACCATCAAGATTTCCCAGGTGGACTGGCCAACCTCGCTGACCGCCGAAATGGTGTCCGTGGCGCTGCTGCGGCCGGACCGCATGAGCACCATCGACCTGTTCGACTACATCCGCCACCTGGACGCCAACGGCCAGACCGCGCAGCGCTACGAGATCGAGTTCTGGCGCAAGGTGTTCTATCCGCTCTCGTGCCTAGTGATGGTGGTGCTCGCCCTGCCCTTCGCCTACCTGCACTTCCGCCAGGCCGGCATCACCACCTATGTGTTCGGCGGCGTGATGATCGGCATCAGCTTCTTCCTGCTGAACAACGTGTTCGGCTACCTCGGCAACCTCAGCAACTGGTCGCCCTGGCTGACGGCGGCGGCGCCGGGGCTTATCTACTCGGTGATGTCGTTGACGGCCTTCAGCTGGCTGGTCCTTCGAAGATGACCATGGCCGCGGGGATGCGGGGCACCGTCCTGCTGGCGCACGGTTCGCGCGACGAACGCTGGCGCGCGCCGATCGAGACCGTGGCTGCGCGGATCCTTCAGGACGACCCTGGGGCCCGCGTCGTGTGTGCCTACATGGAACTGGCCGCGCCGGACCTCCACGCGGCGGCGGCAGGCCTGGTTGCCGAGGGCGCCTTGGCCGTCCGCGTCGTTCCGCTGTTCCTGGGCATGGGCAAACATGCCCGCGAAGACCTGCCACTGCAGCTCGAAACCCTCCGCAAGGCTTGGCCCCACATCGATTTTTCGCTCGCCCGCATCGTCGGCGAGGAGCCTGAACTGGTCGAATTGCTGGCCAGAATTGCGGTCAAATATTGAAGTTTCGGCAATTTCTATAGATTCCGAAGGCATAATGAATTCCGTAATAAGACGGAATTTGATATGAATCTGCACCAATTCAAGTTTGTTCAGGAAGCCGTCCGGCGCAACCTGAACCTTACCGAGGCGGCCAAGGCGCTCCACACCTCGCAGCCGGGCGTCTCCAAGGCCATCATCGAGCTCGAAGAAGAATTGGGCGTCGAAATCTTCGCGCGCCACGGCAAGCGCTTGAAGCGCGTGACCGAGCCGGGCCAGCACGTCATCGCCAGCATCGAGCTGATCATGCGCGAGGTCGGCAACCTCAAGCGCATCGGCGAACAGTTCAGCGCGCAGGACAGCGGCACCCTCTCCATCGCCACCACCCACACCCAGGCGCGCTATGTGCTGCCGGTGCCCGTGGCCAACCTGCGCGAGGCCTACCCGAAGGTCAACGTGAGCCTGCACCAGGGCTCGCCCGACCAGGTGGCGCGCATGGTGATCGACGAGATCGCCGAAATCGGCATTGCCACCGAATCGCTCGACGGCTATGCCGAACTGGTGACCCTGCCCTGCTACGAATGGCAGCACGTGCTGGTGCTTCCGAAGGACCATCCGCTGGCCGCCAAGGAGCGCATCTCGCTCGAAGACCTGGCGCTCGAGCCGATCATCACCTACCACCCTTCGTTCACCGGCCGCACGCGCATCGACCACGCCTTTGCGCAGAAGAAGCTCACACCGCGCATCGCGCTCGAAGCCATCGACTCCGACGTGATCAAGACCTACGTGCGCCTCGGCCTGGGCGTGGGCATCGTGGCCGAAATGGCGGTGCGCGACGAGTCGAATGCCGACCTCGTGGTGCGCCCGATGGGCCATGTGTTCGGCCAGAATATTGCCCGGGTCGCGTTCAAGCGCAGCG
>CAMATD010000311.1 GCA_945860785.1 Variovorax sp. YR752 | reverse complement strand
GCGGCCTTGCTGCATGCACACCAGACGGTCGGCGAGCGCGGCTTCGCGGCGCAGGTGCGTGGCGATCAGCAGTGTGCGGCCGTCGGCCTGCTGCGCAAGGCGCTGCAGCACGTCGTGGGCGACGGCGGCGTCCAACGCTTCGGTCGGTTCGTCGAGCAGCCAGAGCGGCACGGGGCGCAGCAACAGGCGTGCGAGCGCGAGCCGGCGCGATTGCCCGCCCGAGAGGCCGAGGCCGCCTTCGCCGAGGCGCGTGTCGAGGCCTGCTGTCAGTGCGAGCACATCGCTTTCGAGGCCTGCAGCCTGCAATGCGCCCCAGAGCTGTGCGTCAGTAGCTTCAGCGTTCGCAAGACGAAGGTTGTCGCGCAGGCTGTCTTGGAAAAGTTCGGTGCGCTGGGTCAGCAGGCATGGTGGCTGCGCGCTCGCACTGCCGGACTGCGGTGCGATTTCTCCGGCGACGACCGAAAGCAGCGTCGACTTGCCTGCGCCGCTTGCGCCCGATCAACGCGACCCGCTCGCCTGTGGCCACGGTCAGAGAAATATCGCTCAAGACCGGGATGCGGCTGCCGGGATGCGCGACCGTGACATGGCTCAGGCGCAGCGCGACGAAGGCTTCCTCCCTGCTTGCAGGCAGAAGCTCGTCTTCCGGCGTCATGCGCGGCGCAAGGCGCCGGACCGCGAGCCAGGTGCGCCCCGCGTCGAGTGCGCCCCGCCGCAGGGCCGCGAAAGGCTCCGTGGCCGTGAGCGCCACCAGCAGCGCGAGGGCTGCTGCCGGTGCACCGATCACGCCCTCGCCCACCAGCACGCCGACGGCCAGCAGTACGCCGACCAGCGTCAGGGTGCCTGCGCTGCCGTACGCAACGCCGGCTGCGGTTTCGAGTTGATTCAATGCGAGGTCGGCCTTGGCGAGATGCCGGTCGGCATTTATGAGCGCCTCGCGCTGCGCATCGATGCGCCCTGCCATGACCAGGTCGGTCTGGCCGGCCACCAGGTCGACGGCGCAAGCGCGCAGTGCCTCGATGGCGTGCGCGCGTTGCACCGCCGGCCGGCGTGCACGCCTTGCAATGAAGAATGCGATGCCCCAGCCGGCAGCGACGAGCCAGAGCATCAGCACCACGCCCATGCCGACGTGCATGAAGCCCAGCACCACGCCGGCCAGCAATGCCGCGCCCAGCGCCGCGGCCGCGGGCACCAGCAGGCGCAGGTAGAGAGACTCCAGCGCATCGATGTCAGAGGTCAGGCGAAACAGCAACCGCGCCGGGCGCATCAGCAGTTCGCGCGCCGCTTCGGCGCGTGCCCAGCCACGGAACAGACGCACACGCAGCGACGCGAGGACCGCGAAGGTCGCATCGTGCGTGACCAGCCGCTCGCCATAGCGCGAGGCCGTGCGGCCGAGCGCCAGCAGCCGGATGCCCGCCGACGGCATGAACACATCGAAGGTGAACGCCGTCGCCGCATGCAGGCCGGCCAGCGCGGTCGCGGTGATGAACCAGCCCGAGAGACCCAGCAGCGCCATGCCCGTAAGCACCGTGACCGCTGCCAGCAAACCTCCCCACAGGAAGGGGCGCAGCACCAGGCGAAGGTCGCGCCAGTTGTTCGTGGAGGGGGTCATGCCGCGCGCTCCATCGCTTCCGCGTCGAGGCACACCACGCGGTTCATGCGTGCGGACAGCACGGGATCGTGTGTCGCGACGATCAGGGTCTTGCCCCGGGCCAGGGCAACCAGTGCGTCGGCCACCCGCTCCGCGGTCTCTGTATCGAGGTGGGCGGTGGGCTCGTCCACCAGCAGCAGCAGGTCCGCATGCGGATGCACCGCGATGCGCGCCAGCGCCAGCCGCACTGCTTCCCCACCCGACAAGCCGCTGCCGCCCTCGCCCAGCGCCACGGCCGGATGGGCCTGCGCCACAGTTTCGAGCGAGGCGAAGTTCATCGCGGCAATCACCTGCGGCGTGTCGACGCCTGTGCGCCCCAGTGCCACATTGCGCGCGATCGAGCCTGCGAACACATGCGGCCTTTGCCCCATCCATGCCATGCGCTGACGCAGCGCGCCCGCGGTGCGATCGGACAGCGGCACGCCGCCGATAGATATCTCGCCGCCTGTCGCCGGCACGAGCCCTGCGAGCAACGACAGCAAGGCCGTCTTGCCCGAGCCGCTCGCACCGGTGATCGCGACATGCTCGCCGGCCGCGATGCGAAGCTCATAGCCATCGAAGACCTCCTGGCCGCGTTCACCCGGCCAGGAGAAATGCAGACCGTGGATTGCGATGGCCGGCGCGGCGCCTGCACTCGCAGCGCCCGTCGCGGCCCGCACCACCGCGACATTCGCGCCGGGCAGCGGCAGTTCGCTGCGCTGCAGTTGCTCGAGCGACTGCAGCGCAGCCTCGCCGGCCGCGCGGTCATGCCAGACCGCCGAGAGCTCGCGCAGCGGCTCGAAGAAAGCAGGCGCAAGCAGCAGCACGAACAGGCCTTCGCCAAGGCTCAACTGCCGCCCCCAGGCGCCGAAGCCCAGCGTACCCAGCAGGTGAAAGCCGACATACGCCGCAACCATCGCAACGCCAAGCGCCGAGAACAGCTCCAGCAGGGCCGACGAGAGAAAGGCGATGCGCAACACGGCCATGGTCCGCTCGCGCAGCGACTGCGCAGCCTCGCCGAGACGCACCGCGGTGGCATCCACCGCATCGAGCGCGCGCAGCGTGGCCAGACCGCGCAGGCGGTCGAGCAGGAAGGCGTTCATGCCGCCCATCTCGACCATCTGCGCCTCGCTCGCAGCCTTGGCGCGCCAGCCCACGATAGCCATGAAGAGCGGAATCAACGGGGCCGCAACCAGCAGCACCAGCGCAGCAATCCACGAAAGGCTCGCGACCACGCAAAGAATGACGAGAGGCACGATCGTCACGCGCCAGCGCGCCGGCTGGTCGCGCACGAGGTACGGCACCAGCGCTTCGGCCTGCTCGGCAAGCACGCTGGCCGCCTGGCCCGATGCAGCGCGGCTGCGGTCCAGCGGCGATCCGCCCGCGAGCGCCGAAGCCGCTTGCGCACGCAAGGCGGACAACTGCGCCCTGGTGCGCCCGAAGGTCCGTCGCGCGCCCCAGGCCTCGCAGGCTGACCGCAGCAGTCCGAGCAACAGGATGCCGAGGGCCGGAAGCTGCACCGCCGCCAGGCCCTGCCCCGAAGCAAGCCCCTGAACCGCCATGGCCAGCCATGCCGCCTGCGGAACCCACATCAGCGCGGCGGCGCCTTGCACCACGCTGCCGATGTCAGTCGACGCGAAGGCCTGCAACGGCGGTCGTGAGGGCGAGTGCTGGGTCATTCCTTGGTTTTGTGTATTTTCAGTATTTACTGAAACTTCCACAATCATACCGAAGACGGGAGTGACTGACGAGCCCGGAGCCTGCGCGCTCCGGAGCCCGAACGCAACCCGTTCAGGAAAACTCAACTGTGTGGCGCCCGCGCTGCCTCGGGACAGGCGCCCTGTTCGTTAGTGCGAAACGACTATCCCGCTCACCAGCAATACCGCGAAGAGCGTGAACACCCCGCGCCACGATGCCGGGCGCGCCTCCACCCAGCGGTACAGCAGGGCCGCGGCGGCCACCGAAAGACCGAAGGTCGTCACCATGCCCAGCAAGTCGAGCCAAGGGCCGTGCGGCGCGAGGTTCGCGACCAGCGCGTTCATGGCGAGCAGCACCGGAAAGTGGATCAGGAACAGCGAGTAGGACATGCGTCCCAGGCGCTGCAGCGGCACCGCCGCTGCCGGCCAATGCGCCGGCGACAGCCAGTGCTGGCGCTGCGCAACGGCAATCAACAGCGCGGTCACCAGCGCTGTCGCAATGCGGCTGCGCCAATCGATGGCCAGTGCGCCCGCGCCCATCAGGAGCAGCAGCACAATGCCGCTCTGCCAGGTGCTGAAGCGCGTGGCGCGTCCGATCCAGAACACCAGCATGCCGAGCCCGTAGGCGCCGAAGAAATAGAACGCGGTGTCGTCCAGCCCGGCATTGCGGTTGAAAAGCACCAGCGAGGCCGCGGCCAACGCCAGCACCAGTGCCACGGGCAACCACCGCGACGACCGGTTCGCAGTGGCCGATGCCGACCCGCTCAACATGGCCGGCAGGCCGACGAGCGTGAGCGCCAGCGCAAACAGCTGGAAGTCGATGGCCACATACCAGATGCCGGTGGACAGCGACTCGTAGCCCAGCAGGTCCTGCAGCAGGAAACTGTGCGCAATCAGCTGCCCGATGCTCGGCGACCCCGGCACCACCTCTTCATCGAGCCACGGCCGCACCAATGCAGCCACCAGCACGCAGACCGTGAGCGCGGCCAGATACGGCGACACCAGTCGGCCATAGCGCTGCAGGATGCGCACAAGGGGCCGGTCGACGCGCAGCAGGCCGTCTGGCGCAAGGCTGGACGCCGCGAGAAAACCGGCGATCACGAGAAACACCTGCACCGCAAGCCGGCCGTCATCGGCCAGCCAGTTGAAGAAATCCGGCGCGAGCGAATAGGCGCCCGCCGGCATCGGGCCGTAGCGCGACAGGTGATGGCCGACGATCACCGCGCAGGCAAGGCCCTTCGCCGCGTCGAGCAACGGCATGCGTCCAAGCGACGAGGACGCAGTGGCAGGTGCCATGGTGAGCGTCTCGCTCAAAGCGCGAGCCGTTGCCTTGCTTCCTGGTATTCGCGCTTGAGCTTTTCGATGAAGGCCGCGGCGCTCGCCACCTCGGTCACGGCGCCGATGCCCTGGCCCGAGCCCCAGATGTCTTTCCAGGCCTTGGCCTTGCTGCCTTCGCCGCCGCCGAAGTTCATGGTCTTGACGTCGCCTTCGGGCAGGTTGGCCGGGTCCATGCCGGCCTTGACGATGCTGGGTGCGAGGTAGTTGCCGTGCACGCCGGTGAAGAGGCTGGAGTAGACGATGTCGTCCGAGCTGCCATCGACGATGGCCTGCTTGTAGTCCTCGCTGGCGCGCGCTTCCTCGGTCGCGATGAAGGCGGTGCCGATGTAGGCGAAGTCGGCGCCCATGGCCTGCGCCGCGAGCACCGCGCCGCCGGTGGCGATCGAGCCCGACAGCGCGATCGGGCCGTCGAACCACTGGCGGATTTCCTGCACCAGCGCGAACGGACTCTTCACGCCCGCATGGCCGCCGGCACCGGCCGCCACGGCGATGATGCCGTCGGCGCCCTTCTCGATAGCCTTCTGCGCGAACTTGTTGTTGATGATGTCGTGCAGCGTCACGCCGCCGTAGCTGTGCACGGCGTCGTTCAAGTCGGTGCGCGCGCCGAGCGAGGTGATGACGATCGGCACCTTGTACTTCACGACCATCTCCATGTCGTGGTCGAGGCGGTCATTGCTCTTGTGCACGATCTGGTTGATGGCGAAGGGCGCGGCGGGCTTGTCCGGGTTGGCCTTGTTGTAGGCCGCGAGTTCTTCGGTGATCTCGATCAGCCACTCTTCGAGCTGCGCCGCGGGGCGCGCATT
The DNA here is from genome assembly GCA_945860785.1 of Variovorax sp. YR752. Taxonomy (GTDB): domain Bacteria; phylum Pseudomonadota; class Gammaproteobacteria; order Burkholderiales; family Burkholderiaceae_C; genus Variovorax. The sequence goes on along the minus strand of CAMATD010000311.1, from coordinate 1,326 downwards.
GAGCGCCGGCATCGCGCCGACCACGCCCGCCTTGCATTGCGCAATCACGAGCTTGGGGTTGCTGATGATGAAGAGCGGCGAGCCGATGATCGGCAGCGGCAGGTTCGCGAGGACGGGGGGCAGCTTGGACATGTTGTCTCCGGAAATGGGGTCGGTTTTATACGAGAGGAAGGCCCGTGTCGCCGGTCAGATGGGCGACACGGGCCGTGACTCAGAACGCGTCGAGCGCCAGCGCCGTAACGCTCTCGGCGCCATCGACGATGCTGTCGCGGATGCCCGGCACCTTGTTGAGGATGTGCTCGGCATAGAAGCGTGCCGTCGTGACCTTGGCGAGCATGAAGTCGGTATCGAAACTGCGCGAGGCAAGGTCTTCTGCAATGATCAGCGAGCGCGCGAGCTGCCAGCCGGCCACGAGGTTGCCCGCGAGCATCAGGTAAGGGACGCTGCCTGCGAACACAGCGTTCGGCGAGGCCTTGGTCTGGCCAGCGACGAAGTCGACCACCTCGATGAAGGCTTCGCGCGCGGCCTTCAGGCGCTTCAACACGGCTGCAGCTGCAGCACTGTCGCTCTTGGCCAGCTCGGCCTCGGTCTTCTCGATCTGCGCGGCGATCGCCTTCGCGGTCTGGCCACCGTCGCGCGCCGTCTTGCGGCCCACGAGGTCGTTGGCCTGGATCGCCGTGGTGCCTTCGTAGATCGTGAGGATCTTGGCGTCGCGGTAATATAATACTGCGCGGCGCCGGTCATCCTCGATGAAGCCCATGCCGCCGTGCACCTGCACGCCGAGCGAGGTCACTTCGAGGCTCATCTCGGTGCTGTAGCCCTTGACCAGCGGCACCATGAATTCGTAGAAGGCCTGGTTCTGCTTGCGCGCGTCGGCATCGGGGTGGTGGTGACTTCACCGCCCTTGAACGACGACGGGTCGCGGTCGCCCGCAATGTTCAGCGGCGCCACCACGTCCTGGTTGAAACGCGCGCACTCCTCGAGCACGGCCTGGGCGGTTTCGAGGCCGACGTCTTCGAAGCCGGGCAGCTTGGCGATCTCGCCGATGTTGGCCAAGTGTTCGATGTCGAACAGCATGTCCTTGAGGGGGCGGTGTAGCTCATGTCTTGTCTCCAGATACAGCGGATGCGAAAAGGGCATCGCGAACGATGCCCTCCGGCTCAATGCCTTGATGCGATCACAGCGCCTTCACCAGTTCGGGCACGGCCACGAACAGGTCGGCCACGAGGCCGTAGTCGGCCACGCTGAAGATCGGAGCTTCTTCGTCCTTGTTGATCGCCACGATCACCTTGGAGTCCTTCATGCCGGCCAAGTGCTGGATCGCAC
>CAMATD010000310.1 GCA_945860785.1 Variovorax sp. YR752 | reverse complement strand
GGCCCTCCCCCAGAGGGGGAGGGAGAAAGACAAGGAAGCGGGCGTGCGGACCACCTTGCGTGCGCCCTTGCAGCGCTTTGCGCTCGACTCGCTGCAACGCCATCTGCGCGAGCTGCGCGACCGGCATGTGGAAGACGGCGCGCTCGTGGTGCTCGACAACGCGAGCGGCGAGGTGCTGGCCTGGGTCGGTTCCTCGGGAACCTTGAGCCAGGCGGCCGAGGTCGACGGCGTGACCGCGCTGCGCCAGCCCGGCTCCACGCTCAAGCCCCTGCTCTATGGCCAGGCGATTGCCGAGAAGCGGCTCACCGCGGCCTCGCTGATCGAAGACTCGTCGGCGCAGATCAGCACCGCGAACGGCCTCTACATTCCGCAGAACTACGACCGGCAGTTCAAGGGCCCGGTGTCCGCGCGCACCGCGCTGGCCGCATCGCTCAACGTGCCGGCGGTGCGAACGCTGGTGATGGTGTCGCCCGAGTCCTTCGCGCGCGAACTGCGCGCCGCCGGCCTGCCGCTGCGCGAGAGCGGCGACTACTACGGCTACAGCCTTGCGCTCGGCAGCGCCGAGGTGTCGCTGCTGTCGCTCACCAACGCCTACCGCATGGTGGCCAACGGTGGACGCTACGGCACGACGACGCTGACCGCGCGGCCACCGGCGACTCCCGCCGACAAGGCGAAGGCCGCCGCCGCACCGCCGCTGCTCGACCCGCGCGCCGCCTTCATCGTCGGCGACATCCTCTCCGACCCGAACGCGCGCACGCGCACCTTCGGCCTCGACAGCATCCTCTCCACCCGTTTCTGGACGGCAGTGAAGACCGGCACCAGCAAGGACATGCGCGACAACTGGGCCGTGGGCTGGTCGCAGCGCTACACGGTCGGCGTGTGGGTCGGCAATGCGAGCGGCGCGTCGATGTGGGACGTGAGCGGCACCAGCGGCGCCGCGCCGGTGTGGGCCGAGGTGATGCGCTTCCTGCACGCGCGCGAGCCGAGCCGCGCGCCCGCGCCACCCGCCGGGCTGGTCGAGGCACGCGTGAGCTTCGGCCCGGCCGCCGACGGCAATCCGATCGAGGCGGCGCGCAGCGAGTGGTTCCTGGAAGGCACCGAGCAGCCGCTCTTCGCGCTCGACACCGGCATGGCGACCGATGGCGCGTCCCCGCGCATCACCGCACCCGCCGACGGCACCATCCTCGCGCTCGACCCCGACATTCCGCCGCTGCGCCAGCGCGTGCGCTTCGAATCCGAAGGCCGTGGCGTGCAGTGGCGCATCGACGGCAAGTTCTTCGCGCGCGGCAACAGCGCGCAATGGCTGCCCTGGCCCGGGCGCCACGTGATCGAGCTGGTCGACGCCACCGGCAAGGTGGTCGACCAGCGCAAGCTCGAAGTGCGCGGCGCGGGTGTGGTGACGACAAGCGCGCGCAAATGAAGGGGGCCTCCCCGGGCGGAGGTGGCTCCAGCGGCGGCGTCGGGCGGCGGGTTCCCGGGTCGCGGGCCTGCAACGCATCCGGCAATACGCCATATCCACCGGCGTATGTGTGCCTTAGGATGACACCGCTCTCCACTTCCACGGCGGCCGTATGGATTCATTGCCCGCACTCTGGGGTGACTTCCTTGTCTTCACGGGTGTCATCTTCGACATCCTGCGAAAGGTACCCGATGTCGTCTGGGCCGCCCTGATCGCGGCCTTCCTGGCCCTGTCGGGCGTGAAGGTCGCCAACCGGGACAACACGCGGCGCCTCATGCTGCAGCTGCGGCACGACAAGGAAGAAAAGGCGGCCCAGCGGCTGGCCGACCTTCGCAGGGATGTCTATCTGCACGCGATCGAGCAGTTCGTCCATGCCAGTTCGTACCTGAGTTCGCTGCCGGCCACGGACCTGAGCAAGACCGAGTCGGCGCAGCCGCTGGAGGGCTTCTTCGCAGCGGCGGCCAAGCTGCAGATGGTGGCGGACAGCAAGACCTCTGCGCTGGTGTCCGACCTGATCGGCACCTTCAGCGTGCTTCACCTGAGCCTGATCGGGGCGGCCCAGCCGATACGGCAGCTGCTCAGCGAGATCGATTTCTACACCACCCTCTGGGAAGGGGCCCTAGCCGAACAGGAGCGCGCCCTCTCGGTGATCGCCCAGTTCGCCGAGTCCGGCGACACGGAAAGCGACGAGGCCCGGCGCAAGGCGCTCCACCTCACGCTCGACACCCAGACACGGTTCCTGCGGGACCACAGCGAAACGCGCCAGACGCTCCAGGTCGAGCGGAATGCGCTCCAGGGGGAGTTCGTGAAGAACCTGATGCTGGGACTCAAGGCGATCAACACGCGGGTGCAGCCGATCATGGTCGCGATCCGGCGCGAAATGCACATCGACAACCAGATCGAGGCCTACGCGGACGCGGTTTCCGAGCAGCAGGATCGCGTGGCGGGCGCGGTCGCCGCGCTGATGGCGCAGCTGGACGCCCCCAAGTCGCGGTGACTGCGGTGGTCGCGAGCGCCCTCAGTCCACCTTCACGCTGAAGAGCACCGCACCCGACGCGCCCGGCGCGGGCGAACCCACGAAGGCCCAGCTCAGCGTACCGGTGCCGCCGGCGGTCTGCACCATGGTGCAGGCCACCGCGGGCGCGGGGGTGGCGTTGGCCGGCGTGTTCTTGCTGCAGGCGGTGAGCGAGGCCGGCGTGGTGCCGGCCTGCACGGCGCCGAAGCTGGTGTACTGCGGCGTCACGTCGTTGATCTTCATGCCGGAGATCGGCGTCGTGCCGTTGTTGGTGTAGGTGACGCGGTACTCCAGCGTCTCGCCCGACTTGGCCTGGTTGTTCACGCCGAAGCCCGCGCCCTGCGTGACGTTGCGCACTTCCTTCTTGAGCTCCAGCGCGCTGTTCGACACGGTCGTGGTGTCGAGCACCGTGTAGCTCGCGCTCAGCGCGGGGCCGGCATTGGTGAAGTCGAAGCTGGCCTGCACCGTGCTCTGGTTGTTGTTGCCGTTGGCCGCGTTGGCGGGAATGAACTCCTGCATCACGATGCAGACGTTCTGCCCCGCCACCACCGTGAGCGGTGCCGAGGGCGGATACAGCAGCGCGGCGCCCGGTTGCTGCGCGCCGGTGCAGCCGGTGTCGGCAAAGATCTTGCCGCTCCAGCCGCTCACGGCCGGCGTGTCGACCGAGCTCGGGATGCCGAAGCTCACCGTGCCGCCGGTCCGCGCGATGAAGGTGTGGGCATAGCTGACGGTGCTGCCCGGCATGCCGCTCTTGGCGCCGTCGGCCGCGAAGGTGTTGCGGTCCACGTCGCCGAAGTTCAGGCCGGTGTGGCCCGTGCCGTTCCAGGTGAAGGCGATGCGGTCGGGCGTGCCGGTGCGCGTGTAGGTGTAGCTGGTGCCGGCGCTCGTCACTGCGGAACCCGAAGGCAGCTTGACAGTGCCGAACGAGGCGCCGGTCGACAGGCGCGATGCGGTGTTGGTCTCTTCCACGCACAGCGCTGCGTTCGCGGCGGTGGCAAAGGGCACGTCGAGCGCGTAGTTGCCGGCGCCGTCGGTGGTGGCGGTCGACAGCACCGTGGCGCCGCAGTTGGTCAGCCGCACGCCCACGCCGGCAATGCCGCCTTCGGTGCCGTTGATCAACCCGTTGTTCGCCACGCCCGAGCCCGTGCCGTTGTCGAGGAACACGCGGCCCGTCACGCTGAAACCGAAGCCGTTGACGAAGGTGCAGGTGATGTTGGCGCCGGCCACCATGTAGGCCGCGGGAACGGTGAGCTCGTTGCCCACCAGCGTGCCGAAGGGCACGGTGGGCGTGGCGCTGGCCGCGTCCAGGCAGCTCGCGCTGACCGGGTTGGCGGGCCAGCCGGCGGGCACGCTTTCCTTGATCGTCGCCAGCAGGCCGGTCGTGCCGGTCAGGTTGGCGGCGCCGGTGACGGTGATGCTGTCGGTGGCGGCCGAGAGCCCGCTGAGCGCGAAGCCGAACAGGTTGGCGCCGCTGCCGCCGGTGGTGGTCTTCACGATCTGCAGCCTGGGGAACGGCGGCGTGAAGGTGTTGGTGAAGGTGCAGGCGATGTTGCTGCCCGCCGCGGTGGCGGCCGCATCGAGCGTCACCTTGCGGTTGGGCAGGTCGGGCGTGGCGGTGCCGCCCGCGCCCAGGCCGGTGCAGCTCACGCCGGTGAGCGCGTAGTTGGCGGGCAGCGGGTCTTCGGTGATGGTGGTGGCAACGCCGGGCGCTGTCAGCGTCTGGATCGCGCCCGCGACCGCGGTGCCGGCCGTGACGGTGGTGATCGTCTGCGCCGCGAGGCCGTTGCTGCCGGTGAAGCCGAAGGGGCCGACGCCGCCGTTGCTCACCTTGCTGATCGTCACCGTGGCCGAGGCCGCGTTGGTGAAGGTGCACACCAGCGGCCTGCCGTACTGCACGCTGGCCGCGGGGATCGTGTAGGTGCGCGCATCGACACCGGTGCCCAGGCTGCCGACCGGCGTGCCGGCATCGGTGCAGGCTGCGCCGGCCAGGTTCCAGCCCGGCACGACCGGCTCGATGATGGTGATCGCGGTGCCCTGGGCCGTGGCCGAGAAGGGCTGCGTGCCGGCCGTCGCCGTGTTGCCGTCGACCTGCACCGCCGTGCCGGCCGCCACGGTGCTGACCACGCCGTTGGTCTGGGTGGTGTTGCTCAGCGTGAAGCTGAAGGGGCCGCCGGCGCCGCCGGTGGTGGTCTTCGACAGCGCCAAGGTCGGCGGTGCGCAGACGGCGGTGGTGGTGGCCTGTGCCAGGAAGTCTTCGGCGTTCGCCCCGCTCTTGATGTGCACCACCACGGTGTTGCTGCCGGCGCGCCAGTTGCTCGCCAGCGTCGCGCTCGCCTGCCGGCCCGCGTCGAAGCCCCGGAAGTTGTAGGGGTCGCCGCCGCCCTGCGGCACGCCGGGCACGGTCTGCAGCACGCCGTTGACGAACACCTCGGCCACCGAGTTGTCGGAGTAGAAGTCCAGCCTCAGCGAGAAGCTCGCCGGGTTCACCGACGCCGCCATGTTGAAGGTGAAGCGGTGGTAGACGTCGACGTTGCCCGTGTGGTTCGGGTTGTAGGTCGAGTTCCAGTTGGCGTTGCCGAAGGGTGAATCGATCCACGCGCCGGGGGCCTTGTTGCCCACGTAGGCACGCTGCCACGAAGCTACGGTGCCGGGGCCGCCGCTGGTGGCGCCTTCGCCCGATTCCCACACCGTGTCGCGGCCGGTGCTCAGCGGCGGGCCGCTCACGCCGTTGTAAGCGGTGTTGAAGATCGCGGCGTTCGAGAGGCAACTGACCGTGGACGGAATCGGCGGCGAGGTGCCACCGGTATCGCCGGTGTTGGTGAAGGTGCAGACCAGGTTGGCGCCCGGCGCCGTGGCCGCGGCATTGAGCGTGAGCGTGCGGCCGGAGAGCGTGGCCGTGCCGCCAGAAGGCAGGCCGGAGCAGGAGGCGGCCGTCAGCGTGTAGCCCGCCGGGGGCACGCCCTCGGTGATGGTGGTGGCCGTGCTCGCGGCCGTGAGCGTCTGCGTCGGTGCGCTGGCGGCCGTGCCGGCCACGGTGGTGGTGATGCTCTGCGCGGTGAGCCCGTTGCTGCCGGTGAAGTCGAAGCTGCCGACGCCGTTGAGCGAGGTCTTGCGAATGGTCACCGTCGGCATGGACAGGAACCTGTAGGGCTGCGGGCTCGGCAGGTAGCTGTTGCTGCTGGCGGTGAAGCTGCCGCCCAGCGCCACGCCACCCAGCGTCACCGCCGTGGTGCTGTAGATGGCAGCCACGGTGCTCGTTGCCGTCACTTGGCAGAGGCTGGCGGCGGTGGTGGTGCAGCTGGCCGCCGCGCCCACGGCGCCGCCGTTGAAGGCCACGTCGGGCGTGGCGCCGAAGCTCACGACCACGCCGGCGCCGACCAGGTTGCCGCTCGCGTCGCGCACGAAGGCCTGCAGCACGTCCTGCGCGCTGCCGTTGGCCAGCTGGCCGTCGGTGACGATGCGCAGGCCCGATTGCGCGGCGCTCGGCGCGCCGACGACGAAGGTGTAGGCCGCGGGGCTCGCGCCGTAGCTTTGTCCCCCCCGCGGTGAAGACACCGGTCAGCGCGCCGGCCGGGATGCTGACGGCGCTGCTCTTGGTTCCTGCCACGGTGCTGGTCGCCGTCACCTGGCAAAGGCCGGTGGCACCGGTGGTGCAACTGCCGGCCGCACCGACCGTGCCGCCGTTGAAGGCCACGCCGGCGGTCGCGGCGAAGGTCACCACCGTGCCGGCCACCGGGTTGTCGGCCGCGTCGCGCACGATGGCCTCGAGCACGTCCTGCGCGCTGCCGTTGGCCAGCTGGTTGTCGGTGACAGTGCGTTCGCCCGAGCGCGCCAGGGCGGCCGCGCCGGCAACTACCGTGGTGGTGGCGCTGTCGCAACTGATCGTGGCGTTGGACACGCAGGCCGCACCGGGGTTCGTGGCGGGCGTTCCGTTGCCGACGACATTGGTGCTCGCGTAGTTGGTGAGCACGGTGCCTGCGACCGTGGTCGCCGTGGCGGTGAGCGTGAAGTTGCGCGTCGCCCCGGCGGGAATGCCGCCGGCAGGCAGCGTCATCGTGCAGGTCAGCAACGCGCCGGCCGCGCTCGGCAGCGTGCCGCAGTTCACGGCGTTGACGTTGGTGCCGCGCGTGACCGCCGTGGCGATCACGCCTGCCGGCAGCTGATCGCGAACGATCACCGTCGTGCCGGTGGCGACCGCGCCGCTGTTGGCCACGCTGAGGGTGTAAGTGATGGCGGCACCCGACGACACCGTCGCCGGCGCCGTCTTGCTCAACGTGAGCACCGGCAGGTTGTACTGGATCACCACGAGCCCATTGCCGCCGCTGGCATCGCCGCCACCGCCGCCGCCACCGTCCTCGTTCTGGTTCTGGTTGGTG
>CAMATD010000309.1 GCA_945860785.1 Variovorax sp. YR752 | reverse complement strand
GAGGTGTTCGCGCCGTTCTCCAGAAGACGCCGGACCAGGTAGGCCGGCAGCGTCTCGTGCGTTCCCACGGGCGCATAGATGCGGCACGGCCGCCCGAGCGGGCCGACCACCTGTTCATAGAGCGGCTCGCCCATGCCGTGCAGGCACTGGAATTCGTACTGGCCCGGCTGGTAGCGCGCAGGGTCTGCCATTGTGTAAATGGCTGCCAGTGTGTGTGCGTTGTGCGTCGCGAACTGCGGGTAGATCGCTTCCGGCGCGTCGAGCAGCTTGCGCGAGCAGGCCAGGTACGACACGTCGGTGTAGGCCTTGCGCGTGTAGACCGGGTAGCCGGCGAGGCCATCGATCTGCGCGCGCTTGATCTCGCTGTCCCAGTAAGCGCCTTTCACCAGTCGCACCATCAACCGATGCCGGCTGTGGCGCGCGAGGTCGATCACGAAGTCGATCACGAAGGGGCAGCGCTTCTGGTAGCCCTGGATCACGAAGCCGATGCCGTTCCAGCCCGCGAGCGCCGGCTCGAAGCACAGCCGCTCCAGCAGGTCGAGCGAGAGTTCGAGGCGATCGGCTTCTTCCGCGTCGATGTTCAGGCCGATGTCGTACTGCTGCGCCAGCAGCGTGAGCTCGCGCAGCACCGGGTACAGCTCGTCCATCACGCGTGCGTGCTGCGCGCGGCTGTAGCGCGGGTGCAGCGCCGACAGCTTGATCGAGATGCCCGGGCCCTCGTACACGTCGCGGCTGTTGGAGGCCTTGCCGATCGCGTGGATGGCGTCTTCGTAGGCGATGCGGTAGCGCTTCGCATCTTCCGTGGTCAGGGCCGCCTCGCCGAGCATGTCGTAGGAATAGCGAAAGCCAACGGCCTCGAGCTCGCGGGCGTTGCCGAGCGCCTGCTTGATCGTTTCGCCGGTGACGAACTGCTCGCCCATCATGCGCATCGCCATGTCCACGCCCTTGCGGATCAGCGGCTCGCCGCCCTTGCCGATCAGGCGAGTGAGGACGGTCGAGAGGCCCGTCTCGCTGTGCGTGGCGACGAGCTTGCCCGTGAGCAGCAGGCCCCAGGTCGCGGCATTGACGAAGACCGAGGGGCTGCGGCCCGCATGCGACTGCCACTGGCCGTGGGCGATCTTGTCGCGGATCAGCGCGTTGCGCGTCTCGGCGTCGGGGATGCGCAGCAGCGCCTCCGCGAGATACATCAGCGCCACGCCCTCCTGGGACGACAGCGCGTATTCCTGCAGCAGGCCCTGCACGAGGCCGGCGCGGCCCGTGGCGTTCTTGCGGTTGCGCAATTGCTGGGCGATGCGGTGGGCCAGGGCATGGGCCTCTTCGGCCTGGCCGGCAGGCAGGCGCGCCTGTTGCAGCAGAGGCGGTATCGCTTCGGGTTCAGGGCGCCGGTACGCGGCGGTGATCGGCGCGCGCAGTGCCGAAGGCGCTGCCAGTCCGTCGGCAAAGGCGGTGAACGAAGAGGGGAGAGGATCGGGACTTGTGGCGCTCATATCGGGTCCATGCTGGTGATATGTTGGATGATCTCAATCTCTTTGACGAATATTTGTTCGAAGAGTAGCCAGTTCGCAGAGTAAATAACTGGCCGAATCAACCTTGATCGCGTCATCGATGGTTGACTGAATTTCCTTCATATTGGATATTTCATCCAATATGAAGGAATCAACGCCGCCACCGGCACCCACCCTGAACGACCGCATCGCCCAACGCGTGCGCGACCTCCGCGCCGCCCGCGGGCTGTCGCTCGATGCGCTGGCCACGCATTGCGGCGTCAGCCGCTCCATGATCTCTCTGATCGAGCGTGGGGAGAGCAGTCCGACGGCCGTGCTGCTCGAAAAACTCGCCACCGGCCTCGGTGTTCCGCTCGCCTCGCTGTTCGACGACACCGAACCTGCCGCCAGTCCCGTGTCGCGCCTGGCCGACCAGCTGCAGTGGCGCGACCCCCACTCCGGCTACGTGCGCAGGAACGTCTCGCCCAGCGGCGCTATCTCGCCCATCCAGATCGTCGAGGTGAACTTCCCGCCTAAGGCCCGCGTGGCCTACGAAACCGGCGCGCGCGAGCCGCGCATCCACCAGCAGGTGTGGGTGCTCGAAGGCCGCATCGAGGTCACGGTGGGCGACGACCTCCACCGGCTCGACACGGGCGACTGCCTGGCGCTGTCGCTCGACCACCCGGTGAGCTATCACAACCCCACGCGCAAGAACGCGCGCTACGCCGTCGTGATCACCACGGCGCCTTCTTCCTGGAAATGAACCCGATGACGACGACTGAAGCACCCTGCATCCATGCCCTGCCGACCGTGGCCGAAGCCCACGTCCAGGCACTCGCCGACCTGCTGATCGATTGCGTCGAGGGCGGCGCGTCGGTGAGCTTCATGCTGCCGCTGACGCGCGAACGTGCCGTCGCGTTCTGGCGCAAGGTGGCCGATGGCGTGGCGCGCGGCGAACGCGCGCTGCTGGTGGCCGAAGACGCCGGAGGCCTGCTGGGCACGGTGCAACTCGTGCTCGAACAACCTGAGAACCAGCCGCACCGCGCCGAGATCGCGAAGATGCTCGTGTACCGGCGGGCGTGGCGCCGGGGCATCGGCGCGCTGCTGATGCAGGCCGCCGAGCAAGAGGCGCGCGAACACCGCAAGACGCTGCTGGTGCTCGACACCTCAAGCGCCGAAGCCGAGCGGCTCTATGCCCGCATGGGCTGGCAGCGCGTGGGCGTGGTCCCCGGCTTTGCCTTGCTGCCGGAAGGCGGGCTGTGCAGCACCACCTTCTTCTATCGCTCTATCGCGCGCTCGAAGCCTGAATGCCGGGCTGGCCGAACGCCGTCAACCGCCCGCGGAAACCAGCGGCAGGCTCAGGCGCGCTTCGAGCCCGCCTTCGGTGCGGTTGAGCAGGCGGAGCCGGCCGCCCAGCGCGACGGCCAGTTCCTGTGCAATCGCCAGGCCGAGCCCGGTGCCGCCCGTGTCGCGGTTGCGCGAAGACTCGACGCGGTAGAAGGGCTGCAGCACCTTGTCCAGTTCTTCCGCCGGAATGCCGGGCCCCCGGTCGCAGACGGCGATCTGCACTTCGCCCGGTGCCATGCGCAACACGACCTGCGCGGGCCCGCCGAACTTCAATGCGTTGTCGAGCAGATTGGTCAGCGCTCGCCGAAGCGCCTGCACCCGCGTGACCAGCGGCAGGTCGAGCTTGCCGATCAGCTCGGCGTCGTGCCCCGCATCCAGCGCATCGCAGACCAGACCGTCGAGCAGCGCGTTCAGGTCGACCGCACGGAGCGGCTCCTGTGTCGCCTGTGCCGTGCGCGCATAGGCCAGCCCCTCTTCCACCAGCGCCTGCATGCCGTCGAGATCGCCCAGCAACCTGTCGCGCGGATCGGCGTCCTTCAACTGTTCGAGCCGCAGCTTCATGCGCGTGATCGGTGTCTGCAGGTCGTGCGAGATCGCGGCGAGCAGGCGCTGGCGCTCGGCCAGGTGCGTGTCGATGCGCTGCTGCATGGCGTTGAAGGCGCGCGCTGCCTGTGCGACCTCGCGAGGCCCGTGCTCGTCGAGCACCAGCCCGCGCGCACCGGGCCTGAGCGCATCGGCCGCCCGCGCCAGCTGACCCAGCGGACGCACCGCCAGCCGCACGCCCCACCAGGTGGCGGCAGCCAGGAAGGCGAGCTGCAGCAGCAACAACGCCACGGCGCTGTTGGAAATCATGGCGCCCGGTGGCAGCAGCTGCAGCGTCAGCGGTGTGCCGTCCGCAAGGCGCAATGGCAGGTGCAGGGCAGGGGCGGTGTCGGGCGGGCCGCTTCGCACCATGGTGCCTACGCGCGCAGCGCCGACCTCGGCCGAGACACTCTGCGAAAGCCGCTGTGCGAGCGCGCCGTTCGCGGGCTCGGCCGTCGGGGCGGGCCCCAGTGCGTAGACGTAGTTCTTGCGGGCCAGCCGCGGCAGCCACCCGGCGCGCTCGTCCGGCGCTACCCGGTCGAGGATAGCCAATGCGCTGGCCACGTCGCGGCCCAGGTAGGCCAGCATCATGTCCTGCGAGAACTCGCCGCGCTCGCGCAGCAAGGCCCCGAAGGTCAGCACGTGCGCCAGCGCGAGCCCGGCAAACACCACCAGCGCGACGCGGCCGAAGAGGGAGCGCGGCCACATCTTCATCACGGCGCCTCCGCCACGCACACTTCGGCGCAGAACACATAGCCTTCGGCGCGCACCGTCTTGATGTAGCGCGGCTCGCGCGAATCGTCCCGCAGGCGGCGGCGCAGCCGGCTCACCAGCAGGTCGACCGAACGGTCGAAGGCTTCGCCGTCGCGGCCCTGGGTCAGGTTCAGCAACTGGTCGCGATGCAGCACGCAGCGAGGACGGTCGAGCAGCACGCGCAGCAGGCGGTATTCGGCACCGGTCAGCGGCACCAGCGTGCCGCTGCCGTCGACCAGGTGCCGCGCCGTGGTGTCCAGCCGCCAGTCGCCGAAACGCAGTTCGCGCGCCTGTTGCACCGGTCGCAGGTTCGGCGGCAGCATGCGGGTGCGGCGCAGCACCGCGCGGATGCGGGCCAGCAGCTCGCGTGTGGCGAAGGGCTTGGTCAGGTAATCGTCCGCGCCCATCTCGAGGCCGAGGATGCGGTCGGCCTCTTCGCCCCGCGCGGTCAGCATCAGGATCGGAATCGGCGCTTCACCGCGCGCACGCAGGTCGCGGCACAGCGAGAGGCCGTCTTCGCCGGGCAGCATCAGGTCGAGCACGATCAGGTCGACCGGCGTCGCGGCCAGCACGGCGCGCATCTGCGCGGCGTTGCCGGCCGTGCTCACGCGAAAGCCGCCTTCCTCCAGGTACTGCCGCAGCAGCGCGAGGATCTGGCGGTCGTCGTCGACGACAAGCACGTGGTCGGGAATCTCCATGGACCGACCCTAGGCGCAATCGAAGCGTTCCACTGTGGCGCAGATGCGCTGGTTTGTATCGCTCTTTGTCTGGCGCGCCGCCGGACAAAGAACGCGACGATATAGCGGGTGCTTCGACATACCGGCAGGCACTTGCGGCGATGCAATGGGGGCCTCCTTCACTCACTCGATACGGAACCCGCCATGCCAATGCCATCGATTCATCGTTCACGCCACGCTCTTGCCGCGGCCCTGTTGCTGACGACCGCGGCTTTTGCCGCGCAGGCCCAGTCTTCTTCGGGGGCCGATCCGCGCGGCCGCTGGATCACCGCGAACGGCAACCTCGAAGTGGAAGTCGCGCCCTGCGGCGCCGCGCTGTGCGGCACCGTCACCAAGGTCCTCGGCAACCGCTCGATGGCATCCGGCGGCGGCGACATGCAACCCGCCGACAACCGCCCGGCCCTCGGCATGACGTTGCTGCAGGACTTCAAGCCGGTCGATGCAGGCGATGCCGCCCGGCCACCCACCGAATGGGCCGGGCAGATCTACAACCGCGAAAACGGCAAGACCTACAGCTGCAACATGTCGGTGAGCACCGCCAACAACGCTGCGGGCGAGCTGTTGCTGCATGCGTATGTCGGGTTGCCGCTGTTCGGGAAGACACAGCGCTGGGTGCGTGTGGCGCAGAACTGAAGGGCGGGATCAAAGAGACGAGGGTTGAGGGGTGCGCTCACGCCGACGGTGTGCTCTGCTCCGCGAATGTCCCCCGCTTCGCTCCTCCTTTATTTCGCTGCGGGGAGCACCCGGTGCCCTGCGCACGCGCCCCGAATCAGCACGCGCACCACACCCCAATATCAGGCATCTGCATGGCCTCAAACAGATCGTGAACAGGCAGGCTCTAACGCGCCCCGAACGCCGCGTTCTCGAACAGGTCCTTGAACTCGCGCGGCTGCGAGCGCCAGTACTGGTGAGGCGCCTTCACCTGCGCGCCCAGTTCGGCGGCCGCATGCCAGGGCCAGCGCGGGTCGTACAGGATCGCGCGTGCGAGCGACACCGCATCGGCTTGCCCCTTGGCGATGATCTCTTCGGCCTGCCGCGCTTCGGTGATCAGGCCCACGGCAATGACCGGCATGTCGACCTCCGCCTTCACGCGTTCGGCGAACGGCACCTGGTAGCCCGCGCCGAGCGCGATGGCCTGCTTTGGCGACACGCCGCCGCTCGACACATGGAGCGCCGCGCAGCCGCGCGTCTCGAGCGCCTTGGCGAATGCGACCGTGCCTTCGAGGTCCCATCCGCCCGGCACCCAGTCGATGGCCGAGACGCGCACCCACACCGGCCGCTCGGCGGGGAAGGCCTCGCGCACCGCGTCGAACACCTCCAGCGGAAAGCGCATGCGGTTCTCGAGGCTGCCGCCGTACGCGTCGTCGCGATGGTTGGCCAGTGGCGACAGGAACTGGTGCAGCAGGTAGCCGTGCGCCGCATGGATCTGGAGGCCGTCGAGGCCCAGCCGCGCCGCGCGCCGCGCTGCGTCGACAAAGGCATTGCGGATGCGTGCGAGCCCTGCGGCATCGAGTGCGATCGGCACGTCTTCCGTCGGCGCATGGGGCACGGCCGAGGGCGCGAAAGCCTTCCAGCCGCCCGGCTCCTCCAGACGAATCTGCTTGCCCCCTTCCCAGGGTGCACGGCTCGAGGCCTTGCGCCCGGCATGCCCGAGCTGCATGGCGATCTTGATGGGCGAGTGCGCCCGGGTCGCTGCGAGCACCCGTGCAAGGCCCTCTTCATTGGCATCGGAGTAGAGCCCGAGGTCGCCCGGCGAGATGCGCCCCTCGGCCTCCACCGCCGTCGCCTCCAGGATCATCAGCCCCGCGCCGGAGAGCGCGAGGTGACCGAGGTGGATCAGGTGCCAGTCGCCCGGCGTGCCCTCCGTGGCGGAGTACTGGCACATCGGTGCGATGACGATGCGGTTGTCCAGGCGAAGCTTGCCGAGTTGCAAGGGCTCGAAGAGTTGACTACTACTACTACTACTACTACTACTA
>CAMATD010000308.1 GCA_945860785.1 Variovorax sp. YR752 | reverse complement strand
CGCCCTCGACCGCCGCCGTCACGTCGACCACGGCATCGCCGCGGACCACGCCCACGCGATCATCGTTGAATACCATCAGTTTCATCGCTGCTTCTCCCCCTGGATCAGGCCTTCGCGGTGCCCGCGTTGTGCGCGCGCAAACCCGCATGACAAGCGGTCAGCGTAGTGCAAGCCGCCGGCATCTGCAAATGCCTCTCGCCACCGGCCGCCGGGCATGGCCGAAGGCGGGGGCACCTGAGCCCCGTGCCCGCGAGGGCCGATGGCGTCAGGCGAGCGGTGTGCGGATCACCCGCCCGCCGTTCTCGATGTACCAGCGCTCGGAGTCCATCGGCCGGCCGTCGAGCCGGGCGGTCATCCATTCGGCGGAGTGGATCCGCGGATCTGGACCGTTGTTGACCGAGGGGCCCGCCAGCGAATGCCGACTGTCCTGGTAGACCATGAACAGCTTCGGGCCCGCCAGCGCGGCCACGAACGCCTCGCCGTAGCGCAGCGGGGAGAGTTCATCGGCCTCCCCGCCCACGACCATGAACGGGATGCGGATGCGTTGCGCGTAGCCGTTCCAGTCAAGCGTGCGGCGGAACTGGTCGAACTTCGCCTCGTCGGTGATCCCGGACATGAACATGAAGCGGCGCTTGAACGTGGGCGAGGCCTCCTCGAAGATCGAATGCCCGCCGGGCTCGTAGCAAGTGCCGACGACCGAGGCGGCCCGATACCGTGGCTCGTCGGACACGAAGATGGCCGAGAAAAAGGTACCGAAGCTCGAGCCAATCACCCCGATGCGGTCGGGGTCGACCTCTGGCCGCGCGCGCAGCCAGTCCATGCAGGTGCGCCCGAACTCCTGCCAGCCCTTCACGTCGACGAAGATGCCGCGCAGCGGAGCCTCCCAGTAGCCGGGTCCCTCGATTGCGAGCACGGCGTAGCCGCGCTGCATGAAGTGGTCGGCGTACAGCGAGACCGAGCGCTCCTTGAAACCGTCCATGCCAGGCACGAAGACGATCGTGCGCACCCGCTCGCCCTTCCGGTAGCCCGGGGGCAGGTGCCAGACCGCCGAGAGGCTGCGTCCGCGGTAGGGCAGTTCCACCCACTCGATCGGATGGTCAGCCAGCGCCATGTAGCGGGTGAACATCTCGCGCTTGCGCTGGTTGAAGAAGCGCAGCTGGTCGTTCAACGCGTCGATTGGCCACATCGCGTTCGCCCAGTAGCAGGCGGCGATGTAGTAGTTGTCGCGCGCCGGGATCGGGGCACCGTCTTTCTCGTAGGCCATGCCGAGCGCTTCTCGTCGCCGCGCGAGCGCCTCGAAGGCCGGCACGATGTCGGCGTACTTGCGCACCCGCTGGCGCAGCGCCACCATATCTGCCTGCACCGCCAGCCCGCAGGAGCGCAGGATCACGCCGGTGCGGCCTTGGTCCCAGTCGATGCCGTTGGCCTGGATCAGGTTGTCGAGCACCCAGCGCTGCTCGTCCCAGCGTCGCATGCGCGGCTCGCCCGGCATCGTCTGCGCGAGCGCATGCGATCCCGCCATCGCGGCCGGAACGGCCGCGAAGAACCTACGTCTGTCCATGACTCCTCCCAGTGGTGCGGTCGGGACCATTCGGTCTTCGCGCGCAGGCCGGTCCCGCAGCCCGTGCGCTGGGTGGCATCGTTTTCAAGTGACGCGACTCTATGCCACTTTCTGAAAAAAGCAACCTTACGCAACAGGTGCAAATAGCACTTGCAAGCTCCAGCCAGCCACCGCGCGCTGCTGCCTTCAGCCCGCCAGTCTCGCGCTGATACGGCGCAGGTGATAGACCGACCATGGGTCAGCGTGGTCGGCAGCTTGCCTGGCCCCAGATCCCGGCGGCCATCCACCAGATTGCTTTCGACCATCAGGCCGACGATATGGCAGTCGCCCGCCTCCAGCTTTTACGACGCGCTTTCGGTAAGTGAGCACTTTTCAAACGCTCTTGGGCCTTTTAACTTCAGAGTTTGTCAGATACCGTAACTTGATTCGCACTCCTTGAAAAGCAACCCGAATGGCGTCTTGCCGCTGTCATCAAAACCACCAGAGATCTTCGATGTCGGCTCTTCTCGAAAACCTGTCATCCACAATCGGCAGCATGGCGAGTTCGGCAGGCACGTTGGGCGGTGGCGACGCGTTGACCAGGTTGCTGCCGCAGGCCGCCGCCGAAGCGTCCAAGGATGGTGGTTTCCTCAGAATCGGGGGCACGCTGGTCAGTTCGCACGAGCAGTCGGCGCTGGATTCGATCAAGGCAGCCTTGGCGTGACTCCTGCCAAGTGCCGCGGCAAGGCCTCGCTCGCCGCGGCGCTCGGCATGGTGCGCTCGGGCGTGATCGGCGCCGCGCCCGTGAAATAGAAGTAGTCCGCAGCGTTGTCACATCGGCAACGTCGACCATAGAAACTCACAGGAGAGATCTTTATGAACGCCAATCTGCTATCCCTTGTCCAGGGCGCCCTTGGGGGTGACTTCTCCAAACTCGCCGGGCAATTCCTCGGCGAGTCAGAGGGCGCGACCCAGTCCGCACTGACCTCGCTCCTCCCGGCCGTGCTCGGCAGCATCGCCCAGAAGGGCGCCACGCCGCAGGGCGCGTCGGGCCTGATGTCGCTCATCGACGGCGCCAACCTCGACGTCTCCTCGCTCGGCAACCTCGCCGGTCTGTTCGGCGGTGGCGGCAGCGGCATGAACGCCTTGCTGAAGGCGGGCGCGGGCAGCCTGGTACCCGCGTTGTTCGGCGACAAGAGTGATGCGGTGGTGAGCGCACTGTCGTCGTCCAGCGGCATCAAAAGCACGTCGGCGACGAGCATGCTGACAATGATCGTGCCGCTTGTCCTGATGTTGCTGAAGAAGTTCATGGGCGACAAGAACCTCGACGCGAACGCGCTGTCGTCGCTGCTCTCGTCGCAGGGGCTGAACCTGCAGGGCGCGCTCGACGGTCGCCTGACCAGCGCGCTCGGCTTCGCGAGCCCGGCCGCGTTCCTGGGCGGACTCGGTAGCCAGGCCGCCGACATCGCTCAGCGGGCCGGTGCAGCCGCTCTGGGCGGCGCTGCCGTGGCCACCACGGCGGCCAAGTCGGGGCTGATGCGCTGGCTGCCGTGGCTCATCGGCGCGGCCGTGCTGCTGTTCCTTTGGAACATGTTCAGTGGCAAATCCACGCCGCCGGCCCCCGCGCCGACGGTGTCCGCGCCCGCCGCGGTCGGGATGTCACTTCCGGCCAAGGTCTACTTCGATGTCGGCGCCGCAGCCATCGGTGCCGAAGCCGGCACCAAGATCGCTGCCGTCGCCGACCTGGCCAAGAAGGATGGCCTCAAGCTCAGCGTGACCGGCTACACCGACAAGACCGGTGACGTGGCGAAGAACGAAGAGCTCGCCAAGAGCCGCGCCATGGCCGTGCGCGACGCGCTCAAGGCCGCCGGTGTCGCAGAGACGAACATCGAGACGCAGCGGCCGATATTCGTCGAAGTAGGCGCGGCCGGGGGCGACGCCGAAGCGCGCCGGGTCGAGATCAGCAAGCAGTAGCGCCTCGCTGCGCGCCGGGGCTACACCGATGGGATAACCCGTCGGTGTGGCCTGGCACGCGGTTCAGCGGTTCAGGGTCAGGTCTTGAATCTTGCATCGGCGTGATCACTGCTGGCGGCTGGAGCCGTGGAATGGAGCCGCGTACTGGGCCATCGTCAGACCACCGATGCCTGCCTGCTGACGCTCGCGGTTAGCCTCGGCGGACGGCTGTTCACATTCGATCACCGCATTGCGGTGGGGGCGATACCCGGCACCGAAACGAGTCACCTGTGCGTCCTGGAGTGACCGAGGCTCGCACGTGTGTCGATGGTGTCTAGGTTCCCACCGAGCTCGACGCCGATCATCCGCCTTGGCAAGGATATCAAGGCTCGTAACCGCCGATCACGATCGGCGAGGGTAAGCTTCGGCGCATGATGTCCGCGTTCACCGAGTCCGGTGCATTCCTCGCCGCGCACTGGAAGCTGATCCTCACGATCGCCTACCTCGCGTGGGCGGTCGCCGCGATCGTCGCGCTCATCCTGGCCAGGCGCTCTTCAGCGGCCACATTGGCCTGGACGCTCGCGCTGCTTGCCCTGCCCTACGTCGGCGCGGCGGTGTACCTCTTCTTCGGCCCGCGCCAGCTCTACCGCAAGAAGCTGCGCTACGCGCATGCGCGGGGCCAGATCGGACAGGTCGCGCCGGGGCTGGGCGCAACGGCCGGCGACGGCATGGGCGAGGAGATCCGGGTGCGCTATCGCCAGCTCGCGCGCCTGGCCACCGAACTCGGGCAACCGGCACCGCTGCGCGCAGACGAACCGGTGACGCTCTATATCGACGGCGACGACTGCTACGCGGCAATCGAGGCGGCCATCCGCGCCGCGATCGATCACGTGCATCTAGAGTACTACATATGGGAGCCAGGCCGCGCCGGCGACCGGTTGCGCGACGCGCTCGCCGAGCGCGCCAGGGCCGGCGTGAAGGTGCGCCTGCTGCTCGATGACGTCGGCTCGGACGGCGCGAGTGACGGTTACTTCGAGACACTGACCCGCGCGGGCGGCGAGCTCGCGTGGTTCAACCCGCTGCGCATCTCGCGCTTCCAGCCGATGCTCCTCAACTTCCGCACCCATCGCAAGATCGTGGTGGTCGACGGCCGGATCGGTTTCACCGGCGGCATGAATGTGAGCGACGTGCAGTCGTGCGACGGGTCGGCGCGCTCCGGCACGCCCGCGAACGACAATGCGCTCGCGTGGCGCGACACACACCTGCGCATCGTCGGCGCACCGGTGGGCGCACTGCAGCGCGTGTTCCTCGATGACTGGTCGTTCGCCTTCGGCGCATGCAAGGTGGAACCGACGCACTTCCCGGCCAGCGGGTGCGAGCCGACCGGCCCGAACGTGCAGGTCATCGCCTCGGGGCCGGACGACTCGGTATTCGCGATCCAGCAGTTCAAGTTCGCCGCCATCGCGAACAGCCGGCAGTCGCTTTCGATCACCACGCCTTACCTGGTGCCCGACGACGCGACACTCGCCGCGATCAAGTCTGCAGCCCTGCGGGGCGTCAACGTGCGGATGCTGGTGCCGAAGCAAGGCGACTCGAAGCTCGTGACGGCGGCCGGGCGCAGCTACTACGACGAACTGGTCGCATCCGGGGTCGTGCTCTTCGAGTACGGCCCGGCGATGCTGCATGCCAAGACGATGGTGATCGACGACGCCGTCGCGGTCGTGGGGACGGCCAATTTCGACAACCGCAGCTTCCGCCTCAACTTCGAGGTGATCGCGGTGGTGTACGACGTGCCGACCGCCCAGGAACTCGTCGCGATCTTCGATCACGACCTGCGCAGCGCCGTGCGCTACAAGCCGCCGACGGCGAAGCGCACGATCGGGGAGCGGTTGATGTTCGGGGTGGCGAGGTTGTTGTCGCCGTTGCTGTAGCGGCTACCGCGTGCAGCGCTTCAGCGACCACGCGACTAGCGCCATGCGCCGCCCGGAATCGTTCTCTTCATGAACTCGTCGAACATCGGAACCGTGAATGCGGTGTCGCCGTGGTTCGGACTCCACACCATGCCCTTGGCAATCAGCGAACTTCGGGTTGGCGCAAGTGAGGAGACTATGGCGCCGTAGCACGAAGCAATGTCACCAGACCGGTGGGGGCCCGGCCCGATCTCCGCCATGGCGCGCAAGTATTTCTTCTCTTTTGGCGTAAGCCGGTCGAAGCGGACCCTGAAAAAACTCTCGTCCATCGCTGCGACGGCTGTAATCGAGGCAGTTGCGACATCGTCAGCAGTGATGGGAGATGAGCCTGCTGCGCGCCACGTATGGCTGCCCCACTGCTGCAAAAAGTAGGCGTACCCCTGTGTCAGCGCCAGGATCTGCTCCAATGCTGCAGGAGTGATGATGACGTCTTCGTCTGCGAGCGGCTTCTCGATCGCGCGTCGAGCGGCCTGGGGTGGCAGGGGACCGATCGAAGGAAAGTCAAACAATCGCTCGGCGTAGGATTTTGCGTTTCCCATGCGACCGCGCAATTGGGGCAGCCCCGCGCCGACCAAAACCACTGGCAATCGTCGTTGCTCGGTTCTGTGCATCGCCGTGATCAGTGCGGCCAGTTGCGACTCTTCAACGTATTGCAGTTCATCAATGAAGATGGCAAGCGCTGTATTCGCTGCCTTGGCAGCCAACCCGACCTGTTCGAAGAGTGCCTGAAGGTCGTGTTCGAGGTCGCCGTTGTCTGCCAAGCCTGGTTCCGGTTCGTAGTCCATTCCCACTTCGATGTCGCCGAAAGTCACCTTGAGCTTGCTTGCGAAACCAGCAAGGGCGCGTAAGCCGCGAACTGCATAATCTTTAGCTGCCGCCACCTGGCTCAGGCGCAGGAGCGCCTGGCGCAACTGCGGCGCCAGGAGCGCCGGCAGTGAGCGACCTTCGGGTGCTTCGATCCGGACCGTGTGGATGCTCGCGGCTTCCGCATCTTCCCGGATTCGATCAAGGAGTACGGTCTTGCCGACGCCACGCAACCCAACCAGCATCGCGCTCTTGGCAGGTCGTCCGATCCGAGCCCGCTCAAGGGCAACCTGGAGCGATACCCGCAGATCGTCGCGGCCGGCGAGCTCAGGAGGAGGCGTGCCTGCTCCTGGGGCGAAAGGATTGCGGATAGGGTCCATGGAAAGGAGTTTATAGCGATATTCGCGACATTACAATAAACCACTAATCTTTAAAACATAAGTATGATTCGCGACCGCGCTGGCCCTGACCTGCTCGGCGATTTTCGGACCGATTGAAACGTGAAAGAATGGCTCCGAGGATAGCGAGGAGCCGATGAGAAAGTCCAGATTCACCGAAGCCCAGATGGTGAAGATCCTGCGTGAGACGGACAAGGTGCCGGTCGCGGAGGTTGCCAAGAAGTGCGGCGTGAGCGAGCAGACGATCTATG
>CAMATD010000307.1 GCA_945860785.1 Variovorax sp. YR752 | reverse complement strand
GGTGGCGACGGTTTTCTTCGAGGCCATGGCCATCACCGGGCCGAAGTTGCGCGCGGCCTTGCGGTAGACCAGGTTGCCCCAGCGGTCGCCGCGCTCGGCCTTGATGAGCGCCACGTCGCCGTGGATGGGGTACTCGAGCACGTACTGCTTGCCGTCGATCTCGCGGGTCTCGCGGTTTCCGGCGAGCTGCGTGCCGTAGCCGGTGGGGCAGAAGAAGGCGCCGATGCCTGCGCCCGCGGCGCGGATGCGCTCGGCGAGGTTGCCCTGGGGCACGAGTTCGAGTTCGATCTTGCCGCTGCGGTAGAGCCCGTCGAACACCTGGCTGTCGACCTGGCGCGGGAAGCTGCAGATGATCTTGCGCACGCGGCCCGCCTTGAGCAGCGCCGCGAGACCGGTCTCGCCGTTGCCGGCGTTGTTGTTGTTGACGACGGTGAGGTCCTTGGCGCCCTGCTCGACGAGGCCGTCGATGAGTTCGCCGGGAATGCCGGCGGTGCCGAAACTGCCGATAAGAACCGTGGCGCCGTCGGGGATGCCTACCAGGGCATCGGCGACCGAGCGCGCGATCTTGTTGATCATGAAGCTTGTCTCCGGGGTGAATCGAAAGGGATCGAACTTTGTTCGTCTAAAGAACATTTGTTCGTATAATGAATTCTAGAGAGGATCGCGCACCATGGCAACCCAGACCAGACAACCCGAGACGCCCGCCCCCGGCGACAGCTATGTGCAGTCGTTCGCACGCGGCCTGCAGGTGATCCGCTCGTTCAGCGAGAGCTCGCCGCGCCAGACGCTCAGCGAGGTGGCCGCCGGCAGTGGCCTCACGCGGGCGGGCGCACGGCGCATCCTGCTCACGCTGCAGACGCTGGGCTATGTAGTGACCGACGGCAAGCTCTTCACGCTCACGCCGCGCATCCTCGACCTGGGCTTTGCGTACCTCTCGTCGATGCCGATCTGGAACCGTGCCGAGCCGGTGATGGAGGCGTTGGTGCAGCAAGTGCAGGAATCGTGCTCGGCCGCGGTGCTCGACGCGACCGATATCGTCTACGTGCTGCGCGTGCCGACAAAGAAGATCATGCACATCAGCCTGGGCGTGGGCTCGCGCCTGCCGGCCTACTGCACATCGTTGGGCCGGCTGCTACTGGCCGACCTGGAAGACGACGAGGTGCGCGCGCGGCTCGAAGCCTCGAACAGCGAGCCGCTCACGAAGTACACGGTGACCGATGTCGATGCACTGATGGCCAAGGTCGCGCAGGCGCGCAAGCAGCAGTGGTGCCTGGTGAACCAGGAACTCGAAGAGGGCCTGATCTCGGTGGCCGCGCCCATCGTGAATCGCCAGGGGCGCATGGTGGCGGCGCTCAACATCAGCGGACAGGCGAACCGCACCGGCGCGAAGGTGATGCAGGAGACGATGCTGCCCGCGCTGATCGATGCCGCGAGGCAGGTGTCGCGGTTGCTCTGATAGATCCGCGGGCCTGAGGGCCTGTCTGCGGTCTATTTGGCGCTGCGTTGTGAGGGTTGGGGCGCGCTCACGCCGGCGGTGTGCTCTGCGCAGCAGAATAAAGGAGGAGCGAAGCGGGGGACATTCGCGGAGGGGAGTACCCGGTGCCCTGTGCACGCACCCCGTCGTGAACAGGCTCTAACGCCGCGCGACCTGCTCCCGCACCGCGTCCGCGAGCGCCGCGACGGCGGTAGCTATCTGCTCGACGCTGGCCGTCACGAACGACAACCGCAGCGTCCTCGGATCGCCCTCCCCTGCATAGAACGGCGCGCCCGGTACGAAGGCCACGTTGCGCGCCACCGCATGGGGCAACAGCGACACTGCGTCCATGCCCGTCGGCAGGCGCAGCCACAGGAACATGCCGCCCGCAGGCTTGTTGAACTCCACGCCCAGGCCGTGCATCTCGCGCACGAGCGCGGCATGCATCGCATCGCGCTGCTGCCGGTAGAGCGCGCGGATCGTCGGCACATGGCGATCCAGAAATCCGTCCTTCATCACCTCGAACACCAGCCGCTGATTGAAGCCCGGCGTGTGCAGATCGGCCGCCTGCTTGGCCTGCAGCAGCTTCGGAAAAATCGCTTTCGGCGCCACCATGAAACCCAGCCGAAGCCCCGGCGCCAGCACCTTCGAGAACGAGCCCAGATAGATGCAGCCTTCGGGGTTGCGCGCGGTCAGCGGCGGTGCAGGCGCCTCGTCGAACCACAGGTCGCCATACGGGTTGTCTTCGACGATGGGCAGCCCCGTGCGGGCTGCCACTGCCGAGACGGCAGCGCGCCGCTCCTCGCTCATCGTGCGGCCGGTCGGGTTCTGGAAGTTGGGCAGCAGGTAGATGAAGCGCGCACCGCCGGCCTTGGCGGCCATGTCGTCCACCAGCACGCCGTGGTCGTCACTCGCCACGCTCACGACATCGGGCTCCATCGGCCCGAAGGCCTGCAGCGCGCCCAGGTAGGTCGGCGTCTCGACGAGCACGCGGCTGCCGGGGTCGATGAGCACCTTGGCCAGCAGGTCGAGTCCCTGCTGTGAACCGGTGGTGACGAGCACCTGCGCCGGATCGACCTGCCACGGCAACATCGCCGCGATGGCTTCGCGCAGTGGGCCGTAACCTTCGCTGGCGGCGTACTGCAGCGCGCCTTGTGCATCGTTGGCCAGCACGCTGGCGCAGGCTTCGGCGAAGGCGCAGACGAGAAATGTTTTCGGCGAAGGCAGCCCACCCGCCAGGCTGATGACACCGGGGCGCTCGGTGACCTTGAGGATCTCGCGAATCACCGAGGGATTCATCTTTGCCGCACGCGCGGCCAGGGTCCAGTTCGTCATTCAGAGCCTGAATTCTTTCGCCTGCCTGATGACCGCGGCCTTGTCGAAGTCGTTGACCTCGTCGATCAGTTCGTTGGTGAACACGGTGTTCGAGTCGCTGATCTCGGCACCGAGCTTCGGGTTCTTGCTGGTCTCGGCGGCAGAGTCGATGTTGGCCTTCCATTCGGCCAGGCTCGATGCGCCGATGCGCCGATGCGCTTGTCGGCATCGCCCGCGCAGCGCATCCAGTTCTCCTTGCGGTCTTTCAGGATGAACTGCAGCTCCTTGCGCGCCTCGTCCTCGGTCTTCGACTTGGGCTTGCTCTCCGGATACAGCGCCCAGTGGATGTTGATGGCCTGGTCGAGGTTGGTGTGGGCGAAGAGCGTGGACTTGGCGACGCCGCGAAACAGGCCGACGAGGCTCTTGCGGTCTTCTTTCAGCGTCTTCTTGCGCACGCAGATCCAGCCCGTGCCGACCTCGGCGTACTTGGGCGGCAGATCGATGTAGCGCACCGGCACGCCGACCATCTCGATACGCGCGGCGCCAGTGTCGTAGGTGATGATGGCGTCGACACGGTCCTGCGTCAGTGCCTGACCCGCAGGGCCGCCGTCACCCACGGCGATGTACTGGTTGGTGCTGTCGTCCAGCCCCAGTTCAAGCAGGATGGTCCTGGTGACGACGATGCCCGGGTCGCCCTGGCTGCGCACGCCGATGCGCTTGCCCTTGAGGTCGGCGGCCGTCTTGATCGGGCTGCCGGGCTTCACGATGATCACGTTGGCATTGCGCGGCAGCCACTTGTGGGCCGCCACCAGGCCCAGCCCCGGGTCTTTGGCCACTGCCGGCAGAAAGATGCCGGGCGAAACGGGGCCGAAGGCGACCTGCTCGGTGACCAACGCCTGCATGGCCTGCGAGATGCTGCTCATGTTGACGTACTCGACGTCGACGCCTTCCGAAGCGTAGTAGCCCAGCCTGGGATGGCGCCCGGCAGTGATGAAAGCCTGCTGCGCGTCGTTGACGCCGGCCGAGTTGGCCACCTTCAGGATCTTCGGCGCTTGCGCCAGGGCCAGCATGGGCGCCAGGCCGAGCCCCGCGCCCAGCGCACCGAGCGTCACATTGAAACTGCGTCTGTCGACGCATGAGATGTCTCCTGAAGCGTGCGTGAGTGAATGAGTGACTGGCTAGGCGTTGACGGTGCGCCGGTGGGTTTCGACAGGCATCCAGTGCAGCACCCGCCGCTGCACCACGCGCAGCAGGCTGGTCAGCACGATGCCGATGACCGAGAGCACGATGAAGACCGAGAAGCTGCCGCCGGTGTCCATCTGCGCATCCATCTGCAGGATGAGCACGCCGAGCCCCGCCTGCGCACCGACGAACTCGCCGACGATGGCGCCCACCACGGCGAAGGCCGCGGCCATGTCGAGGCCCGCAAAGATGTAGGGCAGCGCGCTCGGAAACTTGGCCTTGCGAAAGATCTGCCAGCGCGTGGCCGAGAGCGATCGCAGCAGGTCGATGCGGTCGGGGTCGATGGCCTTGAAGCCCGCGATGCTGGTGACCAGTACCGGGAAGAAAGTCAGCATGCAGACGATGGCCACCTTGGAGCTGATGCCAAAGCCCAGCCACATCACGATGATCGGCGCGACCGCCACCTTGGGCAGGCTCTGGAACGCGGCGACATAGGGCTGCAGGATGGCCTCGACACGCTCCATCTGCGAGATGGCCACGCCGAGCGCGAGGCCGATGGCGCTGCCGATGAAGAAGCCCAGCAGGATCTCGACGAGGGTGATGGCGGTGTGGAACCACAGCCCGTCCTTGGCCCACAGGTCGGCCGCGAGCCCGCGCCACAGCGCGACCACCACGTCGCTGAACGGCGGTATCAGGAACCTGGGCACGTTGAAGAAGCGCACGCCGCCTTCCCATGCGGCCAGCAGCACCAGGAGCAGCAAGAGCGAGCTGGTCCTGTTCGACTGCAAGGCGAGCCTGAACTTCGAGGGGCGCTGCGGCTGCACGGCCATGGCCGCTTCGATGGCGGGGGATGCGTGGGTGGTGGACATGCGAGCCTCTTGCGCAAGAGTTGAATCAGTCGAAGGAGCCGGTGTGATCGAAGATCTCGTGGATCTGGTGCGCCACGGCCGCGAAGGCCGGCGAGGCCATCGCATCCATCGTGCGGGGCCGGGCCATGTCGACACGGATCACGCGCTCCAGCGAACCCGGCCGCGCCGTCATGACGAAGACCACGTCGCCCAGAAAGATGGCCTCGGGAATCGAGTGCGTGATGAGGATCACCGTCTTGCCGCTCTCGCGCCAGATGCGCTGCAGCTCGAGGTTCATGCCCTCGCGCGTCATGGCGTCGAGCGCGCCGAAGGGCTCGTCCATCAGCAGGATCTTGGGGTCGTGCAACAGGGCCCGCGCGATGGAAGCGCGCTGCTGCATGCCGCCGCTGAGCTGCCGCGGCAACTTGCTCTCGAAGCCGTCGAGCCGCACCATGTGCAGCAACTGCATGGCGCGCTCGCGGGCGACCTTCATGTCGAGGCCGAGCACTTCGGCGGGCAGCATCACGTTCTCGAGGATGGTGCGCCAGGGCAGCAGGATCGCGCTCTGGAACACCACGCCCACGTCGTTGCGCGTGCCGCGGATCGGCTGGCCGTCCATGGTGACGGAGCCCTGCGAATAGTCGAGCAGGCCCGCCACGATGCGCAGCAGCGTGCTTTTGCCGCAGCCGCTGGGGCCGACGATGGAAACGAAACTGCCCTTGGCGATGGAGCAGTTGATGTCCTTCAGCGCCAGCACGCCGCCCGCGCCCTGGGGCCCGAAGGTCTTCGACAGGCCCCTGATCTCGATGTGACTCATGGCGTGTCCTCGATAACGCGGATGACGGCCTCGGCCAATTCGGCGGGCGCCTGCAGGCTGGTGCCGTGGCCGACGCCTTGCAGCAGGAGCTGGCGGCAGTCGGCGATCTGCGTGGCAATGGCGAAGGTCAGGCGCGTGGGCACGACGCGGTCGCTGTCGCCCGAGATCAGCAGCGTCTTTGCAGCGATGTCCGGGAGGCGGATGTCCGCGCTGCCGGCAACGGCCTGAGAACGGCGCACCGATCGCTCGGACGAAGGCTGCACCTGGCTGAAGAAGTCGCGCAGCGCAGGTTTCTGCGCCAGATAGGCCTCGGGGAAGAACATCGACGCGAGCGCATGCGAGGTCTCCGGCAGCCCGGCGCGCAGCTCGGCCATGCGACGGCTGCCTTCGGGATCGAGCTCGGCAAGCGAGCACGGCAGCGCCCAGGTGCTGCCCAGGACGAGCCGGTCGACGGCATTCCCATGCGACGCCGCCAGCACCTGCGCGATGCGACCGCCGAAGGAACTGCCGAAGACATGCGCGCTGACAAAACCCAGGGAGCGCACGAGCGTCTTCGCATCCAGGGCAAGTTGGGCCAGCGTGGTCGCCACCGGCGGGCTTTCGGTCTCGCCGCAGTCGCGCTGGTCGTAGGCAATGACGGTAAATCGCTTCGCCAATAGCGGCGCCAGCGCGTCGAACATGTGACGACTCGCCTCTGCCCCGTGGATGAGAAGCAGAGGCGGCCCATCTCCGCTTACCGAGTAAGCGGTCTTCGCATCGCCGGTGAGCGCGAAGGAGGTCATGGCTTGTGGCCCGCCCCGTTGTCGTTGCTGTTCTTTTCTTCTTCGAGGAAGAAGGTCAGCTCGACCTTCAGCCCCTTGGGATCGCGCACGAAGACCTGGTGCAGCGGCCAGCCCGGAACGGGTGCTTCGTCGTACGCGATGCCGTGCGCCCTGAAGTGCGCGCGTGTCTCCTCGAGCCCGTGTGCGCGGAACGAGATGTGATCGAGCGGGCCGGTGGTGCCCTTCGCCGGCTGTTCGAGGAACGCGGCGAGGTGGACGATCGGCTGCCCGTTGCTGTAGAGCCAGTTGCCCGGAAACGGAATGACGGGACGCGGTCCGTCGGTCAGGCCGATGTGCGTTGTGTAGAACGCCAGCAGCACATCGAGTTCATCAGGTGTGCAACCCAGCGTGTAGTGATGAAGCGCGCTGACGGGCATGGTGTTCTCCTTCAACCGAGCAACTTGTCGATGGCCGAGGCGAGTTCGGCGGCCGGGTCCGAGGGCGTCCAGGGCATGCGCCATGCGACGTGGCCGTCGGGCCGCACCA
>CAMATD010000306.1 GCA_945860785.1 Variovorax sp. YR752 | reverse complement strand
AGGCGGCAATGTCGGTCGCATGCGCATCGAGAAAGCCGCGGTACTCGCGCATGCCGAAGCGGCCCTCTTCGATGCGCAACGGATAGCGCCCGGCCGGCGCATCGCGGCGGATCCGCGACAGCTCGCTTTCGGTCACGGGGTAGAAGCGGATGCGGTCGAAGAAGCGCAGCAGCCAGGGCTTGCCGACCTCGAAGTCGGCCGCGCCGCTTTGCGCATCGCGCCAGCGGTTCCACATCTGCAGCGTACGGCCGACGAACTGATAGCCGCCGATGCCCACCGCGTTCTCGGGCGTCCAGGTGCGCGCGGGGTTGTACTTGGTCGTGACCAGCCGGTGGCGCGGATCGACCGGCGTGGCGACCGGCGCGCCCAGGTACACGTCGCCCAGTCCCAGCACCAGGTAGCTCGCGTCGAAGACGATGCGTCTGTACCTCCTCGATGGTGTCGAGGCCGTTGATGCGACGGATGAATTCGATGTTGCTCGGGCACCAGGGCGCGTCGGGGCGCACCGACTGCATGTACTTGTCGATGGCCAGCCGCGTGGCGCTGTCGTCCCACGAAAGCGGCAGGTACACGGTGCGCGATGGCACGACGAGGTTGTCGGTGTCGCCGAGTGCATCGTCCGCCGCGACGATGGCGTCGAGCAGCGCGGCGCGTGCGAGTCTGCGCGGATCGAAGTGCACCTGCAGCGACCGGATGCCCGGCGTCAGGTCAACCACGCCGTCGAGCTCGCGGGCCAGCAATGCGGCATGCAGCGCGTGGATGCGCATGCGCAGCGCGATATCGAGCTGCAGCTCGCCCAGTTCCACCAGCACATACCGGTCACCGGCCTGACGCACGACCAGCGCGGGATGTCCGGGCGCGGCGGCGCGTTCGAGCAGGATCGGTGAGCCCAAGTCGCGCGCTTTCGACGATGGCCCGGCCGCTGTGTGCGGAGCCGGCTCCGGCGCCGAGAGCGCATGCACCCAGCGGTCTTGCGCCGCCAGCAGCCGGGCCGCCTCGCCTTGCGTGACACAACGAAAACGCACCGTGTCACCCGGGCGCAGTTGCCCCAGCTTCCAGCGCTCCGCCGCAACCACCACCGCCGGGCAGACGAAGCCGCCGAGGCTGGGACCGTCCGGCCCCAGAATCACCGGCATGTCCCCGGTGAAGTCGATAGCGCCGATGGCATAGGCGTTGTCGTGGATGTTGGAAGGATGCAGCCCCGCCTCGCCCCCATCGCGGCGCGCCCAGACGGGCTTCGGGCCGATGAGGCGCACGCCGGTGCGGCTGGAGTTGTAGTGGACCTCCCAGTCGGTGGCGAAGAAGGTCTCGATGTCGCCATCGGTGAAGAAGTCCGGCGCGCCGTGCGGGCCGTAGAGCACGGCGATATCCCAGGCGTTGCCGCCCGCGGCATAGGCAGGGATGGCTTGCGGCGACAGCGCCGCTACCGGTTCGCCGGCCACTTCATCGCCCACGTGCAGCATGTCGGCCGTACGCAGTGTGCGACCGGCATGACCGCCGAACTGGCCCAGCGTGAAAGTGGATCGGCTTCCGAGATAGCGCGGCACCTCGATGCCGCCACGCACCGCCAGATAGGCCCGGCTACCGCCTCCCGATGGCGACGCCGCGATCGCGCCCAACTGCAGCACGCCGCCCGCCTTGACATGGTGTGAGGCCCAGGGGGCCAGCGCCACGCCGTCGAGCATGGCCGGCATCGGGGCGCCGCACAGCGCGATGACCGCGTCGTGATGGAAGCGCAGCGCCGGCCCGCCGAGCGTGCATTCGAGCGCTGCAGCGCCCTCGGGGTTGCCAGCCAGGCGATTGGCGAGCCGGAACGCCAGGTCGTCCATCGGCCCCGAGGGCGGCACGCCGACATCCCAGTAGCCGGTGCGGCCGGGCCAGTCCTGCACGGTCGTCTGCACGCCGGGCTCCAGGACCTCCACGGCGTTCGGCTGGTAGTCGAAGTCGACCAGCGAGCGAGTGATGATGCGGCCTTGCACAAAATCGTCCGTCGCGGCCACAGCGCGCAAGTAGCGCAAGTAGCGCAGGTAGCGCAGGTAGCGCAGGTAGCGCAGGTTGGTCTCGATGCCGGCGAGCCGCGTGACTGCCAATGCGGCCTGCAGCTTCGCCACAGCGTCCGTGCGGTCCGTGCCGGTGACGATCAGCTTGGCGATCATCGGGTCATAGTGCGATGGCACCTCGCTGCCCGCGCCGACCCAGGTCTCGACACGGGCCTCGGGCGGAAAGCGCACTTCGGTCAGGAGGCCGGCGCTGGGCTGGCAGTGGCGCGCCGGGTCTTCGGCATAGAGCCGCACCTGGATCGACGCGCCGCGCGGCGCCGGTGCCGCGAGTTCGAAGTCGTCGCCGCGCGCCAGCCGCACCATCCATGCGACGAGGTCGATGCCCGTGACCTGCTCGGTCACGCCATGCTCCACCTGCAGGCGCGTGTTGACCTCGAGAAAGTAGAAGGCGCCGGTGTCGGCATCGAGCACGAACTCCACCGTGCCGGCCGAGCGGTAGCCGACGGCACGGCCAAGCCTCTCGGCGGTTTTGAGCAGCGCCCTACGCGTGGCTGCATTCAGACCCGGGGCCGGCGTTTCCTCGATGATCTTCTGGTTGCGGCGCTGCGCCGAGCAGTCGCGCTCGCCGAGCGCGACCACATCGCCGCGGCCGTTGCCGAACAGCTGCACCTCCACATGGCGTGCGCGTTCGACACATTTCTCCAGGAACAGACCCGCATCCTTGAAGTTCACGCGCGCCAGGCGTTCCACGGCCTCGAAGGCGGGCGCCAATTCGATTTCATTGCGGATCAGCCGCATGCCGATGCCGCCACCGCCCGCCGTGCTCTTGAGCATGACGGGATAGCCGATGCGCGCCGCCTCGGAACGAGCCGCAGCCATGTCGACCAGCAGGCCGCTGCCCGGCAGCAACGGCACACCGTGCTGTTCGGCCAGCGCGCGGGCGATGTGCTTGAGGCCGAAGGCGCGCATCTGCTCGGGCGTCGGCCCGATGAAGACAATGCCGGCGGCTTCGCAGGCCTGCGCGAAGCCGGCGTTCTCGGACAGGAAGCCGTAGCCGGGGTGGATGGCGCCGGCGCCGGTTTCCCGGGCGGCCGCCAGGATGCGCTCGGCATCGAGATAATTCTGTGCCGCCGGCGCGGGGCCGATGCAGACGGCCAGGTCGGCCTGTGCGACGTGGGCCGAATCGGCATCGGCCTCCGAATACACGGCCACCGAGCGCAGGCCCAGCGCGCGCAGCGTGCGGATGATGCGGCAGGCGATGGCGCCACGGTTGGCGATCAGGACGGTGTCGAAGCGGACCACGGCAGCGGCTGCGCCCAGAATGGAAACAGATGGCAAGGACATGAGGACGGATTCCGTCGTGGCAGGTCGTCCTGCCGCGGAACACGGGCACCGCGGGTCGTCCCGCAGCGGCGCCTGGTGGCGCGGTGAAGAGGGTCAGGCGGCGTCGGCAGCCTCGTCCCACACGATGAACTCCACCGGTGTCGGGTTGTAGGCGTTGCACGGGTTGTTGAGCTGCGGGCAGTTGGACACCAGCATCCAGAGGTCCATCTCGGCGCGCAGCTCCACATACTTGCCGGGACCGGAAATGCCGTCTGCGAACTGCAGGCCGCCTTCGGGCGTCACCGGAACGTTCATGAAGAAATTGACGTTGGGCACGAGGTCGCGCTGGTCCAGGCCGATGTCGGCGTGGACCAGCGCGGTCAGGAAGTTGTCGCGGCAGGAGTGCATGAACTTCTTCTGCAGCGCATAGCGCACCGTGTTGCTCTCGGCCGCGCAGGCGCCGCCCAGCGTGTCGTGCCGGCCGCAGGTGTCGGCCACGATGGTCAGCATCGGCCGGCCCTCGTTCGACACCAGCACCGAGCCGGTGGTGAGGTAGATGCCGCCCTGCCGCAGCAAGGTGTCACTCGCGCTGTAGTGCTCGGCCACGTCGCGGCGGTTGTAGAACAGCACGTCGGCAGCCTGGTTGCCTTCGAGGTCGACGATGCGCACGGTCTGCCCGGCGCCGATCTCGGCGAGCCAGGGCTCGCCGGCAGGCTGGCGATGGCGCAGCACGGCATGGGCCGGATCGAGTGCGCTCTCTTGCAGGCATGCGACGGAAGAAGGGATGGAAGCGGTGGTCATGTCCGGTCCTGGTTTCCTGGTCGTAGGGCTCGGGTTCAAGAGAGAGCGAACACATCGGCGTTGTGCAGCGCACGCGCGCACTCGGGGCGAAAGTCGCGGCAGAAGTCGGTGGCCGGCGCAGGACCGGAGCGCCAGGCGGCGATGCCCACCTTGCCCGGCGCATAGCCCAGGCGCGGGTCGAGCGGGTGCGGGGCGGTGGAAACGGCAACGACCACATCCATCTCGCAGCGCAGTTCGACCGCGTGGCCTTCGACGCTCTGGCCGGCGTTGAAACCGAAGCGGCCTTCGGCATCGACCGCAACCTGACTGAACAAGTTGATGGGAGTGATCAGGTCGCGCGCGCCCAGACCGTACTTGCCGATCTCGATCAGCAGGCCGTCACGGCTCGCGCGGAACATCGCGTTGCGGTGCGTCTCGAAGCGCTGCTCGCCATGCTTCTCGCGCAGCCGCGCAGCGTCGAGCAAACCGCCGAAGGCGGTCGTGCCAACCCAGCGTGTCGTGCGTGATCGAAGCCATCGCTCGGCCCATGTCGCTCATCAGCACATGGCCACGCGTGAAGTGCGCTGTGTGCAGGGCCTTGCAGGTGTCTGGCATGCTGTAGCGTTCGAGTTGGTCGTGTGCGGCATAGAGCAACACCGAGCAGTTGGCGCGCTCACCCAGGGCGGCAAAGCGCAATGCGGTGCCGCGCGACAGGCGCCAGCTCCAGTGGCTGCCGCCGGGCAGCACCTCGCTCCAGAGCACGCGGTTGTCAGGCAGGTCGGCGGCGAAGCTGCGCCAGTGGGGCACGACATCGACGTCGGTATGCGCAAGGAGATCGGTGGCAAGGGTGTGTTCGAGTGGGGTCATCGAAGAGCTCCGTTTCATGAGCCGCCCGGTTCGGGCGCGTGGTCGGTGGAAGCGGCATGCGAGAGCTTTTCGAGCAACTCGAAGTCGGTCTGCATGCCGGAGGTCGCGCGGATGCGTGTCAGCACCTCACGCTTGAGGTTCAGGAATTCGGGCGCGAGCTTCATGTCTTGCGTGCGCAGGTCCGGCAACGGCACCGGGTAGACGGTGTCGATGCGTCCCGGGCGCGGCGCCATCAGCACCACGCGCTGGCCGAGATAGATGGCTTCCTCCACGTCGTGCGTGACGAAGACGATGGTGCTGCGCTCCAGCCGGTGCACATGCAGGATCAGGTCGTGCATCACCTCGCGGGTCTGCGCGTCAAGTGCGCCGAAGGGTTCGTCCATCAGCAGGATCTGTGGCCGGCCCATCAGCGCCCGCGCGATGGCCACGCGCTGCTGCATGCCGCCCGAGAGCTGGCCGGGGTAGGTGTTCTCGACGTGGCACAGCCCCATGAGGCGCAGCAGCGCGTCGGCGCGGCCGGAGGCGGCTTCCACGTCGGCGCTGGTCCGGCCGCGGGTGTGGGTCTGCAGCCGACGGCAGAACTTGATGTTCTCGATCACCGTGAGCCAGGGGTAGAGGCTGCAGTGCTGGAACACCATGGCGCGCTGCGGACCGGGACCTTCGATCGGCTCACCGTCGCACAGCATGTCGCCGGCGCTGTGCGGCTCCAGGCCGGCCAGGGCGCGCAGCAGCGTGGACTTGCCGCAGCCCGATGCGCCCACGAACGTGACGAACTCGTTGTCGGCGATGTCGAGATGCACGTCCTGCAGGGCCGCCGGCCGCGTGGTGTCGGTGCCGAAGAATTTCCATGCGCCGCGCACGCGCAGCTTGGGAGAAGCATTCGTGTCCACGGCTCAGCGCCTCGCGTGCAGGTAGGGAAAGGCGCGCCGGTGCGACCAGCGCATCGACTGGTCGATCGCCAGGCCGATCAGACCGATCAGCAGGATGCCGGCGAAGATCTTGTCGGTCTGCAGGAAGCGCTGCGCCTTCAGGATCGAGAAGCCCAGGCCCGAGCTGGCCGCCACCAGCTCGGCCACCACGAGGTAGGTCCAGGCCCAGCCCATGGTGATGCGCAGGGTGTCCAGCAGCGCAGGCTTGGCGGCAGGAACGATGACGAGCCCGATCACTTCCGAGCGGCTGGCGCCCATGGTCTGCGCGGCCTCGATCTGCGCCATGGGCACGCGCCGCACGTCTTCCGCCACCATCAGCACCATCTGGAAGAAGGTGCCGATGAAGATGATCGCGACCTTGGCGCCTTCGTCGATGCCGACCCACACCATCACCAGCGGGATGAAGGCCACCGCCGGCATGTAGCGGATGAAATCGGTCAGCGGCTCCAGCAGCGCCTGCACGCTGCGAAAGCTACCGATCGCCAGCCCGAGCGGCAGCGCGAGCAGCGCCGACAGCGCCCATCCCGCCACCACGCGCAGGGTGCTGATGCCGATGTCGCCCAGCAAGGCATCGTCGGCGTACCAGTCGTGCAGACGCCGGAGCACCTGCCAGGGGCCGGGCATGAAGACGGGCTCGACCCAGCCGCTGGCCGCGAGCAGGGCCCAGGCCAGCAGCGGCAGCAACAGGCCCAGGCCCATCAGCACGGCGGTGCGGCGCATCGGAATGGCACTGCGCACGCCCCACCAGGGCTGTCGCAGCACGCGCAGGGACGGCAACGGCGCTGCCTCCGGCAGGAGGCCGGTGTTCTTGCTCATGGCCGCCTCACTTCAGCGCGTCGGCCAGCAGGCGTGGCGTCCACGCCGCGCGCCGCGTCGGGCTTGCCGTCGATCAGCTGGTGCTCGAGCAGGAAGGCTGCGACGGTGGGCGTCACGGCCTGCAGCGAAGCGCCCTGTGTCGCGTCGAGCGCGAGCTTGTTGGTGGCGGCATCGAAGAAGCGGGTGCCCGGCAGGAAGACCTTGTAGTCGTCCGGCTTCATGCCGACCACCTTGGCCATGA
>CAMATD010000305.1 GCA_945860785.1 Variovorax sp. YR752 | reverse complement strand
CCCTGATCACACTGGCCATCGGCGCCGCAGCCGCGCTGTCCACTCTGGCTGCCAGTGCCACCGAGTTCCGCTCGGCCGACATCCACCCCGACGACTACCCGACCGTGACCGCAGTCAAGTTCATGAGCGAACGGCTCAAGGCGTTGTCGGGCGGCAAGCACACCATCAAGGTGTTCAACAACAGCTCGCTCGGCAGCGAGAAGGACACCATCGAGCAGACCAAGATCGGCGCGCTGCAGATGGTGCGCGTGAACATCGCCCCGATGAACCACATCTGCGCCGAGATGCAGGTGCCGACCATGCCCTTCCTGTTCCGCTCGGTCGACCACCTGCACAAGGTGCTGGACGGCCCGATCGGCGAAGAGATTTTGAAGTCGTGCGAGAAGCAGGGCTTCATCGGCCTCGCCTACTACGACAGCGGCGCGCGCTCGATGTTCACGGCCAAGAAGCCGGTGCGTACCTTCGCCGACATGAAGGGCCTGAAGGTCCGCGTGCAGCAGTCGGACCTCTGGGTGTCGATGCTCGAAGCCATGAGCGCCAACGCCACGCCGATGCCCATGGGCGAGGTCTACACGGGCCTGAAGACCGGCCTGATCGATGCCGCCGAGAACAACTACCCCACGTATGAAAGCGCACGCGCCTTCGAAGTGGCCAAGTACTACAGCAAGACGGAGCACTCGATGGCGCCCGAGATGCTGCTGTTCTCCAAGCGCGTGTGGGACAAGCTCTCGACCGAAGAACAAGGGTGGCTGCGCCAGACCGCCAAGGAGTCGGTGCCCTACATGCGCAAGCAGTGGGAAGAGCGCGAAATCAAGTCGCTCGCCACGGTGAAGGCCGGCGGCGCCGAGATCATCGAAGTCGACAAGGCCCCGTTCCAGGCCGCGATGAAGCCGGTGTACGACAAGTTCATCACCGACGCGAAGCTCAAGGACCTCGTCAAGCGCGTGCAAGAAACCAAGTAAGCAAGGCGGATTGTTGAATTGGCTCCTTCCCCCTCCGGGGGAAGGTTGGGATGGGGGCACGACGGCGCTGGAGTAGATACGCCGCCTGCCCCACCCCTACCCTCCCCCGGAAGGGGAGGGAGAAAGAAAGAAGAACCTTCATGTACACCAAACTTTGCCGCACCCTCGCCCGTGCCTGCATGTGGTTGGGCATCTTCGGTCTCGTCGCAGTGATCTGCGCCGTGAGCTGGCAGGTGTTCGGCCGCTATGTGCTCAACAACACCCCCACCTGGGCTGAAAGCCTCGCACTGCTGCTGGTGCTCTACGTCACGATGCTCGGCGTGGCCGTGGGCGTGCGCGATGCCGGCCACATCGGCCTCGAATCCTTTCTCGTGCTCGCGCCCGACTGGCTGCGACTGAAGATGGAATACCTGATCCACGCGCTGATCCTGCTGTTCGGGATTGCCATGGCCTGGAACTGCGCCTCGCTCGCCGAATCGGTAGTGGGACTACCGCCTGCCGACGCTCTGGATCTCCGAAGGCTGGAAATACGTGCCCGCTGCCGTGTCCGGCGTCCTCATCGTGATGTTCTCCATCGAACACATCATCGCCCTGACCCAGGGCCGCGAAGTCGAACCCGCCTGGGCTTGAGCCACCATGACCATTCCTCTCCTCATTCTCTGCATCTCGTTCACGCTCTTCCTGCTGCTGGGCGTGCCGGTGGCCTTCTCCATCGGTCTTTCCGCGCTCGCCACGCTGTTCTATGAGGGCCTGCCGCTCGAGGTGGGCTTCCAGCAGATGACCTCCGGCATGGGCATCTTCTCGTTCCTTGCGATTCCGTTCTTCATCTTTGCCGGCGAGCTGATGCTCTACGGCGACATCGCGGACCGCATCGTCAACCTGGCGCGCGATCTCGTGGGCCACGTGCGCGGTGGCCTGGGCATGTCGAACGTGGTGGCCTGCACCTTGTTCGGCGGCGTCTCGGGCTCGCCCGTGGCCGACGTCTCGGCCATGGGCGCCGTGATGATCCCGATGATGAAGAAGGAGGGCTATCACGCCGATTACGCCGTCAACGTGACGACCCACGCGGCACTGGTCGGCGCGCTCATGCCCACCAGCCACAACCTGATCATCTATTCGCTCGCAGCGGGCGGCAAGGTGTCGATCGCGGCGCTGATCCTGGCGGCCCTGCTGCCGGCGGCGGTGCTCACGCTCAGCAACCTCGCGGCCGCCTACCTGGTGGCGGTGAAGCGCGGCTACCCCGCGGGCAGCTTCCCGGGCTGGTCCATCGTGGCACGCTCGTTCGCGGCGGCGCTGCCGGGCCTGTTCATCGTGGTGCTGATCCTCGGCGGCATTCTGTCGGGCATCTTCACGGCCACGGAATCGGCCGCGGTGGCGGTGCTCTACGCACTGGGCCTGACGATCTTCGTCTACCGCACGCTGAAGTGGGAACACTTCGTCAAGGCCGCCTCGAAGGCCGTGCGCACCACGGGCGTGATCCTGCTGCTGATCGGCATCTCGAGCACCTTCGGCTACCTGATCAGCCTGTACGGCGTGGCGGAACTCACGGGCCAGATGCTGTCGCAGGTCACGAGCACGCCGTGGGTGATCTTCCTGCTGATCAACATCATCCTGTTCGTGCTGGGCACCTTCCTCGACATGGCGGCCACGATCCTGCTGTGCACGCCGATCTTCCTGCCGATCGCGCAGCACTACGGCATGACGTCGGTGCAGTTCGGCATCGTGATGCTGATCAACTGCGCGCTGGGTCTCAACACGCCGCCGGTGGGCACCACGCAGTTCGTCGGCTGTGCGATCGGCGGGGTGTCGGTGGGGACGGTGATGAAGACCATCTGGCCGTTCTATGGCGCGCTGATCTTCGCCTTGGGCGTGGTCACTTTCGTGCCCGCGTTCTCCACCTGGCTGCCGAGCATGTTCATGGTGGTGAAGTAAAGAAAAGAGAGGGCCCCACGATGGTCGATACGAACACCCGACCACCGCTCTACATCCGCATCCATGCGGCGGACAACGTCGCCATCGTCGCGAACGACGGCGGCCTGAAGGCAGGCGCTACGTTTTCCGACGGCCTCGTGCTTGTGGACAACGTGCCGCAAGGCCACAAGGTCGCATTGACCGACCTGGCCGAAGGCGCAGCCATCGTCCGCTACAACGTGGTGATCGGCTACGCGCAGAAGGCCCTGCCGCGCGGCAGCTGGGTGCACGAGCGCGTGATGCGCATGCCGGCGGCGCCCGAGCTGGTCGGCCTGCCCATCGCGACGGTCAAGGCCCCGGCCCTGCCGCCGCTCGATGGCTACACCTTCGAGGGCTATCGCAACGCCGACGGCTCGGTGGGCTCGCGCAACATCCTCGCCATCACGACCACGGTGCAGTGCGTGGCGGGCGTGGTCGACTTCGCAGTGCAACGCATCAAGGCCGAACTGCTGCCGAAGTACCCGAACGTCGACGACATGGTGGGCCTGGAACACACCTACGGCTGCGGCGTGGCCATCGATGCACCCGATGCCATCGTGCCGATCCGCACGCTGCGCAACATCAGCCTCAACCCCAATTTCGGCGGCGAGGTGATGGTGGTGAGCCTGGGCTGCGAGAAGCTGCAGCCCGAGCGGCTGCTGCCACCGGGCACCATTCCCATCACCGACCAGCGCGGCGAGACCGTTGCCGATGCGGCACTCGACGTGGTCTGCCTGCAGGACGAAGGCCATGTCGGCTTCATGTCGATGATCGATTCGGTCATGCGCCAGGCCGACGTGCATCTCACGCGGCTGAACGCGCGCCGGCGCGAGACCGTGCCCGCCAGCGAGCTGGTGGTGGGCGTGCAATGCGGCGGCAGCGATGCTTTTTCCGGCGTCACCGCCAACCCGGCCGTGGGCTTTGCCACCGACCTGCTGGTGCGCGCCGGCGCCACCGTGATGTTCTCGGAAACCACCGAGGTGCGCGACGGCATCGACCAGCTCACCTCGCGCGCGGCCACGCCCGAAGTGGCCGAGGCCATGATCCGCGAGATGGCCTGGTACGACGCCTACCTGCAGAAGGGCCGCGTCGACCGCAGCGCCAACACCACGCCGGGCAACAAGAAAGGCGGGCTCTCGAACATCGTCGAGAAGGCGATGGGCTCGATCGTGAAATCGGGCTCGGCGCCGATCTCGGGCGTGCTCGCACCGGGCGAGAAGGCCAAGCAGAAAGGCCTGATCTACGCCGCCACGCCCGCCAGCGATTTCATCTGCGGCACGCTGCAGCTGGCCGCCGGTATCAACCTGCACATCTTCACCACCGGTCGCGGCACGCCCTACGGGCTGGCCGAGGTGCCGGTCATCAAGGTCGCCACGCGCAGCGACCTTGCACGCCGCTGGCACGACCTGATGGACGTGAACGCGGGCCGCATCGCCGACGGCGACGCCACCATCGAAGACGTGGGCTGGGAGCTGTTCCGGCTGATGCTCGAGGTGGCCAGCGGCAAGAAGAAAACCTGGGCCGAACACTGGAAGCTGCACAACGCGCTCGTGCTCTTCAACCCTGCGCCCGTGACCTGAGGAGACAACGGCAACCTGATCCGGATGGCACGGCTGAGGAGCCGGGCCTGGTTTTTTCTACAACAGAAGGAGACAGAGGATGCAGAAACCCAAGCTGGTATTGAGCCTGATCGCGGGCGCTGCCCTGCTCGCCGCGTGCGGCGGCGGGAGCGACAACGGCGGTGGCGTGTTCTTCCCGCCGCCGGTGGCGACCAACCCGCCGGCACCGCCACCACCACCGGCCGAGACGCCCGTGGACCCCGAGGTGCTTGCGGCGCAACCCAAGCTGTCGAACACGCCGATGGACGACATCGTGCGCAACAACCTGCTGCCGACCATCGACAAGCTGTTCGAGCAGGTGCGTGCCCAGAAGCTCGCCACCGTCATCCAGGGCCAGGAAGTGTTCAAGAAGGGCGGCAAGGACAAGTTCCTGCCGGGCAAGGTCGCCATCGGTTTCTCGTACCTCCTGCTCAACACCCCGCCGTCCGACCCGAAGTACAAGAGCTACCTCGACGGCTATCGCGAGATCGCCGACGTGACGCTCGATTCGACCAACGACAGCTGGGGCATCTACTACTACATGTCGGCCTTGTGGAAGCTCAAGAAGGCCGGCTTGCTGGACGGTGCGAACCCGGCGATCAATGCCGCCACTCTCGACAAGCTCAAGACCAAGCCTCGACTGGCGCGCCTTTGTCAATCCAGCCGACTATTCGCTGATCAACCTGCCCACGAACTACTACGGCGTGGCCTTCAGCATCGCCCGCCTGCGCTACCTGATGGGCTGGGAAGGCCCCGAAGCCAGCGAGGCGCTGCTGCAGAAGATGATCAACCACTACAAGACCTTCTCGGCCTTCGGCTTCTCGGACGAGACCGATGGCGGCGGCCGCTTCGACCGCTACAGCGTGCTGCTGATCGGGGAAATCATGCAGCGCCTGATCGAGACCGGCATGACGGTCTCGCCCGCCGACGAGGCCTCGCTCAAGGGCTGGCTGCGGCAATCGGTCGACCTGATCAAGACGCGGCTCAATCCCGCGGGCAACGGCGTGGACTATGGCCGCAGCCTGGCTGCGTATGCCGACACATCGTTCGCCGAAGTGCTGTCCGCAGCCGAGCATCTGAACGTGCTGTCGGCCGAAGAGAAAGACATTGCCTACGCCTTCGCGACACGCGTCACGGCCAAGTACGTGGAGTTCTGGTACGACGCGGAGACCGGCTCGCTCAACATGTGGGACAAGGTCGTAACACCGACGAATACCGCGGCAAGGAACGCATCCTCGGCGAAAACCTGAGCCTGTCGCACCAGCTGATCTACACCAACAACCTCTGGAAGAGCGCGGGCTACGCGCAAAAACCGCCAGTCTCGACCCAGACCTTCCTGGCCTACCTCGACAAGCTGCCGCGCTCCACGCTCACCAGGTTCGCGGGCTTCGACGGCCAGCCCGCCACCTATGACCGCGGACTTGTCACCTACCGCGACGGACTGCGCATCGTCAGCCTCCCGGTGGTGAACGGCGCCAAGACCTACCACTACACCAACCCTTACTTCGCGATCCCGTATTCGTACAACATGCTCTCGGGCGTGGCTGACAAGCAATGGCCGCAGTTGCAGCCGAGGTTCACGGTCGCGGGCTCGCTGGAGCCGCTGATTCCGGCCGCTTATCAGAAGAATCTGAAGATCGCCGAGGCCGGCAAGGTGCTCACCGTGACCTATGATCAGGATGCGATGGACAAGGCCACCAGCGGCAACGACCCGATCAAGGACACGCGCGTCACCTCTTCGACGGCCTACACCTTCGAGCCCGGCCAGATCACGCGCGTCGATACCTACACACCAGGCGCCGCATTCGCCATCGGCAAGATCGAGATGGAATTCGGCTCGTACTCCGACGGCGTCAACGCGCTCGGCAACAACAAGTTCAGCTACACCAACGGCGACGTGCAGGGCTTCGAGGTCGAAGGCCTGCAGGACTGCGCACCGGTCGACGTGAGCGCCAACGTGGACTACAACACGCCCATCGGCGCGCTGAAGACCAGCATCCGCTGCAGCGCGCCGGCCTTCAGCTTCGCCACGCCGCTCACGATCAAGTGGGTGCTGAAGTACCGCTCGCCCAGCGTGGCGTCCATCGCGCCGCACTGACCCTTCGACTTCATCAACGGAACCCCTCATGGAAGACCTCAAGGACAAGGCCGCCCTCGTCACCGGCGCCAGCACCGGCATCGGTGCCGCGGTGGCCATTGCGTTCGCTGCGCGCGGCATGCGCGTGGCGGTGCACTACAACAGCTCGGCCGACGCGGCGAACCAGGTGGTCGCGACGATCCGCGCCGCCGGTGGCACGGCGTTCGCGGTCCAGGCCGATGTGCGCGACACCGCCGCGATCCGCGAATGCGTAAAGCAGACTGCGGCGCAGTTCGGCCGCATCGACGTGCTGGTGAACAACGCCGGCAGCCTGGTCAAGCGCGTGCCCATCGCCGAGTTCGACGATGCGCTGTTCGACGAGGTGATGCACATCAACGCGCGCTCGGTGCTCGCGTTCTGCCGCGAGGTGGTTCCGCTGATGCGCACGCAGGGCGGCGGCAACATCATCAACGTGACCTCGGTCGCGGCGCGCACCGGCGGCGGGCCGGCCGCGTACCTGTATGCGGGCTC
>CAMATD010000304.1 GCA_945860785.1 Variovorax sp. YR752 | reverse complement strand
GAAACCGACGTTCAGATCAGCGTGCCGCACGAGCGTGCGGCGCGCATCCACGAAGTCCACCTGCTCGCCCTGCATTGCCTGTGCGACGGCGTGGATGCCCAGTTACTCGGAGAACAGGAAGCTTCCTCATGACCACGAAGACGACATCGCCCCAACGTTTCGCCCTCGCACTCACCCTGGGTGCCGCACTGGTCGCCGGTCTTTCCGCCTGCGTGCCGCTCGTGGTGGGCGGTGCCGCGGTGATGGGCGTGGGCATGGTCGCAACCGATCGCCGCAGCTCGGGCGCCCAGCTCGACGACCAGGGCATCGAATTGCGTGCCGCCGCCCGCGTGCGCGACATTGCCAACGACCAGATGTATGTGAGCGTCACCAGCTACAACCGCCAGGTGCTGCTGACCGGCGCCGTGGGCAACGATGCCGACCGCCGCCGCGTCGAAGAGGCGGTGCAGCGCGTGGACAACGTGCGCTCGGTGGTGAACGAGCTCACGATCGGCGCGCCCAGCACCTTCCAGGACCGCTCCAACGACCTCTACGTCACCGGCAAGATCAAGGCTTCGCTGCTCGACGCCAAGGACATCTTCGCCAATTCGTTCAAGGTGGTGACCGAGCGCGGTGTGGTCTACCTGATGGGCATCGCCACGCGGCGCGAGACCGATCGCGCCACCGAAATCACCCGCGGCGTCTCCGGCGTGGTGAAGGTGGTGCGCGTGGTCGAGATCGTCAGCGAGGCGGAGCTGGCCAGTCAGGCGCAGGCGCAAAAGGGCGGGACCGGCGCGCCGGTG
This sequence comes from Variovorax sp. YR752, assembly GCA_945860785.1. GTDB lineage: Bacteria > Pseudomonadota > Gammaproteobacteria > Burkholderiales > Burkholderiaceae_C > Variovorax. The sequence continues at coordinate 6,484 of CAMATD010000304.1, read as the reverse complement.
ACCAATTCGGCACCGGCCACGCCGGCATCCTCGTCGTCGTCGCGCGTGCCGCTGCCGCCGATGGAGCCGCTGCCCTCGTCGGGCGCTGCCCCCGCGCAGCCTGCCGGCGGTGCGAGCACCTCGCCGGTCCGCTGAAATCAAAAAGCCCGCGCAACGCGGGCTTTTTTACTTGAGGCAGGTAATCAGGCTGGAGGTGTCCCAGCGCTGGCCGCCGGCCTGCTGCACATCCGCGTAAAACTGGTCGACCAGCGCCGTCACGGGCACGCGCGCACCGTTGCGCTTGGCTTCATCGAGCACCAGGCCCAGGTCCTTGCGCATCCAGTCGACGGCAAAGCCGTAGTCGAACTTGCCTTCGATCATGGTCTTGCCGCGGTTGTCCATCTGCCAGCTCTGGGCGGCGCCCTTGCCGATGACGCCCAGCACCGCCTCCATGTCGAGCCCGGCGCGCTGGCCGAAGGCAATCGCTTCCGACAGGCCCTGCACCAAGCCCGCGATGGCGATCTGGTTCACCATCTTGGCGAGCTGCCCGGCGCCGCTACCACCCAGCAGGGTGACGGCGCGCGCAAATGCGGCGGCCACCGGTTTGATGCGCTCGAACGCGGCCGCGTCGCCGCCGCACATCACGGTGAGCGCGCCGTTCTGCGCGCCGGCCTGGCCGCCGGAGACCGGGGCGTCGATGAAGTGCAGGCCCAGCGCCTCTGCCGCCTTCGACAGCTCGCGCGCCACGTCGGCCGAAGCGGTCGTGTGATCGACGAATACCGAGCCCTTTGCCATGCCGGCGAAGGCGCCATCGTCGCCCAGCACCACGGAGCGCAGGTCGTCGTCGTTGCCGACGCAGCAGAACACGATGGCGGCGCCGGCAGCCGCTTCGCGCGGGGTGGCGGCCCGGCGGCCCAGGCCGCGGCCTGGACGGGCGTTCGGTTGTAGACCGTGACGGTGTGGCCGGCCTTGGCCAGGTGGCCGGCCTTGGCCAGGTGGCCGGCCTTGGCCAGGTAGCCGGCCTTGGCCAGGTGGCCGGCCATGGGCCCGCCCATGACGCCGAGGCCGAGAAAGGCCACCGTTTGCGAGGGGAGGGATTCGTAGGTTCGGGTGTTGATGCTGCTCATGGGGCAAGAGCTTAAAGCCATTCCGTGACAGGTGCGATGGCCCAAATCTGTACGTGAACGTATAGGTTTATGTAGAATGACCCTTGTCATGACCACTGCCGCCCCCCGCCAAGACCGTCACCGTGCACGATGCTGCGGCGCGGCTCGGCGTGACGCCGCGCACGCTCAAGTACTACGAGGAACTCGGCGTCGTCGTGCCGTCGCGCAGCGAAGGCGGCTACCGGCTCTATGAGCCGGCCGATCTGGAAAAGCTGGCGCGCGTGCTGCGCATGCGCTCGCTGGGCTTCTCGCTGACGGCCATCACCACCATGCTGCAGCAGCCGATGGAGGCGCCGGCCGAAGGCGGGCGCCCGCGCCTGTCGAACGCCTCGCTCAAGACATTGCGCGAAACGCTGGGCGAGCAGCTCGCGACGCTCGATGCGCGCATGGCCCAGGTCCGCCGCGAGCTCAAGGAGGCTGCCTCGCTGCAGGCGCAGTTGCGGCGCGATCTCGATTACGTCGAGCGCCGCCTGGCCGGCGAGCCGGTGGAAGACGCCCTAGCGCAACGCCGCCGGGAGCGGCCAACCCCATGACCTCGCCGGCCCTGGGCTGGCGCCCGCGCGGCATCGCCGTCGCGGCCCTGATGCCCTGGGCGATCGGCCTCGTCACGGCCATCGACTATTTCGACAACGCCTTGTTCGCCTTCTTCGCCAGCTACATCGCCGGCGGCGTGAACGCCTCGCCCGACGAACTGGTCTGGGCGTCGAGTGCCTATGCCCTGGGGGCGGTGCTCGGCATCCTGCAGCAGCACGCGTGGATCGAGCGGCTGGGCTACCGGCGCTATCTGGCGATCTGCATGTTCGCCTTCGCCGCGGGCGGTGTGGCGGCGTCGCTGTCTGACAGCTCGATGCAGCTGACGCTCGCCCGCGCGGTGCAGGGCTATTTCGTCGGCCCGATGCTCGGCGCCTGCCGCATCCTGATCCAGATCGGCATTCCGCCCGCGCGCCGTGCCAAGGCGCTGAAGGCCTTCATGGTGATGATCGTCTTCAGCGGCGCCATGGCATCGATCGTCGGCGCTTTTCTCGTCACCCACTTCGACTGGCGCTGGCTGTTCGCATGCACCGCACCGGTCGCGGTGCTGGCCGGCCTGCTGGTGCTCTGGACCCTGCCCGACATCGGCGACGTCGAGCCCCACGAGCGCACCGAGCCGCACTACGTCGCCTACCTGGTGTTCGCGCTCGCGCAGGCGGCGTTGCAGGTGGTGCTGACCCGCTCGCACTTCGAGCTGTTCACCGGTTCGCCGGCGCTGATCGGCCTCACGATCGCCGGCGTGGCGGGGCTCGCGTGGTTCGGCTGGCAGCAGTGGCAGCACCCCGCGCCGCTGGTGCGGCTGCATGCGCTGCGGAACTCGGCCTTCCGCATCGGGCTGGCGCTCTACGTCGTCTACTACTACCTGTCGACCGGCTTCAGCTACCTGCTGCCGCGGTTGATGGAAGGCGGGCTCGGCTTCACCGTGGGCGACACCGGGTACTTCACGGGCGTGATGTCGCTGGCAACCGGCCTGCTGGTGTTCGTCTACCTGCGTTTTTCGGGTCGACTCGCACGCAAGAAGTGGCTCATCGTCGCGGGCTTCGGCATCGCGGCGCTGGCCGCGTGGTGGCTGTCGCGGGTCACGCCGCAAGCGGGGCGCGAGGCCCTGCTGGTGCCGCTGCTGCTGCGCGGCCTGCTGATGCTGTTCGTCGTGCTGCCGGTGGCCAACCTCACGTTCCGGCCCTTCGCGGCCGAAGAATTCGCGCACGGCTACCGGCTCAAGAACCTGGTGCGGCAGCTGGCCATTTCATTCGCGACCTCCAGCGTGATCGCATTGCAGCAGCACCGACTGGCGCTGCACGAGGTGCGGCTGAGCGAATCGGCCAATCCCGCCAATGCGACCTTCATGCAGGCGCTGGATTCGCTGACCCGCGGCTTCGCGGCGGCGGGTCATGCGGCCGGCGAGGCGCATGCGATGGCGCTCGGCACCTTGTGGCGCACGCTCGAGCAGCAGGCCACTTTCATGGCCTCGCTCGACGGGTTCACGGCGATGGCCGTGATTGCGCTGGCGGCAGGTATCTTCGCCGCGTGGCAGCGGCAGATCGATTAGCCGCCCGGATCAGACGATCGCGAAGTGCTCGGTGCCGGCCGCGAGGTCGGTGCTGCGCGCGCGCTGGCTGTTGAGCTTGATCTGCAGCCGCAGGTCGTTGGCCGAGTCGGCATTGCGGATGGCGTCGTCGAAGGTGATCGAGTGACTTTCGAACAGGTCGAACAGCGCCTGGTCGAAGGTCTGCATGCCCAGGTTGCGGCTCTTGCGCATGATCTCCTTGATCTCGCCGACCTCGCCCTTGAAGATCATGTCGGAAATCAGCGGCGTGTTCAGCAGCACTTCCACCGCGGCCACGCGGCCCTGGCCGTCCTCGGTCGGCACCAGGCGCTGCGAGATCAGCGAACGCAGGTTCAGCGACAGGTCCATCAGCAGCTGTGCGCGGCGCTCTTCGGGGAAGAAGTTGATGATCCGGTCCAGCGCCTGGTTGGCGCTGTTGGCGTGCAGCGTGGCCATGCAGAGGTGGCCGGTTTCGGCAAAGGCCACGGCGTGCTCCATGGTCTCGCGGTCGCGAATTTCGCCCATCAGGATCACGTCGGGCGCCTGGCGCAGCGTGTTTTTCAGCGCGGCTTCCCAGCTGTCGGTGTCGATGCCCACTTCGCGCTGCGTCACCACGCAGTTCTTGTGCGGGTGCACGAATTCGACTGGGTCTTCCACCGTCACGATATGACCGTAGGAGTTTTCATTGCGCCAGTCGATCATCGCGGCCAGCGTGGTCGACTTGCCCGAGCCCGTGGCGCCCACCAGGATGCAGAGACCGCGCTGGGTCATCGTCACGTCCTTGAGCACCGGCGGCATGCCCAGGCCGTCGATGGTCGGCAGCTTGGCGGGAATGGTCCGCAGCACCATGCCGACCTTGCCCTGCTGCACGAAGGCGTTGACGCGAAAGCGCCCCACGCCGGTCGGCGAGATCGCGAAGTTGCACTCCTTGGTGCGCTCGAAATCGGCCACCTGCCGGTCGTTCATGACCGAGCGCGTGAGCGCCAGCGTGTGCTGCGCGCCGAGCGCCTGCTGCGACACCTTGGTGACCTTGCCGTCGACCTTGATCGCGGGCGGAAAGTCCGCGGTGATGCACAGGTCGCTGCCGTTGCGGCTCACCATGAGCTTGAGCAGGTCGTTGATGAACTGGCTGGCTTGATCGCGTTCCATGATGTCGGTGCTCCGGAGGGCTGTGGGTCAGCCAGGGAAATTGTCGGGGATCTTGGCCTTGCCGCGTGCTTCTGCCGCGGAGATGGTATTGCGGCGAACGAGGTCCGTCAGGTTCTGGTCCAGCGTCTGCATGCCCGAGCCCTGGCCGGTCTGGATCGACGAGTACATCTGCGCCACCTTGGCCTCGCGGATCAGGTTGCGGATGGCCGGCGTGCCCAGCATGATCTCGTGCGCCGCCACGCGGCCCTGGCCGTCCTTGGTCTTGCACAGCGTCTGCGAGATCACGGCCTGGAGAGACTCCGACAGCATCGCGCGGATCATTTCCTTTTCCTCGCCCGGGAACACGTCGATGATCCGGTCGATGGTCTTGGCGGCCGACGAGGTGTGCAGCGTGCCGAACACCAGGTGGCCCGTTTCGGCCGCGGTCATTGCGAGGCGAATGGTTTCGAGGTCGCGCAACTCGCCCACGAGGATGGCGTCTGGGTCTTCGCGCAGGGCAGAGCGCAGCGCGTTGGAGAACGACAGCGTCATCGGGCCGACTTCGCGCTGGTTGATCAGGCACTTCTTCGATTCGTGCACGAACTCGATCGGGTCTTCCACCGTGAGGATGTGGCCGTACTCGTTTTCGTTCAGGTAGTTGACCATCGCGGCCAGCGTGGTCGACTTGCCCGAGCCCGTGGGTCCCGTCACCAGCACCAGCCCGCGCGGCTTGAGCGCGAGTTCGCCGAAAATCTTGGGCGCGTTCAACTGCTCGAGCGTGAGGATCTTCGAAGGAATGGTCCGGAACACGGCGGCCGCGCCGCGCGCCTGGTTGAAGGCATTCACGCGGAAGCGCGCGAGGCCGTCGATCTCGAAAGAGAAGTCGACCTCCAGAAACTCTTCGTAGTGCTTGCGGTGCGTGTCGCTCATGATGTCGTACACCATGGCGTGCACCATGGCGTGCACCGACTTGTGATCGAGCGCGTCGACGTTGATGCGGCGCACGTCGCCATGGACGCGGATCATCGGCGGCAGGCCGGCAGACAAGTGCAGGTCGGAGGCTTTGTTCTTGACGCTGAACGCCAGCAATTGGGTATTTGTCCACGGGATTCCTCGGATCGAGTTCGGTGACGTTTTGATACGATTTTGGACGATTATGACGATGATTGGCGACGACCTCCAGCAAGTAAAGAACCGGATCGCGAACGCGTGTGTAACGGTCGGCCGCGACCCGGCCGGGGTTCGGCTGCTGGCGGTGTCCAAGACCTTCGGGCCGGAGGCGGTGCGCGAGGCGCACGCGGCAGGCCAGCAGGCCTTCGGCGAGAACTATGTTCAGGAGGGTCTGGACAAGATCGAGGCGCTCGCCGACCTGCGTTCTTCCCTCGAATGGCACTGCATCGGCCCCCTGCAGAGCAACAAGACGCGGCCCGTGGCCGAGCACTTCGACTGGGTGCACAGCATCGACCGGCTCAAGATCGCCGAGCGCTTGTCGGCCCAGCGGCCGGCGCACCTGCCGCCGCTTTTTGTATGCCTTCAGGTTAATGTGGACGGCGGCGCCAACAAGTCCGGCGTGACGCCCGGTGAGGCCCTGGAACTTGCGCGGGCTGTGGCTGCTTTGCCAAAACTGAAGCTGCGCGGGCTCATGGCGATCCCCGAACCGGCGCCGGATTTCGCGTCGCAGCGCGATTTGTTCCTGCGCGCGCGTGCGGTTTTCGATGCGATTCGCGACGCGGGCATCGAACTCGACACGCTCTCGCTGGGCATGAGCGCAGACCTCGAAGCGGCGATCGGTGCCGGCAGCACGATGGTGAGAGTGGGCACGGCCATCTTCGGCGGGCGCGCACGCAAGCCCGCCTGAGGCTTCAGCGCCTCACACCCCGAGCGGCAAGCGCGCGCTGCTCTTCACCTCTTCCATCACTGCATAGGTCCGCGTCTCGCGCACGCCGGGCAACTGCCACAGCACCGTGCCCGCGAATTCGCGGTACGCCGCCATGTCGGCCATGCGGGTCTTGAGCAAGTAGTCAAACCCCCCTGCCACCATGTGGCACTCCATGATTTCGGGGTACACCTGCACCGCAGCCTTGAAGGCGTCAAACATGTTGGGTGTGGTCTTGTCCAGCAGTACTTCGACAAA
>CAMATD010000303.1 GCA_945860785.1 Variovorax sp. YR752 | reverse complement strand
CCATGCTATTCGTAGCGGTTTCGCGCTTCTGCTTTGTGGTGATTCGAGCGAGTGCGCGCATCAGGCCACCCCACATCGACCTCACCATCCGCCGAGCGTCGCGGCCGGCGATTTATCGGAAATTATCCAATTCTGATAATTATCCGGTTTGACTAATTTCCGTTAACGGCCGGCGGATCGCGGTACAGCCTCAGGAACTTGAACATCTTTGGCCATTCATGCCGCGGCTTGAAGACGATCGCGACCTCCTGGTCGCCGAGCGCCGACTCGGTCAGCACAACGTGGTCGGCCACCTGCTTGGCGTTTTCGAATTCCTTGGTGTTCACCTTGCAGACTGCCTTGAAGAACGGCCCGGACAACCACTCTCGCACTTCCGGCTCGTCCTGAAACCTGAGGTAGCCGGCGAGGGACGCGTGCGCAACGGCCACCATGGCGAAGCCAAGCGGGATGTCGTCGCGGACCAAGATGTACATCTTCATCTGCGGATTTTGGCTGAAGGGCTGTACCCCCCGATCTTCGAGCCTGCTCGAGTCAGGTCGCGGCCTTGGAGGGCTTGGACTTTGCTGGGGTACGTTGCGCGGTGCGAGTGCCTGGCGTTCTCTTGACTGCGGCGGCTTCCAGCCGCTGCCTTGTCGCATCCAGTTCGCGGGTCTGCTGCTCACGCTGCTCCAGCAGTTGCGCGACGCGGCCCTCCAGCTCGCCACTGCGCTGGCGCAGCGCATCGATCTGCTGTTGGCGCTCCAGGATTTCCTGGCGGTGTGCATCGGCATGCCCGGCGAACTCGCGTCGCAGTTGCTCGATTTCTTTCTGGAGCTTGCCGGCGTTGCCGCGCTCACGGTCCACATCCAACAGCGCCCGTTTCATCTCGCCCGCATGACGCTCCTCGGTCGCCGTTGCCACCGCGCGTTGCTGTTCGAGTTCCCGGGTGAATCGCTCCTGGCTTGCATTCAGCGCTGCCTGCAACTCCTGGCGGTGGACCGCGGCGGCTTCGACCTGGCGCTGCTGGGCGGTGACCTCGCCTTGGGCTCGGGCCAACTCGCTTTGCAGCTCCATTGCCCGACCCTGTGCGGTCCGCAGCTCGTCCCTTGTGGTGCCCAACGCCGCCTTCGCGGTGTCCGCCCGCGCGCTGGCGGACTGGGCGAGCCCTTCGGCCGCCACCACGGCCGCGCGAGCTTCCTCGCGCTGTTGCGCCAAAGTGTCCTGCGCGGCCGCCTGCGCCTGCTGCCACAGGGCGCCGACCATCTCGCCGGCGGCGGCCTGCAGCGGCTGAGGGAGATCGGGATGCTCGATGCGCACGCGGCTCTTCTCGCGCAACGTTTCCCAGAACCTGGCCAACGCCTCGGCCGGCGCGCTCATGCTGCCCTTGCGCACCAGCTGGTACAGCTTGTTGGCCGTGGGGGTCAGCCCATAGCGGAAGAACAGCAGCATGCACACCTCGCGGTACAGATCCTGCGTCTCGGGATGCTGCGCGCGCAGGGCTTCGATTTCGGCCTGCATCCGGGCTTCGGTGGCGGGTAGAGTGTCCATGAGAGCCGTTTTCGTTTTCAACGAAGAAAATAATACAACGTAATACGTTGGATATTTTTCTGTTTTCACAGTTCTATTGACATAATCAATCTAATGTCCATAATATCCAGCGATATAGCCCATTTCCAAGTAGCTCACCCGTGAATCCGCTGGTCACCCCTGGATCAGTTGGTATTTCCCGCTCGCCAGGATGGCAGCCTCGGGCGCAATCGAGCTACCTCGCCGGGGCAGTTGTCCGCGACCGATGACCGCTCGGCAGTCCTCGCCTGGCTGGCTCGCTATACGGACTCTCCGGCGACCCTGGCCAGCTACCGTAAAGAGGCCGAGCGCCTCATGCTGTGGTGCGGGCTACAGCATGGCGTGGCGCTGTCAGATCTGACCCACGAGGACCTGTTGATCTACCAGCGGTTCCTGGCCGACCCGCAGCCGGCCGAGCGCTGGGTGATGGCACCGGGTCAAAAGCCCAGTCGGGCGTCACCACTGTGGCGCCCGTTCGCCGGGCCACTGGGTGTGTCCAGCCAGCGCCAGGCGCTGTCGATCCTGAACGCCATGCTCTCCTGGCTCGTGGAGGCCGGGTATCTCGCCGGCAACCCGCTGGCCCTCAGCCGGCGCAAGCGAAGGCACGCCGCGCCGCGCGTCAGCCGCTTCCTCCCCATGGAGCATTGGACAATCGTCAAGACGACGATCGAGGCGATGCCCGTCACCACCGAGCGGGACCGACTGCACGCCTCACGCTGCCGCTGGTTGTTTTCTTTGCTCTACGTCGGTGGGCTGCGGGTTTCGGAAATCTGCAATGCAACCATGGGCGGCTTCTTCAGCCGTCGCGGCGCCGACGGCCGCGAGCGCTGGTGGCTCGAAGTCACCGGCAAAGGCAGCAAGGCCCGGCTGGTCCCAGCCACCAGCGAACTCATGGCTGAATTGATCCGCTACCGCAAGGTGGCAAGTTTGAGCCCGCTGCCGCTCGAAGGGGAGGCCTTGCCTCTCATGATTCCGCTGATCGGCCCTACCAAACCCATGGCGCGTAGCGCGATCCACGAGATCGTCAAGGCGGTGATGCGCGAAAGCGCAGCCCGACTGCGCCAGCGCGGGCCCGAGTTCGAGGCTGCCGCCGCTCACCTTGAACAGGCGTCCACGCACTGGATGCGCCACACAGCCGGCTCACACCTGAGCGAGAAAGCCGATATCAAGGTGGTTCGCGACAACCTGGGCCACGCCAATATCAGCACGACCAGCGTCTATCTGCACTCCGAAGACGATGTCCGCCACGACGCCACGGCGGCTGTGCATCGCGTCGGATGGGCGACGGCGTAGGGGGTGCCGCTCAGTGAGCGGAATAATTTTTGGAATATTTTGTTGTTGGTGTTAGAGTTCGAGCCTGAAAGGATCTTTCATGCCCTTTATCATCGCCGATGACGCCCACCAGATCGTCCACCCCTACTTCGACGACTTCCGCAGCATCGTCGCCGCTGCATGGACGGACTGGCGCCAAGGCGCCATCGCATCGCAGATGCAGCACAAGCGTGTCCGCGCGAACTTCGTGTGGAATCAGCTGATCGCGCACGCGAAGCGGCGCTTCGATGGCAATTCCAAGATCCAGGTTGAAACGCTGAGAAACTGGGACGGAGTGCTGGTCGACGGCAAGGTTTTTGTGCGCATGAAGAAGGGAACCCATGAGCTTCTGTCGCGCAACTACCCGACGCAGGCGGCGCTCGCCTTTCACGATCAAATCCAGGATCTGTTCGGCGGAATTGTCCGGCTTGAGTTGCTGTACGTTCTGGACAATACCGAAGCAGACATTGAGCGGATCGCGCTCATTCAGCGCCACAAGAAATCCGTTGCCTGGGTAATCGATTTGCTCAAGCCGGCGGATGATGCTCAAAACGTGATCCCGTTCATCGGTGGCCCCGTGGCGCCGACGACGCCTACCGTCGCCGATCGTGTCTTGAAATCCAAGAAAGGAAAGAAGAAAGATGAGAAGCATGAACCCCAGCAAGGTTCATAGCCAGCCATTCAGGCACGACCTGCTTGGGTTGCGTCGACGCATGCTGGGCGTCAGCCAGGTGGAACTGGCCGAGCGGGCCGGCATAGGTCAAGGCACGCTGTCAAAAGTCGAACAAGGTCTTCGCGAGGCGACGCCTGACATGGCCGACAGCTTGGCAAAAGCGCTTGATTGCCCGGTTTCTTTTTTCCACCAAGTCGAGCGCGAATACGGCCCACCCATGAGTGCGCATCCTGCATTTCGCAAGAAAGCGTCCGTGGGCCAAAAGGTGTTGGACCGGGTTATCGCCGAATTCAACGTCAGGATCGGACATGTGAGGACGTTGTTGCGAACGGTGGAGTTCGAACCCGAGCTGCAGCTGCCTCGCTACGACATCGATGATTTCAGTGGCGGCGCCGAAGAGGTCGCTGCCAACGTACGTCGGGCCTGGTACATGCCGCGCGGCCCAGTCCCGTCGCTAACCGAATACCTTGAGCGGGCCGGGTGCCTTGTTGTTCACTGCGATATGGAGGCCGCGAAAATTGATGGCGCAAGCTACCGTCTTCCCGGCTTGCCTCCCATCATCTTTCTGAATCGGCATCAGCCCGCCGACCGGATGCGATTCAGTTTGGCCCATGAGGCCGGGCATCTGGTGCTTCACGCCTATCCCACGCCGAACATGGAACAAGAGGCTGATGTCTTTGCTTCGGCCTTGCTGATGCCGAGCAGCGACATCGGCCCGGAACTGGACGGTCTGACCCTTGCCAAGGCCGCGTACATGAAACCGGTGTGGAAGGTGTCGATGGCCGCGCTCATCGTGCGAGCGACTGCGCTCAAGCGATTGGACAAATCCAAAGCCGAGTACATGTGGCGAATGATGTCCATGAAGGGGTATCGAACACGCGAACCGGCCTCCCTGGACTTTGCGCAGGAAAAGCCCACTCTGATGGATGCATTGCTTCAGAACCTAACGAGTGAGATGAGCTACTCCGAGATGGACTTGGCACAGACGCTGCACCTTCACTATCAGGAGCTGGCGCAGATGTATGGCCTTCCAACCTCCACCGGGCTGAGGCGTGTGAAATAGTCCGAAGGTCGCCCAACAACGCTACAAGGTTGGACTCATAAGAATTCCTGCAAAGGGCGCCATGGAGAAAATTCCTTTCACCTCATACGACTTCTGGGCGTACCTCTCCGCGGGCTTTCTGCTGCTGTTCGCAATCGACCAGGCGCTCGGCACTGCGCTGCTGGCGCGTGACAGCTGGACGGTGGTCCAAGCCGTCGTCGCGATCACCTGCGCATACGCGATGGGTCACCTGATCGCCAGCATGTCGTCCCTGCTGTTCGAGCGCCTGCTCGTGGGCAAGCTATTGGGCTACCCACGAAACGTGCTGTTTGGCCAGCCACTGGCCTGGAAGTGGATTCGCCGACTCATACCGGGATACTTTGTCCCATTGCCGGAAGCGACCCAAAAGGCGGCGCTCGAAAAGGGCGGAAAAGTTGGCGTGACGGCCCCCGGCGAAGCGCTGTTCTGGCCAGAATACGCGCATGCCAGGGCAACACCGGCTGTGATGAGCCGGCTGGAGAACTTTCTGAACCAGTACGGCTTTTGTCGGAATGCCGCCTTGGTGGCCCTGCTCGATGCCGCGATCCTGTACTGGTCCTACCTGCAGCCCGGCGGGCCGCACAATCATCTGATTTGGGCGCGCATTGCATTGCTCGTGGGATTGGGCATGACGCTGCGGTACCTCAAGTTCTTCCGCCACTACGCGTTGGAAGTTTTCACCGCATTCGCCTACGCGAAAGAGCCGGACAAGAAGCCCTGAGCATCGACGTGATGGACGGTACGCTGATCATCTTCAACGTCGATCACGGCGCTTGTGCGCTTTTGACGATGTCAAATGGACAACCTGGCGGTGTTCATCGAATCCTGATCGACTGCGGCCACTCCACCGACTATCAAGGCCGGCCTTGGCATCCTGGCGACTGGCTGAAAGAGCACGGCATCAGCTTCATCGATCTGCTCATCTGCACGAACTACGACGAAGACCGCGAGTGGCGCTCCCAGTCTGATCGAGAACGGCGTGAGCGTCGGTTGCATCCTGGGCAATCCTACGGTTCCAGCTGAGGCCATTGAGCACCTCAAAACCGAGGACGGCATGGGCAACGGCATCCGGGTCATTGTCAACAGCCTGGCCGGTCGACGCCAGCGCGGGGAGCCTCAGAATCCGCCGGACATCCCTGGCGTCGAGCTACGATGGTTTTGGAACCCCTGGCCGCATTGGGACAAGGAAAACAATCTCTCCCTCGTGGCACACCTGAACATCTTGGGATTCAAGTTCTTGTTTCCGGGCGACATGGAGAAGGACGGCTTCAGCAACATGCTGAAACACCAACTGTTTGCCAGCTTGATGAGCGGCATCGACGTCCTCGTCGCGGCGCATCATGGCCGGGAGAACGGCAAATGCGAAGCCATGTTCGACGTCCACGGTTGCAAACCGTGTCTGGTCGTCATCTCGGATTGCGCCAAGAAGCACCAATCACAAGAAACCGTGCCCTACTACTACGACAAGGCGAGGGGCATCGTGGACTTTCGAGGGCAGGGGCCGCGCTACGTGCTGACGACGCGCAGCGACGACTTCATCCTGTTCCGGTTTGAAAACGGCAGATGCCTTGTTTCCTGAAATTCAAAGAATGAAGACCCCTGATTTACACCGGCGACTTGGGGCGCCGAAAATATGGATGCTCGCAATCTATCGATTTTCAAAAAGCTTTCATGGCAAAAAAAGGGATCATTGCGCTGGACGCGGACGGGGTCCTGCTGGACTACGGCGTGGCCTACGCCGGCGCGTGGCAGAAGGCCTTCGGCCAGCTTCCGCGCGAGCGCGACCCACTTGCCTATTGGCCGATCGACCGTTGGGACGTTGAGCGTCTGGCTGACGAACGCCTGGACATATTGCGGCGCTGTTTCGACGAAGAGTTCTGGTGCGGCATTCCACCGGTGCCAGGCGCTGTGGAAGCCTGCCACCTGCTCACTGCAGCCGGGTTTGAGTTGGTATGCGTCACGGCGCTACCCGAAGAATTTCGCTCGGCTCGCGAGCGCAACTTGCGCGCCCACGGATTCCCGATCGACATGGTCCACGCCACCGACAACGTCGCACCAGGTGGCCACAGCCCGAAGGCGGAGACTTTGCATCGGCTGAGGCCGGCAGCGTTCGTCGACGACTACCTGCCGTACCTCATCGGGATCGACAGCAGTATCCACCGCGCGCTGATCATGCGGGCCGCAACGGGCTCACCCAATGTCGGTGAAGCATTGCGCTTCGCGGACTCGCAGCACACTGACCTGTTGGCATTCGCCAAATCGTGGACGCGCCAGTGAGCACCTGGGGAGCATGAATGCCGTGCCGCGGTAGCCGGCGATGAGTTGCGGCAACCGTGTCAATTTGCATGGAAAGGACACTGCGAGGAAATCGACGCCATCGGTAAGTGATTGATCTGCAAGGGCAATCTTTCCCTAACCGTGTCAATCTGCACCAAAGGGACGATCACCCCTAGTCACGTCGGGCATTTCCTTGCGCGCCACGGCGGTAGATCACGTGGTAGGTGAGTCTAACCAGGACGCTGCCGCCAACCAGGTTGCCCGCGATTACAGCTGCGAGGTTCTGCGCCGTGCCGACGAGCGTGATGGTTTCGCCAACTGCATGCCCAGCTCCGGACTGAACCAGCATTGCCAATGGCATCAAGTACATATTCGCGATGCTGT
>CAMATD010000302.1 GCA_945860785.1 Variovorax sp. YR752 | reverse complement strand
CTCACGCCGACGGTGTGCTCTGCTCCGCGCATGTCCCCCGGCGCGGCCTAGGGCCGCATGCCTCCTCCTTTATTTCGCTGCGCAGAGCACACCGCCGGCGTGATCGCTCAGAGCACTTGTTGATCGGCCGCAAACCAGTAGCGTGCCCTCGTGCACAGGGCACCGGGTGCTCCCCGCAGCGAAATAAAGGAGGAGCGAAGCGGGGGACATTCGCGGAGGGGAGCACCCGGTGTCCTGTGCATGCACCCCGAACAACAGCGCCCCGAACAACAGCGTCAAGAACACGCAATGGAGAACTGAGATGCCCACGCTCGACATCCGCGACCTCACGGTCAACTACGCAGTCAAGGGTGGCACGCTGCAGGCGCTGGCCCCCGTCAACCTCACGATGCACGACGGCGACTTCGTCGTCGCGCTCGGTGCCTCGGGGTGTGGCAAGACCACGCTGCTCAACAGCATCGCGGGCTTCCTGCCGCCCTCGACCGGCGAGATCCTGCTCGACGGAAAACCGGTAGCAGGCCCCGGCGCGGACCGCGGCGTGGTGTTCCAGAAGCACGCGTTGATGCCCTGGCTCAACGTGCGCGACAACGTGGCGCTGGGCCTGCGCCTGGCAGGAACGGGCAAGGCCGAGTGCGACCGCATCGCCGAAGACAAGCTGGCCCTGGTCGGCCTGCAGCAGTACGCGGACCGCGCTGTCTACGAACTTTCAGGCGGCATGCAGCAGCGCGTGGGCATTGCGCGTGCACTGGCCAGCGACCCCGCCGTGCTGCTGATGGACGAGCCGATGGGCGCACTCGATGCGTTCACGCGCGAGCAGGTGCAGGAGATTTTGCTCAAGGCCTGGTCGACGTCGAACAAGATGGTGTTCTTCATCACCCACTCGGTGGAAGAGGCGCTGTTCCTCGCCACGCGGCTGATCGTGATGAGCCCAAGCCCGGGGCGCATCTCGCATGTCTACGACGACGTACCGTTTTCGCGCCAGTTTCTCTCGCACGGCGATTCACGCAAGGTGAAGTCGGAGCCCGAATTCATCCGCATGCGCGAAGAGGTTCTTACGATCGTTCATCATCGCGAGGTTGTGCATGCCTGAGGTCACCATCGCATCGCCTGTTGTCGCCGTCATGACGCCACCTTCCAAACCCGCTGCTTCACCGGCCCCCGCGACCGGCGCCAAGCTCAAGACCAGCGCCTTCAAGGTGCCGGGCGAGGGTTCGAGCGTGACCGTCAGCGTGGTCACCGTGGCGACGCTGATCGCGCTGTGGTTCATCGTCACCAACATGGGCTGGGTCAAGCCGCTGTTCCTGCCCACGCCGCAGGCCGTGTTCCAGCAGTTCTACGAATACCTCACGGGCCAGGCCAACGACAAGCCGCTGTGGCAGCACTTCCTGGCGAGCATGTTCCGCGTGTTCTCGGCCTTCTTCCTGGCCTGCGCCACGGCCATTCCGGTGGGCATTGCGATGGGCATGAGCCGCTTCTGGCGCGGCATCTTCGATCCGCCGCTGGAGTTCTACCGGCCGCTGCCGCCGCTGGCGTACCTGCCGCTGATCATCATCTGGTTCGGCATCGACGAACTGCCCAAGGTGCTGCTGATCTTCCTGAGCTGCTTTGCGCCGCTGGCACTGGCCGCGCGCTCCGGCATGCGCAGCGCCTCGCAGGAACAGATCAACGCGGCCTACTCGATGGGCGCGAGCTACATGCAGGTGATCCGCCACGTCATATTGCCGTCGGCGCTCCCCGACATCCTGGTGGGCATGCGCATCGCCATCGGCTTCGGCTGGACCACGCTGGTCGCCGCCGAGATGGTCGCGGCCAACATGGGCCTGGGTCAGATGGTGCTGAACGCGTCGAACTTCCTGCGCACCGACATCGTCATCATGGGGATCATCGTGATTGGCGTGGTGGCTTATCTGTTCGACTTGCTGATGCGCTGGCTCGAGCGACGTCTCGTGCCGTGGAAAGGGCGCATGTAGAAGGCGAGACCGGCGATGCGGGTGGCAAGGCCGGCATCGCGGGCGGGTCGCCGAGCGGCACCATCGACTGCTCCAGGAAGTCGAGCATCGCGCGCATCGCGGCGCTGTTGTGGCGGCGCTGCGAGTAGGCGGCGTACAGCCAGTGGTCGCGCGGCATGTGGTCGCGCAGCACCGGCACCAATGCACCGCGTTCCAGGTGCGATTGCGCCAGCGGCTCGGGCACATAGGCCACGCCCACGCCGCGCAATGCCAGCTCGATGAGGGCCACCGCGTCGTTCGCCTCCAGGCGGCTGTGCACCGCCACTTCGTGCGCCTTGCCGTCGGTCTCGAAGGGCAGGTGCGTGGTGGGCATCGGCGAATAGCTCAACACCTCGTGCCGGCCCATGTCTTCGGGCACCTGCGGAATGCCGCGCTGCGCCCAGTAGACCGGCGAGGCGCACACCACCATGTCGAACTGCACCAGCCGGCGCACGATCAGGTTCATGTCGTCGATGCGGCCGCCGGTCAGGTGGATGTCGATGCCTTGCTCGATCAGGTCGATCTCGCCATTGGTGAAGACCAGGCTCACGTAAACGTCGGGGTAGAGCTTGATGAACTCGGCAATCACGTCCGACATCCAGCCGGCGATCATGCCGTTGGGCGCGCTCATGCGAAGGCGCCCGCGAGGATGCGAGCCGTGGGCCTGCAGGTCGTTCAGCGTGTTCTCGGCCATCGTCACCAGCTCGGTGCTGCGGTCGAGCAAGACCTGCCCGGCATCGGTCAGGCTCAGCGAGCGGGTGGAGCGGTTGAGCAGGCGCACGCCGCTGCGCGTTTCGAGTTCGGCCACGTAGCGGCTGACCGTGGCTTTCGACATGCCGAGCGAATCGGCTGCGCGGGAGAAGCTGCGCCTGAACGCAACCTCGCGGAATGTTTTGATGAGATCGAGGCCGTCCATGGATGAGGTGCATTGTTCCAGCATCGGAGTAGGGGCTGCGAGCCGTAGGGGCATCCTGCAAGGTTTTCGCCGCAGGCAGATAATCCGCGCGGCGTGGCCGTCACCCGCGGTTCACCAGTCCCTTCGAGGAGACTCACGATGATCAAGATCAGCGTCAACGGCCAGGCCCGCGAGGCCGACGTCGAGCCCGAGATGCCATTGCTCTGGGTGCTGCGCGACGTGCTGGATGTCAAGGGGCCGAAGTACGGCTGCGGCATCGGCCTATGCGGAGCGTGCTCGGTGCATGTGGATGGCGAACTGGTACGTTCGTGTTCATTTCCGGCTTCCGCGGCCGATGGCAAGAAGGTCACCACCATCGAAGGCCTCGCGGTGCGGGGCCAGGCGCATCCGGTGCAGCAGGCCTGGATCGAACACCAGGTGCCGCAATGCGGCTACTGTCAGAGCGGGCAGATGATGGCCGCTCTGGCGCTCTTGAAAAAGAAACCCGACCCCACCGACGCGGACATCGACGAAGCGATGACCAACATCTGTCGATGCGGCACCTATGCGCGCATACGGCCGGCGATCCATGCGGCGGCCGCGTCGATGCGAACGGCTTCTTCGTCCAGCACACCGTCGAAGGGGTAAGGCCATGACCGCATTCCTTCGCACATCGCGCCGCGAGTTCATCAAGACATCGGCCGCCGTGGGCGGTGGCCTGTCCTTCGACTTCTTCCTGCCCCTGGCGCAGGCGCAGGGCCTCGGCGTGACGGCGCCCGGCAACGAGGTCAACGCCTGGGTCGTGGTGCGGCCCGACGAAACCATCGTCATCCGCTACGCGCGTTCCGAGATGGGGCAGGGCAGCATGACCTCGGCGCCGATGCTGGTGGCCGAGGAGCTCGATTGCGACTGGCGCCGCGTGAAGGTCGAGTACGCCACCGCCAGCCAGAACCTGCGGCGCAACCGCGCCTGGGGCGACATGGCGTCGGTGGGCAGCCGCACCATCCGCCAGTCGCAGGAGTACCTCCGCAAGGCAGGCGCCGGCGCGCGCGAGATGCTCGTGACGGCTGCGGCGCAACAGTGGAAGGTGCCGGCCGCCGAATGCACGACATCGCTGGGCACCATCGCGCACGCGCCGAGCGGGCGCAGCATCACCTACGGCAAGGTGGCCACGGCCGCCTCGAAGCTCGAAGCACCGAAGGAGCCGAAGCTCAAGGACCCGAAGGACTGGAAGCTCGTCGGCACCTCGGTGCGCCGCGTGGACATTCCCGCCACCGCCATGGGCGCGCAGCGCTACGGCATCGACGTGCAGCTGCCCGGCATGCTCTACGCCGCGGTGGCACAGTGCCCGGTGTTCGGCGGCCAGGTGAAGAGCTTCGATGCCGCGCGCATCCAGGGCCGGCGCGGCATCGTCAAGGTGCTGTCCTTCGGCGAATACGTGGCGGTCGTCGCCGACAACTGGTGGCGCGCGAAGGAGGCGTTGAAAGAGCTTCCGATCGAATGGGATTTCGGCGCCAACGCCGGCATGTCGAGCGCCACGATCCTCGACAACCTGCGCGCGGGCCTCGTCGCGACCGATGCCGTGGTGGCGCGGCGCGACGGCGACGCCGAACAGGCGCTTGCGAAGGCCGCCAAGGGCAAGCTGATCGAGGCCGAGTACTTCACCCCCTACCTCGCCCACGCGACGCTCGAACCCCAGACCTGCACCGCGCTGTTGAAGAACGGCAAGCTCGAAGTCTGGACTTCGACCCAGAGCGCGGACAGCTCGCTCACAGCCGCGGCGGCAGCCGCCGGCATCGCGTCCGAGAACGTGGAGCTGCATGCGATGCAGGTCGGTGGCGGCTTCGGCCGCCGTGGCGCCTCGCAGGCTTTCGTGCGCTTCGGCGTGCAGATCGCCAAGGCGATGGAGGGCACGCTGGTCAAGATGCTGTGGACGCGCGAGGAAGACACGCAGCACGACTTCTACCGGCCCATCAGCCTCATCAAGCTGCGGGCCGCGCTCGATGCCGCATCGGGGCAGCCGGTGGCGCTGCAGGCGCGCGTCTCGGCGCCTTCGATCATGTCGACGCTGCTGAAGATACAGCTGCGCAACGGCGTCGACCCGCAGGCGCTGGCCGCGATCGTCGACATGCCGCACAGGATTCCGAACCTGCAGATCGAGTATTCGAAGCGCGACCTGAACGTGCCCATCGGTTTCTGGCGCACCGTGGGGCATTCGCAGAACCCGTTCGTTCGCGAGTGCTTCATCGACGAACTGGCGCATGCGGCCGGCACCGACCCGGTGGCCTACCGCCGCACGTTGCTGGCCAATGCGCCCAAGGACCTGGCCATTCTCGAAGCGGTCGTCAAGGCGGCCGACTGGAGCAAGCCGCTGCCGCAGGGCGTGTTTCGCGGCGTGGCCGAGACTGAGGGCTACGGTAGCTACACAGCGGTGGTAGCGGAGCTGTCGGTCAGCCCGCAGGGCGAGGTCGCGATCCAGCGGCTGGTGCTGGGCATTGATTGCGGCTATGCCGTGAACCCCGACAACATCTCGGCGCAGATGCAGGGCAGCGCGGTGTTCGCGCTGACCGCGATGTTCATGGGGGAAGTCACGCTGAAGGATGGGCGCGTGGAGTCGTCGAACTTTCACGACTATCCGATGCTGCGGCTGTCGCAACTGCCCAAGGTGGAGGTGGTGCTTGCGCCGACGGGTGGTTTCTGGGGAGGGGTGGGGGAGCCGGGGCAGGCGTCGATCGTGCCGGCGGTGTGCAATGCGATCTTTGCGGCTACGGGGAAGCGCATCCGTGCGCTGCCGTTGAAGAACCAGGGGTTGTCGTTGAAGGCGTAGGTGTGGGGGCTAGCCGTATGCAATCGTTGCGCGTTGCCTTGAGCGAAGGTGATGTGCAATGAAGGCGCATCTCCAGCTGCATACTCAAACCGATTCCATCCCCAGCCACATGAGCGCAGCATCCTCCAACTCGCCACTGCAGCCACACATCGAGAGCCGCATCCTGTCGCTGCGCGAGCAGCGCGTGATGCTGGATTCCGATCTGGCGGTGCTCTACGACGTACAGACCAAGGTGCTGGTACAGGCGGTCAAGCGCAATGTCGAACGCTTCCCGGCCGATTTCATGTTTCAACTCTCGCCCGAGGAGTGGGCGGCTTTGAGGTCACAGACTGTGACCTCAAACACCGGCCGCGGCGGCCGGCGCACGGCCCCCTATGTGTTCACCGAGCAGGGCGTGGCGATGCTGTTTCGGTGCTGGGCAGCCAGCGCGCCATCGCGGTCAACATCGAGATCATGCGCACCTTCGTGCGGGTACGGGCGCTCGTCACCACACACCAAGACCTGGCCAAGCGCTTGAGCGAGTTGGAGGAGAAGACCGAACTGATCGACATGCGGCATGACTCTTTCAGCCGCGATACGCGCAACCAGCTGCGCCAAGTGTTCGACGCGATCAAGGCGTTGACGATGCTACCCGATCCGCCGAAGCGGCCTATCGGGTTCGTGACGCCTGAAGAGAAGAAGAATCTGAAGGCGCGCAGCGAGAAATAGGCGACCCAGGCAAACAGCAGAGCCGTCTGGGCATTCCGCTTTGGTGGCAGCGTGCGGGTGGTTCTTATCCTTGATGAATTAGCGAAGAATTGCCCAAGCAACCCAGCTGGCAATGGCGATAGCAAGGGCGATATTTCCCATCGTGCATAGCTTCTGCCCCTGCGCTTCGTATCTTCCCGAGGCAAGCGACCAGAGCATTCCTGTAGAGAGGACGCGATCTGAATCACCGATGGCCTTGTCTCTGAAGTGCGACGACGCAGCAACGCCAAGCCCCCAATAGGCTAGTCCAGCCAACGTCCCAATACCAAACAACAGCCATAGCGCGTTCATTCAGGCATTCCACCTAGATCAATTGACGGCGCACCGGGCACCGAGTAATGCGGACCAAGACGCAAGCAGAACCTGCCATCCTTCTTGAAGGAAGGTCCGAAGAACAAACCGCCCCGCATCGTCAGCTTCGCCGCTCCACCCTCTGGCACAAGAATGCCAGGAGGTTGCACTTGAACGTTCTTGTTGTACCTTGAGCAGACTGGCGGTTCGGGCGGAGGTGGGGGCGGTGGATCGCAAATCTCAATGCCGCCACCAAATGTAAGTTCGGCACTCATCGACGCCGGTTCCATACCTCCCGTAACGCAAGCCAGGCCCATGCACCCGAATGAGTTCACGTTGGGTGGCCCTCTACGTCGCCCCTCTGGACTACCGCCGCCCATCAACCCCATAGGGTCGCTTATGCTGAGCGGATTCGCCTCCACGTATCCGAACCGATTCCACCCTCCATTGAGTCCAATCGGATCCGGCTGGCTGTAGCGCCCCGTCCTACTGTCGTAGCTTCGGAAGTAGTTGTAGAACAACCCCGACTCCTCATCCGCATACTGCCCCGGATACTTCAGGTTGAA
>CAMATD010000301.1 GCA_945860785.1 Variovorax sp. YR752 | reverse complement strand
CCCGTACAGCGCCTGCCCGTACAGCGCCTGCCCGTACAGCGCCTGCCCGTACAGCGCCTGCCCGATGCCCTGCACCGCGCCGCCTTCGAGCTGGCCGCGCACGATCATCGGGTTGATCACGCGGCCCACGTCGTTGACGGAGCTGTAGGCCACCACGCTGATTTCGCCGGTCGGCGGATCGATTTCGATCTCGCAGATGTGGCAGCCGTTGGGCCAGGTCGGGCCGGCCACGGTGCTGGTGGAGTCGACGAAGATCTCGCGCTCGGGCTGCTTGCCCGCCAGGGTGAACAGGTCGAGCGCGAGATCGGTGCCAGCCACCATGAAGGCGCCGCGGGTGTAGGTGACGTCGTCGATGGCGACTTCGAATTCCTGGGCGGCCAGCTCGCGCGCCTTGTCGATGGTTCGCTCGGCGCCGATGCGCACGGCCGAGCCGCCGGTAAACAGCGAGCGCGAACCGGCGCTGCCGAAGCCGTCGCCGCGGTCGGTGTCGCCGAGCACGACGCGCACCTTCTCGATCGGCACGCCGAAGGCATCGACCGCCAGCTGCGCGAGCGAGGTGGCAATGCCCTGCCCCATGGCGTTGACGGCGGAGAAAACTTCGCTCACGCCATCGGCCTGCACCGACACCGTGACGCGCTCTTCGAACACGTTGCCGCCGGTCCACTCGAGAAAGGTGGCAATGCCGAGGCCCCGGTGCTTGCCCTGGCTGGCCGATTCGGCCGCGCGGGCCTCGAAGCCCTGCCAGTCAGCCAGCGTTAGCGCCTGGTCCATCACCGACTCGAACTTGCCGGTGTCGTAGGTCTGCGCCATCGGGTTCTTGTACGGCATCTGCTCGGGGCGAATGAAGTTGCGGCGGCGCAGCGCGATGCGGTCGATGCCCGTTTGGCGCGCGGCCTCGTCCATCAGCCGCTCGATGGTGAAGATGGCCTCGGGGCGGCCCGCACCGCGGTAGGCGCCGGTGGGCGCGGTGTTGGTGAGCACCGCCTTGAAATGGAAGTCGATGGTCTGGATGTCGTAAACGCTGGTCTGCACCCAGGGTGCCGATCAGCAGCTGGATCGCAACGCCGGTGCCGGTGGCATAGGCGCCCACGTTGGCCAGGGTCTTGATGCGCAGGGCCAGGATCTTGCCTTAGGCATCGAGCGCGAGTTCGGCCCGGGCCTCGATGTCGCGGCCATGCGCGCTCGACAAAAATTCTTCGCTGCGGTCGGCCACCCACTTGACCGGGCGCTTCACCTGCAGCGCGGCAAAGGCGACCGCGATGTCTTCGGGATAGGCGCCGGTCTTCATGCCGAAACCACCGCCCACGTCGCCCACGACCACGCGCACCTTTTCCTTGGCCAGGCCGATGGCGGCGCACACGGAGTCGCGCACGCCCGAAGGCATCTGCGTGCTCATACGGATCGTGAGGCGGCCGGTCTTGCCATCGTGCACGGCGAGCACCGAGCGCGGCTCGATGGTGAGGGCTACCACGCGCTGGTTGATCACGTCCAGCGCGACCACGTGGCTGGCCTTGGCGAAGGCGGCTGTCGCGGCCTCGCTGCTGCCGTGGCGCATTTCGGCGGCGATGTTGCCGTGGCGCATTTCGGCGGCGATGTTGCCGGTGGCCTCTTCGCAGAGCTGCGGCGCACCTTCGGCGGTGGTGGCACTGGCGAGGTCGACCACCATGGGCAGGTCCTCGTAGTCGACCATCACGGCTTCGGCGGCATCGCGCGCCTGCTGGACCGTATCGGCAACGACGGCCGCCACCGCTTCACCCACGAAGCGCGTTCGCTCATGCGCCATCGCATGGCGGGGCGGGCTTGCGCTGTCGCTGCCGTCGGCACGCTTGAACCCTGCGGCGCCCGGCATGGGCTTGACGCCCGCCTCCGCCAACTCGGCACCGGTGATGACGCGCAGCACGCCGGGCATGGCGGCAGCCGTGCTCGTGTCGATCGAGACGATGCGTGCGTGCGGATAGGGAGAGCGAAGAAAAACGAGATGCGCCTGTTCGGGGAGCGTGACGTCGTCCGTGTAGCGTCCGGCGCCTGCCAGCAGGCTCTCGTCCTCGAGGCGGCGCACCGCCTGGCCGCTGCCAAAGCGGATGGGGTTGGGTTCTGTTGTCAACGTGGTCCTCTTGTGCTGATCCCCGGCGGGCAACGCTGGCCCACTGGATCCGCTATGGGGCTGTGGCTATGGGGAATAGAAGCAGCACTATATGGGCTTCGGGGGTTCTTGTCCGCATCGATGGCCGGGCATTCGCAATCGTTTGCGACGCAGGCAGGGCGCGCGCCATTTTCCCTCATCCGGACGAGGCGCACGCGAAGCCGTGTATACCTATGGCCATGCAACAACTGCCCTGGCTCGAACCCGGCGACGCGCTGCCCGACCCCGCATCGGCCTGGGGCGTGGCCGACCCTGTGCCAGGCCTGCTCGCGGCCGGCGGCGCGCTGGATGTCGATACTTTGGTGCAGGCCTACAGCCACTGTGTTTTTCCGTGGTTCAGCGAAGACCAGCCGATCCTCTGGTGGAGCCCCGATCCCCGCATGGTGCTGCAGGTGGCCGAGTTCAAGCTGCATCGGTCGCTTCGCAAAACCCTGTTCCGTTTTGCAGAGACGCCCGGCTGCGAGGTGCGCATTGACCATGATTTCGCGGCAGTGATCAAGGCCTGCTCGCACTCGCCGCGCGTCGGCCAGTCGGGCACGTGGATTGTCCCGGACATGGTGAAGGCCTATACGGAATTGCACCGGGCGGGCCACGCCCACAGCGTGGAAACCTGGATCGACGGCAAGCTGGCGGGCGGGCTCTACTGCGTGGCGCTGGGTCGCGCGGTCTTTGGCGAATCGATGTTCACCCGCCGGCCGGACGCCTCGAAGATCGCGCTGGCCACGCTGGTGGGCCTGTGCCGGCACCATGGCGTCCAGATGATCGACTGCCAGCAGAACACCGCCCACTTGGCCAGCCTCGGCGCCCGCGAGATGCCGCGCAAGCGCTTCGTCGCGCATGTGGCCAAGGCCCGGGAACAGGAGGGGCCACGCTGGCAATTCGACCCCGTATACTGGACCGAACTCCTTTCCGCGCGACCTCCACCCCCGACGTGACGCACCTCAAGGATCTTCCGCTTCACACGCTGCAGTTCTATGCGACGGCGCCCTATCCTTGCAGCTACCTGCCGGATCGGCAGGCGCGGTCGCAGGTGGCCACGCCCAGCCACCTGATCCACAACGACGCCTACTCCGACCTGGTGCTCAGCGGCTTCCGGCGCAGCGGCATGTTCACCTACCGGCCCTACTGCGACGGTTGCCGCGCCTGCATCCCGCTGCGGGTGCTGGCGAACAGCTTCCAGCCCACGCGGAGCCAGCGCCGCGCCGCCAGGCAGCACGCCGACCTGCAGGCCCGCGTGCTCAAGCTGTGCTTCGTGCCCGAGCACTACCAGCTCTACCTACGCTACCAGAACGGCCGCCACGCGGGCGGCGGCAGGGACCACGACAGCATCGACCAGTACACACAGTTCCTGCTGCAGAGCCGGGTCAACTCGCGGCTGGTCGAGTTTCGCGAAACGCTGGCCGATGGCAGCGCGGGCGCGCTGAAGATGGTGTCGATCCTCGACGTGTTGAACGACGGCATCTCGGCGGTCTATACCTTCTACGAGCCTGATACCCGCGCAGCGCCGGGCCGCCCCAAGCAAGCGGACGGCCCCCTCGGGGGGCAGCGAGAGCACGCAGTGCCGAGCGTGGGGGCCTCGTCCACGGGCTACGGCACCTACAGCGTGCTCTGGCAGATCGAGCAGGCGCGCAAGCTGGGCCTGCCGCACGTCTACCTCGGCTACTGGATCGAACGCAGTCCGAAGATGCACTACAAGGCGCGTTTTTCCCCGCACGAAGTGTTGGTGGATGGACACTGGCAGGCATCGGGCGATTTCACAAGGTAAAATGGCGCTCGGTCATCACCGCACAGCGCCATGAGAAAAAATCAATCCGACGTTCCTGCCGTTCCCGTGATCCAGGTGATCGAGCGGATGTTTTCGCTGATCGACGTCCTGGCGTCGCGCGAAGAGGCCATTTCGCTGAAGGAAATCAGCGAGAAGACCGGGCTCCACCCTTCGACCACGCACCGGATCCTCAACGACCTCGCGGTCGGCCGCTTTGTGGACCGGCCCGAGGCAGGCAGCTACCGGCTCGGCATGCGCCTGCTGGAGCTGGGAAACCTGGTCAAGGGCCGGCTCAACGTGCGCGATGCCGCCCTGGGCCCGATGCGCGAGCTGCACAAGCTCACGCAGCAGCCGGTCAACCTCAGCATGCGCCAGGGCGACGAGATCGTCTACATCGAGCGCTCGTACAGCGAGCGCTCGGGCATGCAGGTGGTGCGCGCCATCGGCGGCCGTGCCGCCCTGCACCTCACCTCGACCGGCAAGCTGTTCCTGGCGGCCGATGACCCGGCACGGGTGCGCAGCTATGCCACCCGCACGGGCCTGGCGGGCCACACGCGCAACAGCATCACCCAACTGCCCGCGCTCGAGCGCGAGCTGTCGAAGGCGCGCCAGTACGGCATCGCGCGCGACAACGAGGAGCTCGAACTGGGGGTGCGCTGCATGGCCACCGGCATCTACGACGACCAGGGCAAGCTGGTGGCGGGGCTGTCGATTTCGGCCCCGGCCGACCGGCTGGACGAAGGCTGGCTGCCCAAGCTGCAGGCAACGGCCAATGAAATCTCGGGGGCGCTGGGGTTCAAGGATGGCGTGGCGGTGGCGACACCAGCCACCCCTGCAAGCAACAGCCCCTCAACGGGCGCCTGACCCTCTTTGCAGGGCTTCTGAAGCAAAAAGGCGGGCTTCAGGGCCCGCCATTCACTCAACCTGCGACCTGGTAGCTCACGCTACGGGACGCTGCCGGCGATCCCGGCACCGCATGCGTCGCCTCGACCCAGCGGCGAACCCGCTCGGCATCGGCAATGCGGCTGAACTTGCCGGCCGAATCCAGGAACACCATGATCAGCTTGCGTCCGGCCACCTTGGCCTGCATGACGAGGCATTGGCCGGCTTCGTTGATGAAGCCCGTCTTCTGCACACCGATTTCCCAGTCAGGGCTCTTCACCAGGCGGTTCGTGGTGTTGAACTGCAGCACGCGGTTGCCGACCTCGACCTGGTACTCAGGCGACGTCGACAGCGAACGCACCGTGGCGTCGGCATAGGCGGCATTGACCAGCAGCGCCAGGTCTTGCGCGCTCGACTGGTTGCGGCTCGAGAGACCCGTGGGCTCCACGTAGCGCGTGTCCTGCATGCCGAGCATCTTGGCCTTGGCATTCATGATGCTCACGAAGGTCGTGAGACCGCCCGGATAGGTACGGCCCAGCGCATGCGCTGCACGGTTCTCGCTCGACATCAGGGCCAGGTGCAGCAGTTCGCCACGCGACAGCGTGGTGCCGATCGTCAGGCGCGAGCGGCTGCCCTTTTCGGTATCGACGTCGTCCTGCGTGATGGTGATCAGTTCGTCGTTTGGCAGGCGGGCTTCGCTGATGAGGAGGCCCGTCATCAGCTTGGTGAGCGAGGCGATCGGCAGCACCGCGTGGTCGTTCTTGCTGAACAGCACTTCGTGCGTGTCCTGGTCGATCACGAGGGCGACGCTCGACTTCAGGTCGAGCGCATCATCGGTGCCGTGCAGGCCGGCCATCTGGCCGAAAGACTGGCGCTGAGGGGCTTCGACACGAACCACCGAGCGGCGCTGCACGGCCACCACGGTCCTGCCGTTCTTCTTGCGGATGGTGGCCACCACGTTGCGGCCACCGCGAACGACCTTCTCGACTCTTTCGCTCTTCTCGGCCCGGCCGCCGCGCTGGGCGACGACAGCGACGCGCGGCCCCTTGGCGGACGCGTTGCGCTTGACTTCGACCGGCACCGGCCCCTTCGCCTTCTTGGCGACGGCGGTCTTGGAGGCAGTGGGCTTTTCTTTCTTCGCGGCCTGGGCGCCGGGCAGCAAAAACGCCGTGGCGCAGAGCGCGACGGCGATAAATTTGAACGCGGACAGGAACCGCTGGCTGGAAACTCGGCGGAGACGGGCTTCGGGCATTAATAAATCTCCAGCGGCGACAAACGAGGACCGCAGTGTATCGAATTCAAAAAAGACACGCAATATCAGTTACTTGCATCCTCTTCTTCAATCGAATACCAAGGAACGCCTGAAAACCTAACCTTGCGCTGCAACTCTCTTAGCTTGGCTCTGTAACTTATTGAGAGCACTCAAATAAGCCTTCGCCGAAGCGACCACGATGTCTGGGTCTGCACCCACACCGTTGACCACCCGCCCTGCGTTCTGTAACCGAACTGTAACTTCTCCTTGGCTCTCTGTCGAGCCGCTGATCGCATTCACCGAGTAAAGAACCATCTCGGCGCCGCTCTTGACGTGCGACTCGATGGCTTTGAGAGAAGCATCAACCGGGCCATTCCCGTCGGATTCGCCGGTTACTTCCTTGCCCTGGACGGTGAACACGACCTTCGCTTGGGGGCGCTCGCCGGTTTCGCTGTGCTGGGAGAGAGAGACAAAAGCAAACTGTTCGTCAACGTTCGACAGCTCTTCCGCGCTGACGAGCGCGAGGATGTCTTCGTCAAAAATTTCGGACTTGCGGTCGACCAGTTCCTTGAAGCGCATGAAGGCGGCGTTGATGTCTGCCTCGCTGGCCATCGTCACGCCCAGTTCCAGCAGGCGCTGCTTGAACGCATTGCGGCCGCTGAGCTTGCCCAGCACGATCTTGTTGGCGGCCCAGCCCACGTCTTCGGCACGCATGATCTCGTAGGTGTCGCGGGCCTTGAGCACGCCGTCCTGGTGAATGCCCGAGGCATGCGCGAAGGCGTTGGCGCCCACCACGGCCTTGTTGGGCTGCACCACGAAGCCGGTGGTCTGGCTCACCATGCGGCTCGCCGCCACGATATGCTGGGTGTCGATGCGCAGGTCCAGGCCGAAATAGTCCCTGCGGGTCTTGACCGCCATGACGACTTCTTCGAGCGAGCAGTTGCCCGCACGCTCGCCCAGGCCGTTGATCGTGCACTCCACCTGGCGTGCGCCGCCGATCTTCACGCCGGCCAGCGAGTTGGCCACGGCCATGCCGAGGTCGTTGTGGCAATGCACCGACCAGATCGCCTTGTCGCTGTTGGGAACGCGCTCGCGCAGCATCTTGATGAAGTTGCCGTAGAGCTCGGGAATGGCGTAGCCGACGGTGTCGGGCACGTTGATGGTGGTGGCGCCTTCGTTGATCACGGTCTCGAGCACGCGGCACAGGAAGTCCGGGTCGCTGCGGTAGCCGTCTTCGGGGCTGAACTCCACATCGGCCACGAGGTTGCGCGCGAAGCGC
>CAMATD010000300.1 GCA_945860785.1 Variovorax sp. YR752 | reverse complement strand
CCACGTTCGTGATCTGCGTGCCGCCGGCATTGATACCGGTGGTCGTCACGCTCGGGCCGCCGACGATCGTGACACCATTGGTGTTCATCGTCGTGTTGCCTGTCGTCACACTGGTGAACGAAGGCGTTGCGCTGGTGGCGATGGTTACTGCGTTGCCCGCCTGGGTCAGCGCGATATTGTCGCCAGCGGTGTACGTCACTGTGCCGCCGGGCGCCACGTTCGACACGCTCGTACCGGTCACCGTCCCGGTGCCAGTCGCTCCCGTCGTCACGTTGAAGCCCCTGTTCGCCACGATCGACAGATCCGTGATCGCTGAATTGGTGGCAAACAATTGGCTGCCGTTGATGGCATCGGTCGAGGTTCCGGAAATCCGGCCGGCCGCCACGTTGGTGATCGTGCGTTCGGCGCCAGGAGCACCGACGCTCACCGTGCTCGTCGGCGTGGCGCCCTGGAGTTTGTAGGTCGTGCCGTTGATGGTTGTGCTGGCCGTGCCGACTGCCGCTGTGGTGATCGAGCCGGAACCCAGTGCCACGTCGCCCGCATTGGCAGTCGCTGTCGCGGCATCGCCGATGGCCACGCTGCCGGCCTTCCCGGTCGCACCGGCAGTCGAGCCGTTGCCCAATGCCACCGATCCCTGGCCGATCGCCTTGTTGCCACTGCCGATGGCAACTGCACGGTTGGCCTGATTGGCCGCAGTGGCAGAGGCCGTACCGTCGCTGTTGGCGATGTTGTTGGCACCACCGGTAAAGGCGCCGGTACCGCTGGCGTAGCTCGGATCGCCGATCGCGACGGCTCCGTTGCCATAGGCCGTGTTGCCCGAACCGATCGAGATGGCCTTGCCGCCCGTGGCCGTCGCGCCCTTGCCGATGGCCACCGCCTCCGCCGAATCGGCCGTTGCAGCGCTGCCGATCGCGATGGTGTCCGCGGCGCTGGCGCGCGCGCCATTGCCCATGGCGACGCCGCTGGTCCCCGCGGCCAAGGCGTTCACGCCGGCGGCCAGGGCGTTGATGCCCGTGGCGCCGTCGTTCGCATAGTTCGCCTGCTGCGTTCCGTTGTCGTTCACGCTGTAGTAGTGGATCTTGGTCGCATTCACCTGGGTGGTCAGTTGACTCACGTTCACCGCATCGGTAGGCGCCACGCCGGGCGCCACGTTGGTGATCACCGTGTTGTTGGCATTGATGCCGGTGGTCGTCACGCTCGGACCGCCCACGATCGTGAGGCCGCCGTTGTCAATCACCGTGCCGCCCGTGGTCACGCTGGTGAAGCTGGGCGTCGCGCTGGTGGCGATCTGCACCTCCGAGCCGTTCTGCGTGATCGCGATGTTGTTGCCTGCCGTGTAGGTGGCGGTGCCGCCTGGGGCGATGTTCTGCACACTGGTGCCCGTTGCCGTGCCCGTGCCCGTCTGGGCCGTGGTCACGTTCCAGCCCTTGCCGGCCGTGACGGCCACGTCATCGATCGCGGCGTTGGTGGCAAACAGCTGCGAGCCGTTGATCGCATCGGTCGAGGTGCCCGAGATGCGGCCAGCGGCGACGTTAGTGATGGTGCGCTCCGCAACCGGAGCGCCCACGCTCACGGTCGAAGTCGGCGTGGTGCCCTGGAAGTTGTAGGTCTTGCCATTGATCACGGCGCTCGCCGTGCCGACGGCTGTGTCCGTGGTCGAGCCCGAGCCCAGCGCCACGTCGCCTGCATTGTTGGCGACCGAATTGGAGCCCAGCGCCACGCCGCTCGCCGCCTTGGCGCTGGCCGTGTCGCCCACGGCAACGCCCCCCGCGCCAGCTACCGAAGAGGCGTTGCCGAGCGCCGTTGCATTCGTTGCCGACGCATTCGCGGAAGCGCCGATGGCAACGGCGTTGGCGGCGCTGGCGTTGGCCGCATTGCCCATCGCCACAGCCGACGCGGCGAGAGCCTTCGAACCTTGCCCCACCGCCACGGTACTCGCCGCCGCGGCATTCGAGCCGGGGCCGACGGCCGTGGCGGTCACGCCGAGGGCCCTGGAGAAGACGCCGACAGCCACGCTGTTGGTTGCGAGGGCATTGGCACCAGCACCGATGGCGGTCGAACCGCTGGCCCCCGCAGCAATTGCCCCGACTCCCAGCGCGACAGATTGAGTGGCCGAGGCATTCGCCGCATTGCCGATCGCCAAGGACTGCGTCCCGCTCGCATTGGCCTGAAAGCCCACCGCGGCCGAATTCGTCCCGGCAGCGCTGGCCGCGACGCCGGACGCCAGAGAGTTGACGCCGGTCGCGCCGTTGTTGGTGTAGTTCGCCTGCTGCGTGCCGCCATCGTTCACGCTGTAGTAGTGGGTGGGCGTGCTGGCCGCAATGGCCTGGATCGCCTAGTTGGTGGCATACAGCTGCGAGCCGTTGATGGCATCGGTCGAGGTCCCGGAAATCCTGCCTGCTGCCACGTTGGTGATGGTGCGCTCCGCGCCCGAAGCACCGACGCTGACCGTGCTCGTCGGCGCCGTGCCGGCGAAGTTGTAGGTCGTACCGCCAATCACGGTGCTGGCCGTGCCGACCGCCACGTCCGTCTTGGAGCCCGAGCCCAGGGCCACGTCGCGGGCGTTGTTCGCCACCGCCGTGTCGCCGAACGCGACCGCGCCCGCGGCCAGCGCCTTGCTGGTGCTGCCGATCGCGACGCTGCCCTGGCCGACCACCGTGTTCTGGTAGCCGATGCCGACCGCACCCTGCGCTGCGGTGCCGGCCGTGCCCACGGCCTAGCCGCCGCCGCCGACCATGTTGGTGTTGCCCATCGCCACCGAACCGTTGCCGGTGGCGGTGTTGTCCAGGCCGCTTGCGATCGCGCCGTCGCCGGTGGCGGTGTTCGGGTCGCCAATCGCCACGGCGCCGTTGCCGATCGCGATCGCTTGCGCTGCGGACGCATTGGCGAGCGCGCCCACTGCGGTGGCGTTCTGGCCGCCCGCCGCCATGCCGAATCCCAGCGCGGTTGCGCGTGCGACGGTCGCCGTGGCATTGTTGCCCATCGCTACGGTACCGTCGGCCGCAGCGTTGGCTCCCGACCCCGCCGCGACCGAGCCGACACCACTCGACACGGCCAGATTGCCCATGGCCAGCGCGAAGTCCGCCGAAGCATTGGCGAGGTGCCGAGCGCTGCCGAACTGATCCCTGTCGCGTTGGCAAACGTGCCGATGGCTGCGGAGTCGGCGCCGACGGCGGTGGCCGCACGGCCGCCAGCGAACGCACGGTCGCCACTGGCCGCGGAGTTGCCGACGGCAGTGGCGTTCGCTCCCGTGGCGGTGGAGAAAGTACCCAAGGCGGTAGCGCCGGCCCCGGTCGCCGCGGCTGCGGCACCCAGGGCCACCGCATTGGTGCTGCTTGCGACCGTGCCGGACCCCAGTGCCATCGCTGCGGCGCCAGAAGCCGCCGCATTCGGGCCGACAGCTACCGAGCTGCCTGCGGTCGCCTTGCTTTGGAAGCCTAAGGCGGTGGCGTTGCTCTGGGACGCCGTTACGTCCGTGCCGATGGCAATGGCGCCAACCGCCGTGGCCCCCGTTCCCAAAGCGGTGCGTGAGCCGAGGTAGATCGAATTCAGCTTGCTTGCGACGGACTGGAAGCCGACAGCAATGGCATTCTGGTCACCCGCGAAAGCACTGTTACCTTGCGCAACAGCATCCAAGGCGGCCGCATTTGCCTGGAATCCGATGGCGACGCTGCGCAGCCCGAGAGCCATGGTTCCCCAACCTCCGGCGAATGCAAAGTTCCCGCTGGCCGTGGAGCTGACACCGACCGCTGTGGAGTTCCCCCCGAAGCATTGGCGAAGGTGCCCAGGGCACTGGCGCCGGCTGAGGTCGCCGTGGCTTGAACGCCGAGCGCGACCGCATTGACGTTGCTTGCAATCGTGCCCTGGCCCAGCGCCATCGCGCCGCCAGCGCCTGTGGCTGCCGCATTCAAGCCGATAGCCACCGAGTACTGTGTCGTCGCAACGGCGTTGGAGCCGAGGGCGATGGCGTTCTGCGCGGCGCTGTGGGCGCCAAACCCGACTGCGAGCCCGCCGTCGAGATCGGCTCGCGCGTTGTAGCCCAGCGCGGTGGCGCCGGGCCCTGTGGCAGTGGCTAAAAAGCCCATGCATGAGACGCTGCCGTTATAGAAGTTGTAAGGCGCCGCATTGCAGTTCCCCGTCTGCGCCTGCGCCAGCGAGGAGCACCCGATCCCGCCCATCGCCACCAGTGCGGTCATGACCCCCGCTCGCAGGCGCCCCGACGGGAACGATGCAAGCACGCCGCCTGCGGCGGCGGCGAGCGCCACGCGACTGCCGCCGCGCTTTCCGCGGGCGTGAGAAACCTCGGATGTCGCCACCCAGGCACCAAGGGATTCGTTCCAAAGAGAGCGATAATTTTTGTTCATGAGCCCCGTCCATCCGTTTAAAAACTTTTGAATGGCGCAAGACCATTCCGCCCCCTGTGCAATTTCTTGAAATATTTTTTGCAAATAAATCTTAAGAAAGAGACGGAATGTTGCAACCGGTAACGTTGCATTTTGGAGTCATTTTGTCGAATTGATTTCAATTTTCAATTGAGCATATAAAGTGAATAGTAATATGAAGATACAAGTCAATAAGATGCTTATCACATCTTCTTTATTTGTTCAATGTAGTTATTTGTTGTAATCATTATTTGGGTATCGATTGATATCAAAAAACTGATGCCTTTTATTGGTGTATCGTTGAACTCGCTGAATATTGACTTTCTTAATCGCCAATTACCAATGATAGTCATGAGATTTGGCCACGGCCGTGGCCGGGCACCCGGCCACGGCAAGGCCATTGATTCGTGATTCGTTGGACGGCCACATAAAATCAAAGGCTTGATAGCGTTTCGATCCAGCGGCTTATCCCCCGGAATCACCCGCGAAAGAAAAGACAAGCACCGGAGACACCCGCCATGGACCGCTGGACCGAAATCGCCCTGCTCGTGCAGATCGCCGATGCCGGCAGCCTGAGCCGTGCGGCCGAGGCGCTGGGTCTGTCGAATGCCGCCGCGAGCCGCCACCTGAGCGCGCTCGAAGCCCGGCTGGGCGCGCGACTGGTGGAGCGCAACACGCGCCGCCTCTACCTGACCGACACCGGCCGCGAGTTCTGCGGGCGCGCCAAGACCATCCTGGTCGATGCCGAATCGACGGTGAACGCCACGGCGCTCAACCCGACCGGCGTGCTGCGAATCACGGCCTCGCTCTCGTTCTCGATCCACCACATCGCGCCGCTGCTGCGCGAATACACGCAGCGTTATCCGGGCGTGACGGTGCACGTGGAGGCGGCCAACCGCTACTTCGACCTGATCGACAACAACATCGACGTGGCGATCCGCACGCGCGAGTTCGAGCCCGATTCGAATGTCACGATCCGCCGGCTCGGCGAGACCCGGCGCATCCTCGCGGGCTCGCCGCGCTACTTTGCGCAGCATGGCTTTCCGAAGACGCTGGAAGAGTTGAAGCAGCACAAGCTGCTGATCTACACCCACGCCAACAACCCGAACGAGCTGCGCTTTACCCGCAAGGGCGAGACTCACACGGTGTCAGTCAGCGGCCTGCTCGAATCGAACGACGGCCAGGTGCTGCGCGCCGCCGCGCTCGACGGCATGGGCATCCTGGTGCAGCCGACCTACATCGTCTACGAGGACAGCGTGGCCGGTCGGCTGGTGCCGACGCTGGACGACTGGGACCTGCCGCACCTGACGATCAACCTGGCCTATCCGAGCCGCAAGCACCTGTCGGCGAAGGTGCGCAGCTTCATCGACTTCATGGCTGCCCATTTCCAGAAAATGGACTACGAGCGCAAGTGGACCGGCCACTTCGGCACTCACTGACCGGGCTTTTCGTCAAAAAAGGTGCGTAAACGCACATCCTGGCCGGCGGCAGCTCCGCACACTGGAACCGCAACCGCCGCATTCTGCGACGGGCCTTCCATTTCCAAGGATCCGCCATGAACCCCCAGGCCGTAGCCGCCAACACCGCGCGTGCGCCGATCGCATCGTCGCTTGCGTCCCCCGCCCCTGCCACGCTGGACGACTCGGGCAAGCTGCTGCTGCGCGTGACGATCGGCGTGCTCGTGCTGCTGCACGGCATCTTCAAGCTCTCGGCCGGCGTCGGTTTCATCGGCGGCATGCTGGCCAAGGCCGGCCTGCCGGGCGGGCTGGCCTACCTCGTGTACGTGGGCGAAATCGCGGCGCCGCTGCTGATGATCGCCGGCTTCTGGACCCGCGCCGCTGCCGGCGTGGTCGTCATCAACATGCTCGTGGCCTTCGGCCTCGTGCACATGGCCGACCTGTTCGCGCTGGGCAAGCAAGGCGGCTGGGCGCTGGAACTGCAGGGCCTGTACCTGTTCGGCGCGCTGACCGTGGTGCTGCTGGGCGCGGGTCGCTTCAGCGTCGGCGGACGCGCACTGGCCGCCGGAACTGATTTCCTGGCTCAGCCGGCGTCGCCCCGCACCTGCGAGCATGCGTTCCAGGCGGGCGGCGTCGGCCACCAGCAGGGCCTTGCCGTCCTTGCGCAGCACGCCGCTGCGCACCAGCACATTGAGCTCGCGGGTCACCTGCTCGCGGTTGGTGCTGATCTGGCTGGCCAGCGCCGCGTGCTTGGGCGCCGGCTCCAGCCGGGCCTGGTTGTCGTCGACGCCGGCGACGCGCGCCAGGCGCAGCAACTTGGCATGCAGCCGGTTCTGCACGCCGAGCGTGCTCAGGTCGATCACCCGCTCCGACAGCTGCCGCACCAGCGAAGCCAGCCGCTTCATCACCCACTCGGCGACCAGCGACTCGTCGCGCAGCAGGGCCATGAAGGCGGGGTGGTCGAGGCTCGCGACCACGCTGGGCGCCAGCGTGACCACGTCGGCGGAACGCGGGCGGCCGTCGATGGCGGCGATGTCGCCGAAGTACTGCCCAGCTTCGGCATCGCGGAAAGTGACCTGCCGGCCATTGGCCGAATAGGTCGTCACCCGCACCCGGCCCGAGACCAGCAGGAACACCTCGCCCTGCTGCTCGGCGCGCAGGAGCAGCGGCTTGCCCGCCTCCACGCTGTGCCACAGACACTGCTGGGCGAGCAGGTCCAGGCGCTGGTCGGAGAGGCCTTCGAGCAGCGCGATCTGGCGCAGCGCGAGGCTGGAGCGGGGGGTGGGTTCGGGTGTGGCCATGCCGGTCGGGTGGGGCGCGCGCATTATGCTCGGGTGCCGCTTCGAACCCGTTCATGGACAGACGTTCCCTCACGATCCTCACACCCCTCCATCCCATTTTTCGCTGAGACCGCCCACACGGCGCAATCTCCGCTGGGTGAGCGGGCTGGTGCTGATGGGCTACGTGACGCTTCACCTGCTGAACCATTC
>CAMATD010000299.1 GCA_945860785.1 Variovorax sp. YR752 | reverse complement strand
CGGTGGTCACCAAGTTCTGCATGGTCGCCGAGACCGCGACCTCGATCATCCTGAACCCGGCGCGCGAGCATCAGCCGATGCTGCCGCCTCAGCGCTCGGACGTGAAGCCACCCATCAAGAAGGTTCTCAACGCGTAGCGGCCAGCGCGTTGAAAGCCGTCACCACCTCGGGTGGCGCCTGGACCATCTCGATCAGCACGCCCTCGCCCGCGATCGGGAATTCGTCATTCGCCTTTGGGTGCAGAAAGCAGATGTCGAACCCGGCTGCCCCCGTGCGGATGCCACCGGGCGCAAAGCGTACGCCCTGCGCCGTGAGCCATTCGACGGCCTTGGGCAGGTCGTCGATCCACAGCCCCACGTGGTTGAGCGGTGTGGTGTGAACCGCAGGCTTCTTGTCCGGGTCCAGCGGTTGCATCAGGTCGACCTCGACCTTGAACGGCCCGCTGCCCATCGAACAGATGTCTTCGTCGACGTTCTCGCGATCGCTCTTGAAGGTGCCGGTGACTTCGAGCCCCAGCATGTCGACCCAGAGCTTCTGCAGGCGCAGCTTGTCGGTTCCGCCGATGGCGATCTGCTGGATGCCCAGCACCTTGAAGGGACGTAGCGTCGTCGTCATGCGCAGCTCTCCGCTTCTTCAGTGGTGCGACGCGACTGCAAGCCCAGCTTGCGCAGCAGCTGCACGTCGGCTTCGACATCGGGGTTGCCGGTGACCAGCAGCTTGTCGCCATAGAAGATCGAATTGGCACCGGCCATGAAGCACAGTGCCTGCACCGCATCGCCCATCTGCTGGCGCCCGGCCGACAGCCGCACGCGCGCGGTCGGCATCGTGATGCGCGCGACCGCGATCATGCGCACGAAGTCGAAGGGATCGACCGGCTCCGAATCGGCCAGCGGCGTGCCGGGCACGCGCACCAGGCTGTTGATGGGCACCGATTCCGGATACGGATTCAGGTTGGCCAGCTGCGCGATCAGCCCCGCGCGGTGCACCGGCTGCTCGCCCATGCCGACGATGCCGCCGCAGCACACGCTGATGCCGGCGCTGCGCACATGGGCCAGCGTGTCGAGCCGGTCCTGGTAGCTGCGGGTGTCGACGATGTCGGTGTAGTACTCGGGCGCGGTGTCGAGGTTGTGGTTGTAGTAGTCGAGGCCCGCGGCCTTGAGCTGGTGCGCATGGTGCGGCTCCAGCATGCCGAGCGTGGCGCAGGTCTGCATGCCAAGGCCCTTCACCGCCTCGATCAGCACGGCCACCTTCTCCACGTCGCGGTCCTTCGGCGCACGCCACGCGGCACCCATGCAGAAGCGCGTGGCGCCGGCGTCCTTGGCGGCCTGCGCGGCGCGCAGCACCTCGTCGACCTCCATGAGCTTCTGCGCCTTCACGCCGGTGTCGAACTCGGCCGACTGCGGGCAGTAGCCGCAGTTCTCTGGGCAACCGCCGGTCTTGACCGAGAGCAGCGTCGCCAGTTCGATGTCGCCTTCGGGAAAGTGCTCGCGATGCACGGTCTGTGCTTCGAACAGCAGCTCCATCAGCGGCTTGTCGAGCAGCGCCTGTATCGCTTCGACCGTCCACGGGCCTTGCGGCGCAGCGGCCTTGGCGGGCCGGTGCAGCGTGATCGTTTGTTGCAGGTCGTTGGCACCCATCAGTTGAACTCCAGAATGATTTGATCGACGGCGAGCGACTCGCCCTTGCCCGCCGAAATCTTACCCACCACGCCGTCTTGCGTGGCGAACAGCACGTTTTCCATTTTCATGGCCTCGATGACGGCCAGCTTCTCGCCGGTCTGCACATGCTGCCCCGGCTGCACCGACACCTCGACCAGCAGGCCGGGCATGGGCGACATCAGGAACTTGCTGAGGTCCGGCGGCGCCTTGTAGGGCATCAGTTCGAGCAGGCGCGCGCCAAGCGGCGACAGCACCATCGTCTCGACCTGCGTGCCGTCGTGCGACACGCGCAGCGCCAGCGGGTTCTTGCCCGCCCCGCGCTCGACCTGCGCGGTGAAGGGCTGGTCGTTGACCGTACCCTGCACGCGGATGGCGCCGAGCGCAAAGCTGCTGTCGATCTTGTAGCTCTTGTCGCACACGGCGATGGCACTCGCGCCGGTCTTGCCGTGAAAGTCGGTGACCGAGACCGGGTGATGCACATGCTTGCCTTCCGGCCCGAGCTCCACCACCACGAACTGCTCGCCCACCTTCACGCCGTGGCCTTCGAGCTGCCCGCTGATGCCCGAGGCGCGCGCACGATAGCGGCGATGCACATACGCAGCGAGTGCAACAAGGAACGACGGATCGGTGTGCGGCCCATCCTCCGCATGGAAGCCCTTGCCGTAGTGCTCGGCGATGAAGCCGGTGTTAAAGTCACCCGCGACGAACTTCGGGTGCGCAAGCAGCGCCGCCTGGAACGGGATGTTGCTGCTGATGCCGCGGATCACGAAGCCATTGAGCGCCTCGCGCATGCGGGTGATCGCATGCTGGCGGTCCTTGCCGTGCACGATGAGCTTGGCGATCATCGAGTCGTAGTACATCGGGATTTCGCCGCCGTCGTACACGCCGGTGTCCACGCGCACGCCCTGCAGGTGCTCGGTGTCGCTCGCGAACATGGTCTCTGCCGGCGGCTGGAACTTCACCAGGCGGCCGGTCGAAGGCAGGAAGCTTCGGAACGGATCTTCGGCATTGATGCGGCACTCGATGGCCCAGCCATCGCGCTTCACCTGGTCTTGCGTGAGCGGCAGCTTCTCGCCGGCCGCGACGCGGATCATCAGCTCGACAAGGTCGAGCCCGGTGATGCATTCCGTCACCGGATGCTCCACCTGCAGCCGCGTATTCATCTCCAGGAAGTAGAAGCTCTGGTCCTTGCCGACCACGAACTCCACCGTGCCCGCGCTCTGGTAGTTCACGGCCTTGGCCAGTTGCACCGCCTGCTCGCCCATCGCCTTGCGCGTCTCGTCGCTGATGAAGGGCGAAGGCGCCTCCTCGATCACCTTCTGGTGACGCCGTTGGATCGAGCATTCGCGCTCGTTCAGATAGATGACGTTGCCATGCGAATCGCCCAGCACCTGGATCTCGATGTGGCGCGGCTCCTCGACGAATTTCTCGATGAACACGCGGTCGTCGCCGAAGCTGTTGCGCGCCTCGTTGCGGCACGAGGTGAAGCCTTCGAAGGCTTCCTTGTCGTTGAAGGCCACGCGCAGGCCCTTGCCGCCGCCACCGGCCGAGGCCTTGATCATTACGGGGTAGCCGATGTCTTTCGCGATCTCGACGGCACGCTCCGCCGTCTCGATGGCATCGTTCCAGCCGGGGATGGTGTTGACCTTGGCTTCGTTCGCGAGCTTCTTCGAGGCGATCTTGTCGCCCATCGCCGCAATCGAATAATGCTTGGGTCCGATGAAGGCGATGCCCTCTTCCTCGACCTTGCGCGCGAAGGCTTCGTTCTCCGACAGGAAGCCGTAGCCCGGATGCACGGCCTCGGCGCCGGTCTGCTTGCAGGCCGCGATGATGCGGTCGGCCTGCAGGTAGCTCTCGCGGCTGGGCGCGGCGCCGATGTGCACGGCCTCGTCAGCCAGCTCGACGTGGCGGGCTTCCTTGTCGGCGTCGGAGTAGACGGCGACGGTGAGGATGCCCATCTTCTTCGCGGTCTGGATGACGCGGCAGGCGATTTCGCCGCGGTTCGCGATCAGGATCTTTTTGAACATGCTGAATCCGTTTTCTTGCTGACCGCCTTAGCGGTTGATGAACATCGAGTACACCGGCTGCACCTGCGAGCGGTCGAC
Source organism: Variovorax sp. YR752 (assembly GCA_945860785.1). GTDB lineage: Bacteria > Pseudomonadota > Gammaproteobacteria > Burkholderiales > Burkholderiaceae_C > Variovorax. Next base: position 3,570 of record CAMATD010000299.1, on the reverse strand, counting down.
GAACACGTAGGCCGTGCCGTCGGAACAGAAGTTCGCCACCTCGACAGGGTCGCCGTCGGCGATATCGACCCAGTTGTCGATCTGCAGGAACAGGCGTCCCGCAGGCATTCCCTGCACGCCGTTGGCTGTCCAGTACGGCACCCCGCCACTCTTCGTGCGCCACGCGCTCGCCCATTCGTGGGGATGCACGACTTCCTCCGGCAGGTCGAGGTGGGCCATGTAGTCATAGAAAGCCTCCTCCGATTCCGCGGGGGCGCCATCGTCATCGGCGCGCCAGCCTGCAATGGCGATCTCGCGCAGCAGTGCGGGCGGTTCGCCGGTGGCGTCCGGGGGCGGCGTGGTCGGCCCGGCGCCCAGTTCGGCGCCCTGCACGACGAATGCGGCGTTCGCACCTCCGTCGTGCTCCCAGAAGCTGCAGATGCTGTCCCACTCGCACTTGAACAGGAACAGCACCTCGCCGCTTGCGAGCGGCAGCGCATCACCATCGGCCGGCAATTGCGCGAGGTGGCTCATGGCCCGATTGCATTCACGGCAAACGGGCCACAGGCGTGCGGGCAATCCCCAAGGCAGACCGCCCAGCTTGGGCACCAGTCCAGGCTCCGCACCCTCGCGGAACTGGGGGTAGTAGCTGCGCATACGAACTCAGAGCGGGATGTTGCCGTGCTTGCGCCACGGGTTCTCGAGCTTCTTCTCGCGCAGCATCACGAGCGAGCGGCAGATGCGCTTGCGCGTTTCGTGCGGCAGGATCACGTCGTCGATGTAGCCACGTGCGCTCGCCACATACGGGTTGGCGAAGCGCGCCTTGTATTCGGCTTCGCGAGCGGCGAGCTTCTCGGGGTCGTTCTTGTCCTCGCGGAAGATGATCTCCACCGCGCCCTTGGCACCCATCACCGCGATCTCGGCGCGCGGCCATGCGAGGTTGACGTCGCCGCGCAAATGCTTCGACGCCATCACGTCGTACGCACCGCCGTAGGCCTTGCGCGTGATGACCGTGATCTTCGGCACTGTGCACTCCGCATACGCGTAGATCAGCTTGGCGCCGTGCTTGATGATGCCGCCGTACTCCTGGCCCGTGCCGGGCATGAAGCCGGGCACGTCGACGAAGGTGACGACCGGGATGTTGAAGGCATCGCAGAAGCGCACGAAGCGCGCGGCCTTGATGCTGCTCTTGATGTCCAGGCAGCCCGCCAGCACCAGCGGCTGGTTCGCCACGATGCCCACCGTCTGGCCTTCCATGCGCGCGAAGCCGATCACGATGTTCTTCGCGTAGTCGGGCTGCAGCTCGAAGAAGTCGCCGTCGTCGACCACCTTGAGGATCAGCTCCTTGATGTCATAGGGCTTGTTCGGGTTGTCCGGTACCAGCGTGTCGAGCGAGTAGTCGGGCCGGTTGGCCGGATCGCCCTGGCCATTGTTGCCCAGGCGCACCGGCGGCTTCTCGCGGTTGTTGAGCGGCAGGTAGTTGTAGAGGCGGCGCAGCATCATCAGCGCCTCGACATCGTTCTGGAACGCCATGTCGGCCACGCCGCTGCGCGTGGTGTGGGTGATGGCGCCGCCGAGTGCCTCGGCCGTGACGCTCTCGTGCGTCACGGCCTTCACCACGTCGGGGCCGGTCACGAACATGTAGCTCGAGTCCTTCACCATGAAGATGAAGTCGGTCATGGCGGGCGAATACACCGCACCGCCTGCGCACGGACCCATCACCATGCTGATCTGCGGCACCACGCCCGAGGCCATCACGTTGCGCTGGAACACGTCGGCATAACCGCCGAGCGAGGCCACACCCTCCTGGATGCGCGCGCCGCCCGAATCGTTCAGGCCGATGACCGGTGCGCCGACCTTCATGGCCTGGTCCATCACCTTGCAGATCTTCTCGGCATGGGCTTCGCTGAGCGCGCCGCCGAAGACGGTGAAGTCCTGGCTGAACACGAAGACGAGGCGGCCGTTGATCATCCCGTAGCCGGTGACCACGCCATCGCCGGGAATCTTCTGCTCGGCCATGCCGAAGTCCACTGAGCGGTGCTCGACGAACATGTCCCACTCTTCGAAGGTGTTGTCGTCGAGCAGGAGCTCGATGCGCTCGCGCGCCGTGAGCTTGCCCTTGGCGTGCTGCGCGTCGATGCGCTTCTGCCCGCCGCCGAGGCGCGCCTGGGCGCGGCGCTTTTCGAGTTGTTCGATCAGTTCTTGCATGGTGTGCTTCCGAAGCTGTGGTCCTGAATTTCGTGTCTCATGGTCTGGCGGTGATGGCTGCGGCGGCGAGCAGGTTGCGCGCTGCGGTCGATGCGGGCAGTGAGCCCTGCGCCACCTGCTGCGTGAGCTGGGGCAGCAGCTCGCGCACCTGCGGGTGATGCCTGAAGGCCTGCTTGAGCCCGGCGTCGATGCGTTCCCACATCCACGCGGTGGCCTGTTTTTCTCGCCGCTTTGCGAGCTTGCCGTTGGCGGTCTGCAGCGTCTTGAACTGCATCACCGCTTCCCAGAATGCGTCGACACCGGTGCCCGCCAGTGCGCTCAACTGAAGCACCTTGGGCAGCCAGAAGCGAACCTCCTTGCCGCTGTGCGCGTCGTGCTCGGCATGCGCGTGATCCGGATTGCCCTGGTGGCCGAAGAGGCGCAGCGCCGAGGTGATCTGGGCCTGCGCACGCGTGGCGGCGTCCTTGTCGATGTCGGCCTTGTTGATGACGACGAGGTCGGCCAGCTCCATCACGCCCTTCTTGATCGCCTGCAGGTCGTCGCCCGCATTGGGCAGCTGCATCAGCACGAACATGTCGGTCATGGCGGCCACTGCCGTTTCGCTCTGGCCCACGCCGACGGTCTCGACGATCACGATGTCGTAGCCCGCCGCCTCGCACACCAGCATCGCCTCGCGCGTCTTCTCGGCCACGCCGCCGAGCGTGCCGCTCGACGGGCTGGGGCGGATGTAGGCGCGCTCGTGCACCGAGAGCCGTTCCATGCGCGTCTTGTCGCCGAGGATCGATCCGCCGGAGACGGTGGAAGAAGGATCGATGGTGAGCACCGCCACGCGATGGCCCTTGTCGATCAGCAGCAGGCCCAGCGTTTCGATGAAGGTCGATTTGCCGACACCCGGCACGCCCGAGATACCGAGGCGAAAGGATTGACCGGTGCGCGGCAGCAGCGCCGTGAGCCACTCGTCGGCCTGCGTCCGATGGTCCGTGCGGGTGGATTCGAGCAGCGTGATCGCCTTGGCAATTGCGCGGCGCTGCTTCATGCCGGGCGAATCGGCAACGGCGCTTTCCAGCGCCTGCACGGTGTTCAACACGCGGCCTCCGTGGCCACGCGCCAGCGATAGTGCAGGTCCACGCCCTCTTCGCCTTCGAGCACGAAGCCGTGCCGCAAATAGAAGCGGTTGGCGTCGCTCTGCACGAGCGCGGTGAGCTTGATGTCGAGCTGCTTTTCACGCGCCTGCGCCTTGGCCCAATGCATCACCCATTCGCCGATGCCGCGGCCCTGGAAGCCGGTGCGCAGATACAGGTGATCGAGGCGCAGCGCATCCGCACCCTCGGGCTTGAGCGTGACGAAGCCAACGCGCTGGTCGCCGTCGAGCACGATGTGGTG
>CAMATD010000298.1 GCA_945860785.1 Variovorax sp. YR752 | reverse complement strand
CCGGCATCACCGACCAGCTCGTGACCGAAGGCCTGGTCGAGCGCATCAACGTCGAAGGCGACCGCCGCGCCTGGCGCGTGCGGCTCACGGCGCGCGGCCGCAAGCTCTTCCACGAGATGGCGCAGCAGCACGAAGACTGGATCGTCGATGCTTTCGCGGGCCTCAGCGGCAAGGAGATCACGCAGCTTCACAAGCTGCTCGGCAAGGTCAAGCAACACTCACACAGCCAACTACTGGCGGAGGCGACATGAAGCATTACATCGGCGCGGGCAACCCCATGCGCGCGCAATTCGAGGCCAAGGCAGCCTACAAGGCCGAGCACTTCGCGTGGAGCTATGAGGCCGGTGTCGGCACCATCACGCTGAACCGTCCCGAGCGCAAGAACCCGCTCACATTCGATTCGTACGCCGAGCTGCGCGACCTGTTTCGTGCGCTGACCTATGCGACCGATGTGAAGGTGATCGTCGTGACCGGTGCGGGCGGCAACTTCTGCTCGGGCGGCGATGTGCACGAGATCATCGGCCCGCTCACCGGCATGCGCATGCCGGAACTGCTGGAGTTCACGCGCATGACCGGGGACCTGGTGAAGGCGATCCGCGCCTGCCCGCAGCCGATCGTCGGCGCCATCGACGGCGTGTGCGCCGGTGCCGGCGCGATGATCGCGCTGGCCTGCGATCTGCGCTACGGCTCGCCTGCCACACGCACAGTCTTCCTGTTCACCCGCGTGGGTCTTGCCGGCGCCGACATGGGCGCCTGCGCATTGCTGCCCCGTATGATCGGCCAGGGCCGTGCATCGGAACTGCTCTTCACCGGCCGTGCAATGACCGCACAAGAGGGCCAGGCCTGGGGCTTCTTCAATGCACTGCACGAAAGCGATGCATTGCTCGAAGCGGCCACCAAGGTGGCGCGCGAACTGGCCGAAGGCCCGAGCTTCGCGCACGGCATGACCAAGACCATGCTGTCGCAGGAATGGTCGATGACCATCGACCAGGCCATCGAGGCCGAAGCCCAGGCGCAGGCGATCTGCATGCAGACCGAGGACTTCAAGCGCGCCTACGAAGCCTTCGCAGCCAAGCGCAAGCCCGTGTTCGGCGGGGACTGAAGACCATGATGGCCAAGATTCCCGCACCGCCTTCGACGGCGCACCTCGCGCTGCCGTTCTTCGACGAAGCCCACCGGGCACTCGCGCGCGACCTGCTGCCCTGGTGCGCAGCCCAGGAGGTGGACGAGCGCGACGACCGCGCGGCCTGCCGCGAATGGGTGCGCCGTCTCGGCGACGGCGGCTGGTTGCGCTATGCCGTGCCCGGCAGCGCAGGCGGTGCATTGGAGCGCCTCGATTCGCGCGCACTCGTGCTGCTGCGCGAGACGCTCGGCTATCACTCGCCCCTGGCCGACTTCGCGTTTGCGATGCAGGGGCTGGGCAGCGGTGCGATCACACTCGCGGGTACCCCCGAGCAGCAGTCGAACTACCTGACGGCCGTCGGCAAGGGCAACAAGATCGCGGCCTTCGCGCTCAGCGAGCCCGATGCGGGTTCGGACGTCGCAGCGATGGCCATGCGCGCCGAAGCCACAGCCGAGGGCTGGCTGCTGAACGGCGAGAAGACCTGGATCAGCAACGGCGGCATCGCCGACTTCTATTGCGTGTTCGCAAAGACCGATCCGACGGGTGGCACGCGCGGCATCACGGTCTTCATCGTCGATGCGACGACGCCCGGTCTCGATACCTCGGAACACATCGACGTGATGGCACCGCATCCGCTCGCCACCCTACGTTTCGAAAACTGCGTCTTGCCGCGCACCGCACAACTCGGCGAACTCAACGGCGGCTTCAAGCTCGCGATGCGCACGCTCGACATCTTCCGCGCATCGGTCGCTGCTGCGGCGCTCGGCATGGGACGTCGCGCGCTCGCCGAAGCCATCGCGCACGCGAAGGGTCGTCGCATGTTCGGACAGACGCTCGCCGACTTCCAGCTCACGCAGGCCAAGCTCGGCGAGATGGCGGCGTTGATCGACAGCGCAGCCTTGCTCACCTACCGCGCCGCATGGATGCGCGACGACGCCGAGCAGCGCGGCGCACCCGCAGTGGGCGACGTCTCTGCCGCAGCGGCGATGGCCAAGATGTGCGCCACCGAGAACGCGAGCCGTGTGATCGACATGGCACTGCAGATGCACGGCGGCCTCGGCGTGAAGGTTGGCACGAAGATTGAGAGCCTGTACCGCGACATCCGCTCGCTGCGCATCTACGAGGGCGCGACGGAAGTTCAACAACTGATCATTGGCAAATCCGTTCTGCGGGGATAAATACCGTGTCTACCCAAGTCGACCGCTTCGTTCACGACCGCCTGCCGCCCGCCGAGCAGTTGCCGGTCTTTCGCTACGACCTGCCCGAGTTGCAGTTGCCCGATCAGCTGAACCTCGTGGAGGAACTGCTGGACAAGGCGGCCGCCAAGGGCTTCGGCGACAAGCCGATGCTGCGGTCACCGGCCGGCACGCTCACGTACAACCAGGCCGCTGTCGAGGTCAATCGCATCGCGCAGGTGCTGACCGAAGACCTCGGCCTCGTGCCCGGCAACCGCGTGCTGCTGCGCGGCGGCAACTCGGTGGCGATGGCGCTGTCGTGGCTCGCGGTGGTGAAAGCCGGATTGATCGCGGTGGCGACAATGCCGCTGCTGCGTGCGAAGGAGCTGGGCGAGATCATCGAGAAGGCGCGTCCTGTCGCGGCTTTGTGCGATGGTCGCTTGCTCGACGAACTGGTCACTGCGCAGAAGGAGCACCCGGTGCTCGCGACGGTGATCGCCTTCAACAAGCCCGATGCGGCGGACTCGCTTTCCGCGCGCGCCGCCGGCAAGAGCGGCGTGTTCACGGCGTGCCCTACCGCCGCCGACGACATTGCTTTGCTCGCATTCACATCGGGCACCACCGGCAAGCCCAAGGCACCCGTCACCACTCACCGCGACGTGCTCGCGATGTGCGAAACGTGGCCGCGCCATGTGCTGAAAGCGCGCAGCGACGACATCGTGGTGGGCTCGCCGCCGCTGGCTTTCACCTTCGGCCTCGGGGGACTGCTGGTGTTCCCGATGTGGGCCGGTGCCTCGGTGTACTTCGCCGATGCACCGTTCACGCCCGAGGGCCTGGTGAAGCTCATCAACGAGGTCGGCGCGACCATCTGCTACACGGCGCCGACGTTCTACCGCCAGATGGCGCCTTTCGTGCGGCAGCACGGCATGCCGGGCCTGCGCATCAGCGTGAGCGCGGGCGAGGCGTTGCCGGACGCCACGCGCCAGCTGTGGAAGGAAGCCACGGGCATCGAGATGCTCGACGGCATCGGCGGCACCGAGGTGTTCCACATCTACATTTCCGCTGCCGGTGACCAGGTGCGCAAGGGCGCGGTCGGCAAGGCGGTGCCCGGCTTCATCGCAAAGGTGGTGGACGACAAGGGCGACGAAGTGCCGCGCGGCACCGTTGGCAAGCTGGCATTGCAGGGTCCGGTCGGTTGCCGGTATCTGGACGATCCGCGCCAGACCGACTACGTGAAGAACGGCTGGAACTACCCCGGCGATTCGTTCGTGCAGGACGACGACGGCTACTTCTTCTACCAGGCGCGCGCCGACGACATGATCATCACCGCCGGCTACAACGTCGGCGGACCGGAGGTCGAGGACGCGCTGCTCAAGCACCCCGCGGTGGCCGAGTGCGGCGTGATCGGCAAGCCCGATGCCGACCGCGGCATGATCGTGAAAGCCTTCTGCGTGCTCAAGCCCGGCAACGAAGGCGATGCGGCACTCGTGAAAGCGTTGCAGGACCATGTGAAGGCCACCATCGCACCCTTCAAATACCCGCGGGAGATCGAGTTCGTGACGGTGCTTCCACGCACCGAGACCGGCAAGCTCCAGCGATTCAAACTGAGACAACTCAACACCACATCATGATGAACAAACTCTTGCAGCCGGCGGGCTGGTTGCCCCCCAAGGGCTATGCGAATGGCGTGGCCGCGCGCGGCACCATGGTGTTCGTCGGCGGCCAGATCGGCTGGAATGCACAGCAGCAATTCGAATCGGACGACTTCGTCGAGCAGTGCGGCCTCGCACTGCGCAACATCGCCGAGGTGCTGCGCGAAGCCGGCGCCGGGCCGGAGCACATGGTGCGCATGACCTGGTACGTGACGGACCGCGACGAATACAGCCGCCGGCTCTCCGAACTTGGCCCGGTGTACCGCGATGCGATGGGGCGCAACTTTCCGGCAATGACCTGCGTGCAGGTGGCGGCGCTGGTCGAGCACCGCGCGAAGGTCGAGATCGAAGTCACGGCGGTCATTCCGGACTGATCCCTCTCCCCGCATCACACCCTCAATCGATGGCGTGTGCGTAGCGCTTGCGGTACTCCGCCGGCGTGATGCCGACCTGGCGCTGGAACGCGCGCCGCAGCGTGTCGGCATCGGCGAATCCGCATTGGGCCGCCACCTGTTTCGGTGTGGCATCCCCGGCCTCGAGCAGGCGGCGTGCGGCGGAGACGCGAATGCCTTCCACCCAGGCTGCCGGTGTGGCCCCGACCTCTTGCGTGAACAGCCGTGCGAAGTGACGGGGGCTGAGGCTCATGCGTCCGGCAAGGTTGGCGACGTTGTGGTCTTCCGCTGGGTTCGCCGCGATCCAGCGTTGCACTTCCTGCAAGGCCGATCTGCCCGTGGGCGCGGCTTCGCCCTTGCGGCTGAACTGCATCTGGCCACCCGGGCGTTTGAAGAACATCACGAGCTGGGCGGCGACCTTCATGGCGATCTCGCGGCCGAGATCTTCTTCGACGAGCGCCAGCGACAGGTCGAGGCCCGCGGTCACGCCGGCGGCAGTGCGCAGGCGCCCGTCGCGCACGTGGATGGCGTCTGCATCGACCTGGACCGCGGGAAAGGCCTGTGCCAATTGATCAGCTACCGCCCAGTGCATCGTGACTCGTCTGCCGTTGAGCAACCCCGCCTGCGTCAGCACGAACGCGCCGCTGCAGACCGAACCGAAGCGACGCGCCTTGGGCGTGAGTTTGCGCAGCCATTCGGTCACGTCGACGTTGCTTGCCGCGCTCGCTGCATGCGGGGTTCCGGCCACCAGCAGCGTGTGGATCGGCTCGCCGAGGTCTTCGTCGATGACCGCATCGGGCATCAGGCGCACGCCGGATGAACTGCGGATTGCGCCCGGCTGGCTCGCGATGACGCGCAACCTGTAGGCCTCGGTGCGCGCCTGCACGTTCGCCTCGGCGAACACGTCGAGCGGGCCGGAGACGTCCAGCAACTGGACGCCCGGCATGGCGAGGATCGCGATGGTCTTCGTGGTTCGCATGGTGTCTTCTGTGCGTGTCTCTTTCAGTGCCGCAATGGCAGGATTTGCCGCCTCGCGTCTATTGAAGACACTGTAGCCGACTCCTAAAGTTGTTCTCACACTCACAGGAGAAATCCACATGGCTTTGACGACGACGATCGAAGGGGTGCGCATCCCCGACAGCAAGCTCGCAGGCAAAATCACCGAACTGGTCCGGGACACGGCGCCCTCGCTGCTGTTCCAGCATTCCAGCCGGGTCTATTACTTCGGCGCGCTGGCCGGCAGGCACCGCGGCCTGACTTGCGACCCGGAGCTGCTCTATGCGGGCGCGATGTTCCACGACATGGGGCTGGTGAAGGCGCACAGCAGTGCGAACGAGCGCTTCGAGGTCGACGGGGCGAACGTGGCGCGCGATTTCCTGCGCGGGCACGGGATCTCGCAGCAGGACGTCGACCTGGTCTGGACCGCGATCGCTCTGCACACGACGCCGGGCATTCCGCAGCACATGCACCCGGTGGTCGCGCTGGTCACGGCCGGCGTCGAGATGGACGTACTGGGCCTGACTTATCCGGAGTACAGCGAGGCCGAGCGCACGCAGGTCGTGCATGCCATGCGCACCCGCGCACCGAGCACTTCAAGGAAGACATCATCCAAGCCTTCTACGACGGGATCCGACACAAGCCAGAGACCACCTTCGGCAACGTCAAGGCCGATGTGCTGGCGGACAAGGACCCGCATTTCCACCGCGGCAATTTCTGCAGCGTGATTCGCTGCTCGGCATGGCACGGCTGAGAAATTAAAAAGCGCTCATTGCGAGGGCTTTATTCATTCAATTCATCGACCAAAGAAAAAAGGCCCTTTGAAATTCAAAGGGCCTTTTAAATTGGTTGCGCGAGCAAGATTTGAACTTGCGACCTTTGGGTTATGAGCCCAACGAGCTACCAGGCTGCTCCATCGCGCGGCAAGATGGTATTGTAGCTTATTCAGCAGCGCCTTGCTCGGCATCTGCTTCTTTAATTTCAGGACGGTCGACCAGTTCGACCAGAGCCATCGGCGCGTTGTCGCCCACGCGGAAACCCATTTTCAGGATGCGCGTGTAGCCGCCCGGACGTGCCGCGAAACGCGGGCCCAGATCGGCGAAAAGCTTGACGACGCTGTCGCGGTCGCGCAGGCGGTCGAAGGCCAGGCGCTTGTTGGCGAGCGTGGGCTTCTTGGCGAGCGTGATCATCGGTTCGATGACGCGGCGCAGTTCCTTGGCCTTGGGGACCGTGGTCTTGATGACTTCGTGCTCGATGAGCGAATTCATCATGTTTTGCAGCATCGCAAGGCGGTGCGAGCTGGTGCGGTTGAGTTTGCGGAGTCCGTGTCCGTGACGCATGGTGCTTTCCTTTACTTTATTAAACAGACAGCCGTATCAGGTACTGCCCGGTGCACGAGCCCTCATGGGCTCTCTTCAAAAAATCAACGCTTGTCGAGACCGGCCGGCGGCCAGCTTTCAAGCTTCATACCCAAGGTCAGGCCACGCGAAGCGAGGACTTCCTTGATTTCGTTGAGCGACTTGCGACCCAGGTTCGGGGTCTTGAGCAACTCGTTCTCGGTGCGCTGGATCAGGTCACCGATGTAGTAGATGTTTTCGGCCTTCAGGCAGTTGGCCGAACGCACAGTGAGTTCGAGCTCGTCGACAGGGCGCAGCAGGATCGGGTCGAATTGCTGTGCGCTGCGCGGTGCCGGTGCATCGAATGCAGCCAGTTCGCCGCCTTCGAGCTGTGCGAACACGGCCAGCTGTTCAACCAGGATTTGAGCCGATGCGCGCACTGCGTCTTCGGCGGTGATCGCACCGTTGGTTTCGATTTCGACCAGCAGCTTGTCCAGGTCGGTACGCTGTTCGACACGGGCGCTTTCGACCGTGTAGCTTACGCGCTTGACGGGCGAGAACGACGCGTCGAGAACGATGCGGCCAATCGACTTGGTCGGCTCGTCGGCGTAGCGGCGCATCGTGCCGGGCACGTAGCCGCGACCCTTTTCGACCTTGATCTGCATGTCGAGCTTGCCGCCTTGCGACAGGTGCGCGATCACGTGGTCAGGGTTGATGATCTCGACGTCGTGCGGGGTCTGGATGTCCGATGCCAGGACCGGGCCTTCGCCGTCCTTGCGCAGGCTCAGCGTGACTTCGTCGCGGTTGTGGAGCTTGAACACCACGCCCTTGAGGTTCAGAAGGATGTTGACGACATCTT
>CAMATD010000297.1 GCA_945860785.1 Variovorax sp. YR752 | reverse complement strand
GCCGTCCACACATTGACTGTCAAGCAATCCTCGCTCTGCTGCGTCGGAGCGGTGTAGATCCAAGTGACATAGGGCGGGAGGTTTTGCAGGCTCGCTGCACCGAACTTGTCGGCGTTCACCATATCCGGGCCGGGCTTGAAGGGCTGTGGCGATTGGAACCGGAGCGCACCGATGGGCGGCTGCGCGTAGGGGATGCCCAAATACGATGTGACGGTGTCACTGACCTGGCCCATGAACTTTCCCGACGTGGTCTCTGCAACCGGCGCGGCTGGCGTACTTGTCGTGGGAGGTGCAGCAGGTGCAGGAGCCGGGCTCGCAGCGACGAATGGGAACGATGCCCCCGTTGCCTCCTCCACCGCAGGCAGCCAAGGGCAAGGTCATCAACGCACCGGTTGCTCGAATGAATTGCCGGCGCGCGTTTGCGGTAGCGGCGATAGAGTTGTCTTGGTCTGTCATTCTTGTCCTCAAGGCGCCGGCTCTACCACAGATCCGACTGGCGGCGATCCTATAGGCGGTGACAGACCAATGACACCGACATGAACAGAATGAAGCGTTCTGAAAATGAACTTTGGCGAAGCCTTCAAGCGATGGCGTCAAGCACGCTCATCGAGCAGTTCGTTTCGAAGTTGGATTGGTAATTGCGCGCAGCATGGACACTGCACCGTCCATGGTGGATTTCATCGTCGATGTCGATTGGTCAGCGCGCGCGAGAACGTAGCTGCCCTGAACGATCGCCACGAACATGGAAGCGATCGATTCGGTATCCATATCTTGCTTGATCATTCCAGCCAGCTTGGCCTCTCTCAAGCAGGCAGAAATATGGTGGTGAACACGATCCAGGTATGCCTTGATCGGAAGCCGGAGTTCATCTTGTTCTATCGCGCTCTCGTGAACGAGCCGACCCAGCCGGCAGCCTTTGAAGGCATTGCGCGGCACTCGCAGATACGCCTCGATTCTCTCCAGCGGTCCTTTTTTGGTCTGGAACAATCGATCGAGCGTAGATATTTCTTCGGCGGACACTTCATCGAGCGCCGCTTTGGCCAGATCCAGCTTGCCGGCAAAGTGATGATAGAAGCTACCTTGACCGGCCCCGCTTCTCTCGACGATGAGTCGCGGGCTCATGGCTTCATAGCCACACTCCCAGAGCAGATCCTTCGTTGCATCGATCAAGTGGCTTCGTTTTGAATCTTCTCGTTTCACCATGGTCGATTGATATCCGCGTCAAGAAATGGATCCATCGTAGCGCTCGGAAGATGGGGCCTGTGTGGCGGCGCTCCTCACTTCGCGGTGGAGGCCTCACGAGGCACAACGGGCGGCAGTTTGTCGGCTGTGAGACCTCGATATATTGAAGAATTTTCACGGCCGGTTTCCTGGAGGACAACCATCACGTCAGAAGGCTGGAACCCAGCCCGTGAAGCGAGGTTTTCCTGTATTCCTTCGAAGATGTCTCGCTTCATCGTTTCTGGTCGACCCTCGCTGATCCAAATCTGAACAAGAACAAAATTACGGGTACGCGGTCGATCGATAAAGTTGGAAAACACTGGATCTACGATGAGGTCGGCTTCTTCATACTCGCAGATCTTCTGGAATCGATCATTCGACGGGTAGCCCGCAAACACGAGTGCATCCTGGATGCAATCGGCGATCAGTCGCTTGCGTTCAGCGCTATTTCCTTTGAGAAGAGAGATGCTTTGTATTGGCATGTTTACCCCATGTTCAGATGAGGTGATGTACTCGACCAAGGCGCTCGAATGCTTGCAGCGCCAGTTCAATGTCTGCATCGGAGTGCGCAGCAGAAAGTTGTGCCCTCAGGCGGGCCTCTCCTAGCGGCACGACCGGGAACGCCAGTGCAGGAACGTAGACGCCAGCCGACTCAAGGGCCGCCGAGAAGCTCTCTGCCTTTCGCGCGTCTCCTATCACGACCGGCGTGATCGGACCTTCGCTTGCGATAACCTTGAATCCCAACTGAACCAGACCCTGCCGGAACCTCTTGGCCACAGAGCGCAATCGTTCCAGTGAGTCGAGTTCGTGTCTGGCAAGACTGACGGCAGTCGCCGCAGCGGCGGCGGCGGCGGGGCTCATCGAGTAGCTGAAAGTCGCCAGGCGGGCCCTCTGTCTGAGCCTTGCAATTCGTGCTTCGCTGGCGCAGATGTACCCGCCTCCGACAGCCCCAAAAGCCTTGGACAATGTGCCTGTGATGTAGTCGATCTGGCCCATGCAGCCGTGCAGTTCCGATGTCCCTCTCCCCGTTGCACCAACAACCCCAGCGGCGTGGCACTCATCGACGGCAGTCATCGCACCCAACTTTCTTGTCACCTCGAGCACGTCAGGCAGCAACGCGCTGTATCCCTCCATGCTGAAGATGCCGTCGGTGATGAAAAGACGCCGCTCCTGTCTGCCGGTGCTCGTCGTCGCCGAACTCGTCATGCTCGCCAGCAGGCTTCCGGCTTGTCGATGCGCCACACGTGCGACCTGCGCGCGACTCAGTCGACAACCATCGATGATGCTCGCGTGGTGCATTTCGTCGCTGAAAATCATGTCGCTCGATCCCACGACCGTATCGAGCAAAGCGAGATTGGCGGCAGTGCACGAGCTGAAGACGAGCGCAGCCTCGGTGCCATGAAATTCTGCCAAGACATCTTGCAGGTGCTCGTGAGCGCGCGTCGTCGCAAGGGGCGGATTCATGCCAGTGCCGGCGCCATAGCGGTGAATGCCATCGCAGAACGCCTTCAGCACACGTGGATCGTTCGCCAAGCCGCGATAGTCGTTTGATCCCAGGACAATGAGTTCTCTTCCATTGATCCGGGCTCTCTATGATTCGTTTAGACATGACAGGGCCCTATGCGTTGGCTCGAGCAAGCATCCCCGAGATCGATGCCCAGCGACCGGGAACGCTGAACGTAAAATGTACATACTAGTAGGTATAATTGCAAGATCATTTCTTCTGCTCATTCAGATGAGCGGAGCTCATTGCCGCTCGTAGCCGACGGTCTTGATCAGCTCGCGTAGCGGGCGATCTCGGACTCGTAGAACTTCTCTCCCTCTTCGACGCTCATCGGCTCGAAGATGGACTTGGCTTGCAACTCGAGCTGTGCGCGCACGTGCGGGTCTCTGAGCGAAGCGGCAACTGCGACGTTCAGCCGTTCGACAATCGGCCTGGGCGTTCCCTTCTTGACCATGTACGAGGTCCAGATGGTGAAGTTGAAGTCCTTCATCATCTTGCTGTCCGCGCTCGACTGCGCGGTGTTGAATGGCGCAGGAAGACTCTTGCCGGCCGAGAGCGCACCAATGACCCTCAGGCGCCCCTGCTTCTCGTAGTCAACGTAGAACGACTGGTACGGCAGGAAAGCGAAGTCGAACTGCCCGCCCATCAGATCCTGGATGAGCGTGGCGCCACTCTTGTAGGGCACGTGGGTGAGCTATGCGCCAGTGCGCTTGATGAAGAGCTCTCCCAGCAGGTTGTAGAGGGTGCCCGCGCCAGGCGTTCCATAGCTCAATGGAGCGTCCTTGCGCGATCGCGCGAGCTCGACCAGGTCGTCGAGCGAACGAACCGGGAGTTTGCTGTTGACGACGACCACCAATGGCGAAACCGCAACCGGCGCGACCCACTGGAAGTCTTCCGGCTTGTAGCGTGTGCTCTTGTTCACCAGGCTCGCGAGAATGAGCTCGTTCGGTGAGCCCTGGAAGATGTAGTGCCCGTCAGCGGGCGCTGCCAGCACCTTGCTCGCAGCAATGGCGCCGCTTGCACCAGGCAGGTTCTCGACGATCACGAAGCCGCCCACTTGTTTGGCGATCAGGTCACTCACCGTGCGAGCGGTGAAATCACTCGCTGCACCCGCGGCATAAAGGACCATCATGGAGATCACCTTGGAGGGGTACTTCTCTTCTGCTGCTGATAGCGTGCCGACACCTAGCAGAGCAAGCACCGATAGCCATTGACCGAATTGCTTCATCGAGGAGTTCCTGGTTTGCACTTGTCAATGTGCGACGTGGGGCACACAGAAAAATGTAACCGTTAGCACTAACCCCCTGCGTCCGCGAGCCTTTTGGCTGTCTATGATTGGATTGAACATGTTGTAACAATCCGGAACCACAGTCCCCCAACGAAAGCTCCCGATGGAATCCCGCACCCTCCCCCCGTCGCTTCGCAGGGCCGTCCACGGGCTGGCCGCGCTGCTGCTCACGGCCGGCACCTCGGCCCATGCGCTCGTGATCGCCGTGAGCGAGGGTGTGAGCTACGAAGTCTCCGACAGCCAGATCGCAGCCCGCTTCGAGCCAATCGCCGAAGTGCTGAGCAAGGCGCTCAAGCAGCCCGTGACCGTCAAGGTCCTGAATTCCTACAACAGTGCGCGCGAGGCGCTGAAGCAGCAGCAGGTCGACCTGGCCTTCGTGCACCCCTCCCATGTGGCGCTCGAAGCCATCAAGGGCGGCCACTACCAGGCCTGCGCGTGGACCACGGGCTACACCGACTACAAGGTGTCGTTCCTGTGCAAGGAAGCACAGCCGATCTCCAACTGGAAGACCGTCGCGGGCAAGCAGTTGGTGATGCCCGACGCCGACTCGATCACCTCGGTGATCACGCGCGCGATGCTGCGCGAACAAGGGCTGCAGGGCACCGCGGTCAAGATCACCAACACGCGCTTCCAGGAAGCCGTGCCCTTCTATGTACAGAACGGATTCGCCGCCTACGGAGCCACGGCCGCGGCGGGCGTGATCAAGACCTGGAAGGACGGCGGCGGCAAGGTCTGCGCGGAATCGCGCGGGGTTCCGATCAAGCAATGGCTCGCATCGCGCAAGCTCGACGCGGCCACGGTCGGCGCCGCGCGCGAGGCCCTGCTGGGGCTCGCGCAATCCGACGCCGGCAAGCGCGCGCTCTCGACCTCGAGCTACACTGGCTTCGTCGCACCGTCGAACGACGTCGAGGCCTCGTTGATGACCTGGCTGGGTATCTGATTCAACGCGACGCGGCCTGTATCGCCTGGAGCGACTGGAACCCCGTCCAGCCCCAATAGACCCGGTGATGGGCGATGAGCCCGTTGGCGATGTCCATCACTTCGACCAGATCGATCTGGTCGCCCTGCGGCGTGTCGCGCGGGTACTCCCAAGTCAGCTGCCGGCCGTTGGAAAAGAAGGTGCCGGTGCGATACCAGCGCCCCAGTTCGCCCGGCAGCTTGCGCAGGCCGGCCGCGAAGAACGCGCCGATTTCGGCCTTGCCCTTCAGCATGCCCGTCGCCCTGTCGCGCAGGGTGGCCAGGATCAGCGGCGTTTCGAGAATGGCGTCGTCCGCATAGAGCGCCATCAGGCCGTCGAGGTCGCGTGCCACGACGGTCCGGTGCCATTGTTCGTAGACATGGCGAATCTCTGCTTCGGTGTTGTCGGTCTGCATGGTGTGTTTCATGAACGCATGGATGAAGAACGAGTCTGGGCTTTCTGCGTGCCCGACGCTTCGCCCTGCGACGAAACGTCGCGGCAGATCGAAAGTTCGAAGTTGAAGGCAGAATCCGCCGAGCTACAACTCTCGCCACCCGATGCTGGCGCCCAAGGAACATCCCATGACCGATCTATCGAGCTTCCCCATCACGAAGAAATGGCCCGCGCAGCACCCCGACCGGCTGCAGCTCTATTCGCTGCCGACGCCCAATGGCGTGAAGGTGTCGATCATGCTGGAGGAGCTCGGCCTGCCCTACGAGCCGCACCTGGTGAGCTTCGAGACGCAGGACCAAATGTCGCCGGAGTTTCTGTCGCTCAACCCGAACAACAAGATCCCTGCGATCCTCGACCCCGACGGGCCCGGCGGCAAGCCGCTCGCGCTGTTCGAGTCGGGCGCGATTCTTTTGTACCTTGCCGAGAAGACCGGCAAGTTCATCCCGCAGGACGCCGCCGGCCGCTACGAAACCATCCAGTGGGTGATGTTCCAGATGGGCGGCATCGGACCGATGTTCGGCCAGCTCGGCTTCTTCAACAAGTTCGCCGGCAAGGACTATGAAGACAAGCGCCCGCGCGACCGCTACGTGGCCGAGTCGAAGCGCCTGCTCGGCGTGGTCGACAAGCGCCTGGCCGACCGCGCCTGGATCATGGGCGACAGCTACACGATTGCCGACATCGCCTCGTTCCCGTGGATCCGCAACCTGATCGGCTTCTATGAAGCAGGCGACCTGGTGGGCTTCAATGACTTTCCGAATGTGGCGCGGGCGCTGGAAGCGTTCGTGGCACGGCCGGCCGTGGCAGCGGGGCTGGGTATTCCAAAGCGGGGCTGAGAGCGCTTCGCCGGAGCAAGGGATCGCGCGCGATGTCTTGCTCGCGGAACGGGAAGCGCAGCCAGTCCTTCTTCGCATAGCGTGCTACCGGCGCCAGGCCCTTGCCGTTCGTCACCGCGGTTTCGCGCTCGCCGTGCGCCAGCAGCGTGCGCGCCTGCACGCCGTGCCGGTCGAAGTACACGACCTGCAGGTAGGTGTTGCCGTGGGAACGGTCGCCCA
Source organism: Variovorax sp. YR752 (assembly GCA_945860785.1). Lineage (GTDB taxonomy): Bacteria > Pseudomonadota > Gammaproteobacteria > Burkholderiales > Burkholderiaceae_C > Variovorax. The sequence goes on along the minus strand of CAMATD010000297.1, from coordinate 1,081 downwards.
TGGTGTAGTCGCCCTCGTTGGCGCAGGACACGGTGAAGTAGCCCTCGGCATCGCAGCCTCCGAAGAGCGGAACCCGGTGGCCTTCGCTGCGCGCGAAGCGGCGCGTTGCGAGCGGCGCGTCCAGCGCCCAGCCCTTCTGGCGCATGTCTTCGACCGCACCGGCGAGCGCGAGCGCCACGCGCGGGTCTGCCGCATTGACGCCCGGCGCCTGCAACGGCGCCTCCGCCGAGAACGTCTTTGCGTAGAACTCCGACGCCGGAATCTTCTGCAGACGAGCCCAGAAGGCGTCCCACAGCAGCGCGCCCCGGTCCTGCGCATCGGCGCGGTTCGACCAGTTGCGAAGCACCTGGCAGGCTTGCTGCACGTCAGGGGTCAGCGCCACCTGGCCCGATGCACACGCGCGATCGAGCAAGGGTTGCTTGAACTGGTCCGCGGTATAGGAGCGGGCTTCCAGCGTCTTGTGCATCAGCCGCTGCGCCAGCCCCTTCGCCGAGGTTTCGCCTGCGCTCGCGAGTTCGCCTGCGATGCGGTGCCCCTCTCTTCCGCGCATAGAGAGCGGCTGGCCTTCGCCACCGAGGATCGAGGCGAACCCGGTCAAGGGCTGCGCCGGGTTGGTCAGCCAGTAGCTGTCGTTCATGTTGGCGACGTAGTCCTCGCGCAGCACGCTGGGCAGCCGGTCGGCAGACATGCTGCCGGGTTGCCCCGAGGCCTGCCCGGTCTGCCCGGTTTGCCACTCGCAGGCCGAACGGCTGCCGTCGAGCAGCGGCGTGCCCGGATCGATCGCGGCGAAGGCCTTGGACAGCGGTGTCGCGCAGGCTGCGCGCAGCTCGTCCGGAACACCGGGCACTGCGCCGATGTCGGCATACCAGACGCGGCCATCGCCGCGCCCGATCGCCGCCGTGTTGACCCACGGCATGCCCGCCTCCTGCTTCTGGATCGCGATGAACTCGTCGAGCGAACGCGCCCGGTCCCAGCGGAAGAAGTTGCGGAAGATGCGCGGGTTGTCGGCATTGATGTCGCGGATGGCGAGGGCCTTGCGGGCGCTCCAGCCGAGCGCCGCATTGCGCGCCCCGAGATCGAC
>CAMATD010000296.1 GCA_945860785.1 Variovorax sp. YR752 | reverse complement strand
TGCTGGCGATTCCCTCGGTGGTGATCGGCTTCATGACCATCGACCCGATGCTGTTCGGCGAGTTCTTCAAGGGTGCGATCTTCGTGGACGGCACCAAGCACCATGCAATGAAGGAACTGGAAGAAGCCTTCCACGGCCCGCTCGAAATGGCGAAGCATGGCTTCACGGCCCTGCCGTTCTGGCTTGCGCTGGCTGGCGTGGTGCTCTCGTACTACATGTACATGGTCAACCCGGCGCTGCCGGCAGCGATCAAGCGCACCTTCGGCCCGGTCTACCGCCTGCTCGAGAACAAGTACTACATGGACTGGTTCAACGAGAACGTCATCGCCCGCGCCACGCGTGCGCTCGGCACCGGTCTGTGGAAGGGCGGCGACCAGGCCGTGATCGATGGCGCCCTCGTCAACGGTTCATGGAAAGTGGTCAACCGCATCTCGGGTGTGGTGCGGTGGATGCAGTCCGGCTACATCTATCACTATGCCTTCGCGATGCTGCTCGGCATCTTCATCCTGATGACGTACTTCGTCTGGTTCAAACGCTGAGCCCGAACGCTGGAGAAAAAGAAAAATGGGTTTGTTGAGCCTTGCCATCTGGGTGCCGATCGCATTCGGCGCCGTGCTGCTGGCGTTTGGCCGCGACGAGCACGCCAAGAGCGTTCGCTGGGTCGCGTTCGTCGGTGCCATCGTGAGCTTCCTGGTCACGGTGCCGCTGTTCACGCGTTTCCAGAACGGAACCGCCGCCATGCAGTTCGTCGAGAAGACGAGCTGGATCTCGCGCTTCAACGTCAATTACCACATCGGTCTTGACGGCTTGTCGCTCTGGCTGGTGCTGCTGACGTCGTTCATCACGGTCGTGGTCGTGATCTCGGCCTGGGAGGTGATCACCGAGCGCGTGAACCAGTACATGGGCGCGTTCCTGATCCTGTCGGGCTTCATGATCGGCGTGTTCGCCGCGCTCGACGGCATCCTGTTCTACGTGTTCTTCGAAGCCACGCTGATCCCGATGTACCTGATCATCGGCATCTGGGGCGGTCCGAACAAGATCTACGCGGCGTTCAAGTTCTTCCTCTACACCTTGCTCGGCTCGCTGCTGATGCTGGTGGCGCTGATCTTCCTGTACAACAAGTCGGGCGGCAGCTTCGACATCCTGGCGTGGCACAAGCTGCCGCTGGGCCGTACGGCGCAGACCTTCCTGTTCTTTGCCTTCTTCGCGGCCTTTGCCGTCAAAGTGCCGATGTGGCCGGTCCACACCTGGCTGCCGGACGTGCACGTCGAGGCGCCCACCGGCGGCTCGGCCGTGCTGGCCGCGATCATGCTGAAGCTGGGGGCCTACGGTTTCCTGCGCTTCTCGATGCCGATTGCGCCCGATGCGTCGCACGCGTGGGCCTGGCTCATGATCGCGCTGTCGCTGATCGCGGTGATCTACGTGGGCCTCGTTGCGCTGGTGCAGCAGGACATGAAGAAGCTGGTGGCTTACTCGTCGGTGGCCCACATGGGCTTCGTGACGCTCGGCTTCTTCATCTTCAACGAGCTGGGCGTGTCCGGCGGCATCGTGCAGATGATTGCGCACGGCTTCGTGTCGGGCGCCATGTTCCTGGGCATCGGCGTGCTGTACGACCGCGTGCATTCGCGCCAGATCGCCGACTACGGCGGCGTGGTCAACACCATGCCCAAGTTCGCCGCGTTCGCGCTGCTGTTCGCCATGGCCAATTGCGGCCTGCCGGGCACCGCCGGTTTCGTGGGCGAGTGGATGGTGATCCTGGGCGCCGTGAAGGCCAACTTCTGGATCGGCCTGGGGGCAGCCACCGCACTGATCTTCGGCGCGGCCTACACCCTGTGGATGTACAAGCGCGTGTACCTCGGCCCGGTCGGCAACGACCACGTCAAGGAACTCAGCGACATCAACGCCCGCGAATTCCTGATGCTGTCGCTGCTGGCGATCGCCGTGTTGTGGATGGGCCTGTATCCGAAGCCCTTCACCGATGCGATGGACGCTTCCGTGACCGAGCTTCTTCGCCACGTGGCGATTTCGAAGCTGCCCTCCTGATGCCACGCTGAAGACAAGAGAACGAGATGATTGACAAACTCAGCTGGGTCACGATCTACCCCGAAATCGTGTTGCTGGTCATGGCCTGCATCATTGCGCTGGTCGACCTGTCGGACACGAGCCCGCGCCGCACGCGCACCTATGTGCTGACGCTGCTCACGCTGCTGGTGGTGGCCGTGCTCACCGGCATGGCTGCGATCGACGGCAAGACGTCCTACGGCTTCGGCGGCATGGTCGTGAGCGACTCGATGGGCAACTGGCTCAAGTGCTTCGCCACCATCGCGCTGATGGTCACGCTGGTCTACGGCCGTCCCTATGCGGCCGACCGCGACATGCTGCGCGGCGGCGAACTGTTCACCGTGAGCATGTTCGCGCTGCTGGGCATGTTCGTGATGATCTCGGGCAGCAACTTCCTGTTGATCTACCTGGGCCTCGAACTGCTCACGCTGTCGAGCTACGCGCTCGTGGCGCTGCGCCGCGACAACGCGGTGGCCAGCGAAGCGGCCATGAAGTACTTCGTGCTCGGCGCGATGGCCAGCGGCTTCCTGCTCTATGGCCTGTCGATGATGTACGGGGCGACCGGCTCGCTCGACCTCAACGAAGTGTTCAAGGCGATCTCGACCGGCAAGGTCAACCACCAGGTGCTGGTGTTCGGCCTGGTGTTCATCGTGGCCGGCTTGGCATTCAAGGTGGGGGCAGCGCCTTTCCACATGTGGGTGCCCGACGTCTACCAGGGCGCGCCGACGGCCGTCACGCTGCTGATCGGTGCGGCGCCCGAGCTGGCCGCCTTCGGCATCATCATCCGCCTCCTGGTCGACGGCCTGCAGCCGCTCGCGATCGACTGGCAGCAGATGCTGGCCGTGCTGGCCGTGGCTTCGCTCTTGATCGGTAACCTGGCCGCCATTGCGCAGAGCAACCTCAAGCGCATGCTGGCCTACTCGACTATCTCGCAGATGGGCTTCATGCTGCTGGGCCTGGTTGCCGGTTCGGACCTTCACGGCACGCAGAACGCGCAGGCCGCCTACAGCGCCTCGATGTTCTACATCGTGACCTACGTGCTGACCATGCTGGCGAGCTTCGGCATCATCCTGCTGCTGGCGCGCGAAGGCTTCGAAAGCGAAGAGATCATCGACCTGGCCGGCCTCAACCAGCGCAGTCCGCTGTATGCCGGCGTGATGGCGATCGCCATGTTCTCGCTGGCCGGTCTGCCGCCGCTGGTCGGCTTCTACGCGAAGCTGGCCGTGCTGCAGGCGCTGATCGCCTCGGGCCAGGCGATCTACATCGGCCTCGCGGTGTTCGCCGTGATGACGTCGCTGGTCGGCGCCTTCTACTACCTGCGCGTGGTCAAGGTCATGTACTTCGACGCGCCCGTGACGGCCACCACCGTCTCGGCCTCGTTCGACGTGCGCACCGTGCTCACGATCAACGGCGCACTGATCCTGATTCTCGGCGTCCTGCCCGGTGGCCTGATGACGCTGTGCTACGAGGCCATCGCGGCCACGCTGGCCCACTGACGCGGCCGACCCACGGTTGTCGCAAACTGCGTCGGTCTGGGTCGTGCTGCTGGTGGCACTGGTGGCCGCCAACCTGCCGTTCTTCAACGACCGGCTCTTCGGCGTCGTGCCGTTGCCGGTGCCCAAGACGCTCGCGATACGCTTTGCCGAGCTGGTGGTGCTGTACTTCATTGCCGGCGGCATCGGCCTGCTGTTCGAGCGCAGGGCAGGGCAGATCGCCCCGCAGGGCTGGGAGTTTTATGCGGTGACCGGTGCGCTCTTCATCGTGCTGGCCTTTCCAGGGTTCACCTGGCGCTACCTGATGAAGCACAGGCACTGACTCACATGACTTCTCCTATCGCCGATTCGCACCTGAAGGAAGAGCTCATTGGCAGCGAGGAGCTCTTCAAGGGCAAGTTCCTGCAGGCCAAGCGCGACACCATCCGCCTGCCCGACGGCCACAGCGCCACGCGCGAATACGTGGTGCACCCTGGCGCAGTGGTGGTGATTCCGCTGCTCGAAGACGGTCGCGTGGTGCTGGAGCGCCAGTTCCGCTACCCGGTCGGCCATGTGATGGTCGAATTTCCGGCTGGCAAGCTCGATGCGGGTGAAGACCCGTTCGTCTGCGGCCAGCGTGAGCTGCTCGAGGAAACCGGCTACACCGCCAGCGAATGGGCGCATGCGGGTGCGATGCATCTGGCCGTGGCGTACTCGACCGAAATCATCCACATCTACTTTGCGCGCGGCCTCTCGCTGGGCGAGCGCCAGCTCGACCACGGCGAGTTCCTCGACGTGTTCACCGCCACGCTAGAGGAGCTGGCCGGCTGGTGCCGCGACGGCACGGTGACCGACGCCAAGACGCTGACCTGCACGCTGTGGCTGCAGAACGTCCTTTCGGGCGCATGGGCACTCGACTGGAAAGACACGGCTTCGCAAGGCGGCGCGGGATAATCCGCGCATGAAGGTCCTCAATCTCCGCTGCGCGCACGGCCACGGCTTCGAGGGCTGGTTCGCGTCCAACGAGGCCTTCGACACCCAGCTCGCCGCCGGGCTGGTCGAATGCCCAGTCTGTGCCGACACCGCCATCGTCAAGCTGCTGAGCGCGCCGCGCCTCAACCTCGGCAATGCGAAGGCGCCGGCAGAGGCCGCAGCCGCCGCGCCGTCACAGGTGCTGGCCGAACTCTCGCCGGAAGCCCGCTGGATGCGCGCCGTGCGCGAAGTCATCGCGAAGACCGAGGACGTCGGTGACCGCTGTGCCGACGAGGCCCGCAAGATGCACTACGGCGAAGCCGAAGAGCGCGGCATCCGCGGCCAGGCGACCCGCGAGCAGACCGAGGCGCTGCTCGACGAAGGCATTGCGGTGATGCCGCTGCCGATGCCGGCAGCGCTCAAGGAAACGCTGCAGTAATCCGCTGAAGGTTCAGGCCGTGAACTGAAGCGCGGCCAGGCGGGCGTAAACGCCGCCTTGCGCCACCAGCGTCGCGTGTGTCCCCTGTTCGACGATGCCGCCGTGGTCCAGCACGATGATGCGATCCGCCTTCTGCACGGTCGCCAGACGGTGCGCGATGACCAGCGTCGTGCGGCCTTCCATGGCCGACTCCAGTGCAGCCTGCACCATCCTTTCGCTTTCCGCGTCGAGTGCGCTGGTGGCTTCGTCCAGGAGCAGCAACGGCGGATTCTTGAGGATCGCGCGCGCAATGGCGATGCGCTGGCGCTGTCCGCCCGACAATCGCACGCCGCGCTCGCCGAGGAAGGTGTCGTAACCCTCGGGCAGCGCCTGCAGGAAGTCGTGCGCGAAGGCCGCGCGGGCGGCGGCATGCACTTCGTCGGCGGTGGCCTCGGGCCGGCCATAGCGGATGTTCTCGAACGCGCTGGCCGAGAAGATCACCGCGTCCTGCGGCACCAGGCCGATGCGGGTGCGCAGGTCGGGCAGGGCAAGCGAAGCCAGTGGCGTGCCGTCGAGCAGCAGTTGACCCGACTGCGGGTCGTAGTAGCGCAGCAGCAGCTGGAACACCGTGCTCTTGCCGGCACCGCTGGAGCCCACCAGCGCCACGGTCTCGCCTGGTGCAATGTCGAGGCTGAAGTCGCGCAGCGCCGGCGTGCCGGGCCGCGACGGGTAGTGGAAGGTCACCGCATCGAGCTTGATCGCGCTGCCCGCCGCCGGAATGGGCGTGGCGGCCGGATCCGCCGGTGAAAAGATGGCCGCGGGCGCATGCAGCAGCTCCATCAGCCGCTCGGTCGCACCGGCTGCACGCAGCAGGTCGCCGTACACCTCGCCGAGCACGGCGGTCGCGCTGGCCAGGATGGCCACGTAGACCACGGTCTGGCCGAGGTGCCCCGCCGTGATGTCGCCGCGCAGCACCGCCTGCGTGCCCTGGTAGAGGCCCCAGAGCAGCGCCGCCGAGGTGGCGATGATGATGAAGGCCACGAGCACCGAGCGCGCCCGGGTGCGGCGCACGGCGGTGCGAAAGGCGTTCTCGGTCGAAGCGTCGAAGCGGGCCGCTTCGCGCGCTTCGGCCGTGTAGCTCTGCACCACGGGAATCGCATTCAGCACCTCGGCGGCAATGGCGCTCGAATCGGCCACGCGGTCCTGGCTGGCGCGCGAGAGCTTGCGCACGCGGCGGCCGAACCACATGCTCGGCAGCACCACCAGCACGAGGATGCCCAGCACCTGCACCATCACGTAGGGATTGGTCCAGATCAGCACCGCCAGCGCGCCCACGCCCATCACCGCGTTGCGCAGGCCCATGCTCAGGGACGAGCCGACGACGGTCTGTACCAGCGTGGTGTCGGCCGTCAGGCGCGACAGCACCTCGCCGGTCTGCGTGGTTTCGAAGAACACCGGGCTCTGGCGCAGCACGTGGTTGTAGACCGCGTTGCGCAGGTCGGCCGTGACGCGCTCGCCGAGCCAGCTCACCGTGTAGAAGCGGGCGGCCGAAAACACGCCCAGCGCTACGGCCACCGCGAAGAGGGCGCCGAAGTGCTCGCGCAGCGCCATGGTCTGGGCGCCCTTGTCGGCGTTGATCAACCCGCCGTCGATCAGGCTGCGCAACGCGAGCGGAAATACCAGGGTCGTGACGGCTGCCAGCACCAGGAAAAGGGCCGCCAGCACGATCTGCACGCGGTAGGGCCGAAGAAAGGGGCTCAGGCCCGACAGCGACCGGGGAGAACCCTTGGCCATGGAAGACGGTGGGGAAGAAGCCATAGGGGGGCCGATTCTACCGAACCCTTGCCCTCACAAAGGCAGCCTTGACAATAACTGTCATGGCAGCTAATATTTGCACCCATGAGCGATGCAAACACTCCCAAAGCGTCGTCGGCCCCCGACGACGCTGTGCGTCGGCCGCCCGTCTTCTACCGGGCGGAGAGTTACCAGACCGAGGAAAGCATCGGTTACCTGATGCGCCGCATCGTCACGGCGGTGGGCCAGTCGGTAGAAACCCGCATGTGCGAGCCCGGCAGCCCCACCTACCCGCAATGGGTGCCGCTGTACAAGCTGCACATCGGCGCGGCCACCACGGTGGCCGAACTGGCTCGCGCTTGCGAGCTCGACACCGGCGCCATGACGCGGCTGCTCGACCGGCTCGAGGCCAAGGGCCTGTGCTGCCGCGTGCGCTCGCTCGAAGACCGCCGCGTGGTTAACATCGAACTCACCGACGAAGGCCGTGCCGCCGCCAAGGAAGTGCCGTACGTGCTCAGCCGTGTGCAGAACGAACACCTGGCGGGCTTCACCGCCGAAGAATGGGAGCAGCTCAAGAGCTACTTGCGCCGCATCCTCGACAACGCGCAGGCCCTCGCGGCCCGTGGAGATAAAAATGACTGAATCTTTCGCCGTGCGCGCTGTGCATCGCACTCCCGTCATGGCCGCCGCGCTGCTGGTGGTCGCGTTGGCCGGTTGCGCCGACATGGCCGGCATCGGCTCGCAAGCCAGGCTGCGCGATGCCTCGTCGCTGGGCATTGCCGCGAACGGCAGTACTGCAGCAGCGCAAAGCGTCGACAGCCAGTGGTGGCTCGCCTTCGGCGATGCCCAGCTCAA
>CAMATD010000295.1 GCA_945860785.1 Variovorax sp. YR752 | reverse complement strand
GCAGCCGCCGGGCAGCGAGACCTTGGCGTGGCCGAAGCGCGCCAGCAGCGGGCCCAGGGCCAGCACGGAGGCGCGCATGGTCTTCACCAGTTCATAGGGCGCCTCGGGGTTGGTGAGGTCGCTGGCATTGAGCTGCACGGTGCCGTTGTTGTCGCGCTCGGCCGTGACGCCCATGTTGCGCACCAGCTTGAGCATGGTCGACACGTCCTGCAGGCGCGGCACGTTGTGCAGCGTCACGGGCTGGTCGGTCAGGAGCGCGGCGCACAGCTCGGGCAGCGCGGCGTTCTTGGCGCCGGAAATGAGTACTTCGCCGCGAAGCTGGCGCCCGCCGCGAATCAGAAGTTTGTCCATCGAGGATCCAGCAAAATGGGGTGGCCCGGGGGCCGGAAAGTTACTTTTTCACCGCCGCCCATTCGGCCGGCGTGTAGGTCTTCATCGAGAGCGCATGCACTTCGTCGGTATGCATTTTCGCACCGAGGGTGGCGTAGACCCGCTGGTGGCGCTGAATGGCGCGCTTGCCCTCGAATTCGGCCGAGACGATGGTGGCGTACCAATGTCGGCCGTCGCCCTCGAGCGAGATGTGCTCGCAGGGGAGATGGGATTGGATCCGGGCCTGGAGTTGTTCGGCGGTCATGGGGTCTGGAAAGGGGCGGTCAGCCCCGGATTTTGTAGCCGATACGAAGGAAATGGACAGCGATGGCGCTCACCACCAGCCAGGCGGTTCCGACAATGCCCAGGCTGAGCCAAGGCGAGGCGTCGCTCACGCCGAAGAAACCGTAGCGGAAGCCGTCGATCATGTAGAAGAACGGGTTCAGGTGGCTCACGGTCTGCCAGAACGGCGGCAGCGAGCCGATCGAATAGAACACGCCCGACAGGAAGGTCATGGGCATGATCAGGAAATTCTGGAACACGGCCATCTGGTCGAATTTCTCGGCCCAGAGGCCCGCGATGAGGCCCAGCGTGCCCAGCATGGCCGCACCCAGCAGCGCGAACACGACGATCCAGACCGGCGCCACGAAATTCGGCATCGCGAAGAAGATGGTGACCACGAACACCCCGAGCCCCACGGCCAACCCGCGGATGATCGACGAACCCACATAGGCCAGGAACCAGCCCCAGTGCGACAGCGGTGTGAGCAGCACGAACACCAGGTTGCCCATGATCTTACTCTGGATGATCGAGGACGAGCTGTTGGCGAAGGCGTTCTGCAGCACGCTCATCATCACGAGGCCCGGCACGAGGAAGGCTGTGTAGCCGACCGTGCCGTAGACCTTCACATGGTCTTCGAGCACGTGGCCGAACACCATGAGGTACAGCAGCGCGGTGAGCACCGGCGCGCCGACGGTCTGGAAGCCTACTTTCCAGAAGCGCAGCGTCTCCTTGTAGAGCAGCGCGCGCCAACCGGTAACGGCCATCATCGCGCGACCTCCAGCGGGGTCTGCTCACCCGCCATCAGGTCGATGAACACGTCTTCGAGATCGGCCTGGCGCATTTCCACGTCTTCCACTGCCACGCCGGCTTCGCGGATGGCGGCCAGCAGTTGTTCGACTTCATGCGCGTTCTGCGCCGGCAACTGCACGATGCGCCCGGTGATGCGCGCATGCTGGGCAATGGCCCAGGGCAGCATGGCATCGGTCTTGAAGCGCAGCACGTTGCTCGCGGCCGACTTCAGCAGTTCGCTGGTGCGGTCGAGGGCGATCACGCGGCCCTGCTTGAGCATCGCGATGCGGCTGCACAGCGCTTCGGCCTCTTCGAGGTAATGGGTGGTGAGCAGCACGGTGCTGCCCTGCTTGTTGAGCCTGGCGACGAACTGCCAGAGCGTCTGGCGCAGCTCGACGTCGACGCCGGCCGTGGGCTCGTCGAGCACGATCACCGGCGGCTTGTGCACCAGCGCCTGCGCCACCAGCACACGGCGCTTCATGCCGCCCGAGAGCTGGCGCATGTTGGCCGAGGCCTTGTCGGCGAGGCCCAGGCTGTGCAGCAGCTCGTCGATCCAGTCGTCGTTGTTCTTGATGCCGAAGTAGCCCGACTGGATGCGCAGCGACTCGCGCACATTGAAGAAGGGGTCGAACACCAGCTCCTGCGGCACGATGCCGAGCTGGCGGCGGGCCTCGGCGTAGTCGCGCTGCACATCGAAGCCGTGCACGCTGATGGCGCCGGACGTGGGGCGCGAGAGCCCCGCGAGCATGCTGATCAGGGTGGTCTTGCCCGCGCCGTTGGGGCCGAGCAGGCCGCAGAACTCGCCCGCCTCGATCTGGAAGCTGACCTCGTCGACAGCGCGCAACCCTTGTTTGCCTTGGGCTTTTTGCTGTTTGGAGGGGGGATAGGTCTTGGAGACCGATTGGAATGAGATCGCGGGCATGGGAGCCCGAGATTTTAAGGGGCCGCTACTTTTTCAGGGCGCGGCGGGCAAAAGGCCCGCGATACCGTACAGAGCCGCGAGCTCGCGCAGGCGCGGCGAAAGGCCCTTGACCGAGAAGCCGCGGCCCAGCGCACTGGACTCACGACGGCATTCGAGCAGCACCGCCAGCGCCGACGAATCGAACTGGGCCAGCGCGGTGGCGTCGACCACCGTGGACGACGAATCCGCCTGGCCCTTGAGCCCCTGCTGCAGCATGCGCATGCAGGCGGGGGCCTCGTCGTGGGTGAGCTTGGTGGGCAGGACCAGCATGGCGTTGCCCGGTCAGCCCTTGTTGCGCGCGGCCAGCGCGGCAATCAGGCCATCGATGCCGCGGGCGTTGATTTCCTGCGCGAACTGGGTGCGGCAGGTATCGACCAGCCACACGCCCAGCACATTGAGGTTGTAGACCTTCCAGCCTGCGCCCTGGCCGGGCGTCTTCTCGAGGCGGTAGTCGAGTTGCACCGGGTCGCCACGACCCTGGACTTCGGTGCGGACCAGCACTTCCTTGTCATCGGGCGAGCCGCGGAACGGACGGACCGTGACGGTCTGGTCGATCACCTGGTCCAGCGCACCGGCGTAGGTGCGAACCAGCAGGGCCTTGAACTCGTCCTGCAGGCGCTTTTGCTGCTCGGGCGTGGGCTGGCGCCAGGCCGGGCCCACGGCGGAGGCCGTCATGCGCTGGAAGTTGACGTTGGGCATGATCTTGCTGTCGACCAGCAGCATGATCTTGTTGACGTCACCCGCCTTGATGGAGGAGTCGGCCTTGATCGTCTCCAGCACGTCGGTCGACAGCCGCTTGACGAGGGCATCGGGTGCCTCGTCGGCCGCATATGCCGGACGAACGAAGGCGACGGCGGCACCGAACAGCAGGGCACCGGCCAACACCAGTCGGCCGAAATCGCGTCGTTGCCAGATCTTGTTGTTCATGAAGAGTCCCTCAAAATTTGAAAAGCTGGGTGGCACGTCGCATCGGCGACGTGCTACGACAAGAACGGATTCGACCGGCCCGAGGCCGACCGGGTTCCTGAAGCGGAGGAGAAGCCTTGCAACCGGATGCAAGCGGCAGGATCACTTCCCGCTGTTGTCGTCATCCGGCGGGTTGCCGTCGTAGACATCGCTGCGACGATGCTGCAGGAAAGCGTCACGCGTGAACGAATACTTGTCGAGGGCTGCATCCTCGAGCAGGCGACCCGCGCGCAGGAACTGCGCCCGCGTGTCGACCACGCGCAGGACCGTCAGCGAATTGCGCCAGGCCACATCCTCGATGTGACCCACCGGGTCGCCCCAGTAGTCCAGCGGTTTGGCCGCGGTGTCGCGCAAGGTCGAGGAACCGAGCAGCGGCAGCACGACGTAGGGGCCTGTGCCCACGCCCCAGTGGCCCAGCGTCTGGCCGAAATCTTCATCGTGGCGAGGGATTCCCGCCTCCGTGGCGACATCGAGCACGCCGCCGAGTCCGAAGAAGGTGTTGACGTTGAGCCGCATGAAGGTTTCGGCGCTGTTCTGCACCTTGAGCTGCGCCACGTTGTTGGCCAGGCTCCAGACATCGCCGATGTTGTTGAAGAAATTGCCCACGCCCGTGCGGACCATCGAAGGCAGCACACCCTGGTAGGCGGTGGCCACCGGCACGAGCACCGCCTTGTCGACGCCGTCGTTGAAACGCGAGACGCCGCGATTGAAGGGCTCGAACGGGTCGGCCGGATTGGCATTGGGTCCGGTGGCGCAACCGGCCACAACTGCCAGAACGGCAGCAGCGCCTGCCCAGCGGGCGCTATTGGCCATGTTTTTCATAGCATTTGACGAAAAGAATCGAGTTTTCATTTTTTGTTGGCTGTTCCCGGCGCCGTATTTCCCTCGGCTGCCTTGCTGTAGAGGAACTGGCTGATCAGATTTTCCAGAACCACGGCCGATTGGGTCGAGGTGATGGTGTCACCGGCTTGCAAGAACTTCTCCTCGGCACCCGCCTCGATCCCGATGTACTGCTCGCCGAGCAGGCCACTGGTCAGAATCTTGAGCGAACTGTCCTTGGGAAAACTGTAACGGTTTTGCAATGCCAGCGTGACGTCGGCCTGAAAAGCCTTGTCGTTGAACGAGATGGATTCCACACGGCCGACCACCACGCCGGCGCTCTTGACCGCGGTTTGGGGCTTGAGCCCGCCGATGTTGTCGAAACGCGCGGTGACCGTGTAGGTCTTCTGGAAATTCAGGCTCAGCAGATTGGCCGACTGCAGCGCGAGGAACAGCAGTGCCGCCGCGCCGATCAGCACGAACAGGCCGACCCAGATGTCGTTGTTGGAACGTTGCATGGTTTGCACTCTCTAGAACGATTGGAGCGGGGCTCCTTTAGATACTGAACATCATGGCGGTCAGGAGGAAGTCCAGCCCCAGCACCGCGAGCGATGCGGCCACCACCGTGCGCGTGGTCGCGCGCGACACCCCTTCGGGCGTGGGCTGGGCCTTGTAGCCCTGCAGCAGCGCGATGAAGGTCACGGTGAAGCCGAAGACGATGCTCTTGACGACGCCGTTGCCGACGTCGCACCACACATCGACGCCGCCCTGCATCTGGCCCCAGAACGCGCCCGGGTCGACGCCCAGCATCAGCACGCCCACCACATAGCCGCCCATGATGCCGACCGCGCTGAACACGGCGGCCAGCAGCGGCATGGTGATCACGCCGGCCCAGAAGCGCGGCGCGAGGATGCGCTGCACCGGGTCGACCGCCATCATTTCCATCGCGCTCAATTGCTCGCCGGCTTTCATGAGGCCGATCTCCGCCGTGAGCGAGGTACCGGCACGTCCGGTGAAGAGCAAGGCCGCCACCACGGGCCCGAGCTCGCGCACGAGGCTCAGGGTGACCAGCAGGCCGAGCGCCTCCGAAGACCCGTAGCGCTGCAGCGCGTAGTACATCTGCAGGCCAAGCACGAAGCCGACGAAGAGGCCCGACACCGCGATGATCGCGAGCGAGTAGTTGCCCAGGAAATGGATCTGGTCGCGCACCAGGCTGAAGCGGCGCAGGGCCTGCGCACCGGGCCCCGCGAGACGCATGAACAGCTTAGCAGCATAGCCGATGCCGTCGAGCTTCGTGCGCACGGCAAAGCCGACATCTGCGGGCTTCCACCAGCTCATGATCGCCCTCCCACCATCGGGCCGAAATCTTCTTCGATGCTCGCGCCCGGATAGTGAAAGCGCACCGGCCCGTCGGGCAGCGCATTCACGAACTGATGCACCAGCGGGTCGACGCTGTCGCGCACTTCGGCGGGCGTGCCCTGCGCGGCGATACCGCCGTTGGCCAGGATGATCACGTGATCGGCGATGCGGAAGGTTTCCTCGACATCGTGCGACACGATGATGCTGGTGAGCCCGAGCGTGTCGTTGAGCTGGCGAATCAGGCGCGCCGCGGTGCCGAGCGAGATCGGATCGAGGCCGGCGAAGGGTTCGTCGTACATCACGAGGTCGGGGTCGAGTGCGATCGCACGCGCCAGCGCCACGCGCCGCGCCATGCCGCCCGACACCTCGCTGGGCATCAGGTCGCGCGCACTGCGCAGGCCCACGGCATCGAGCTTCATGAGGACGATGTCGCGCACCAGTGCGTCGGGCAACTGGGTGTGCTCGCGCAGCGGGAAGGCCACGTTGTCGAACACGCTCATGTCGGTGAACAGGGCGCCGAACTGGAACAGCATGCCCATGCGGCGACGTGCCGCATAGAGCGCCGCGGCGTCGAACCCGATGACGTCCTGACCGTCGAAAAGAACTTCGCCGCGTTGCGCGCGCTGCTGTCCGCCGATCAATCGCAAGACCGTGGTCTTGCCGCCGCCCGAGGCCCCCATCAGGGCCGTCACCTTGCCACGCGGCACGGTGAAGGAGACGCCATCGAGGATCGCGCGCTCGCCGTAGCCGAACGTGACATCGCGAAACTCTACGAATGGTTGTGGCTGTGCGGCTGGGTCCATCTCAATAAAAAAGCCGGGCGCTTTTTCAAGCATCCCGGCATGTGGTTTCCGCGAATGATAGCGGGGCCGCGACCGGCCCCGCGAAATTGAAACAAAATTCAGCGCGGCAAGTCACTGAATCCCATCAGGAACTCGTCCACCGAGCGCGCAGCCTGCCGCCCCTCGCGAATCGCCCACACCACCAGCGACTGGCCGCGGCGGATATCGCCTGCTGCAAACACCTTCGGCACGTTGGTGGCATAGCCGCCGATGAAGTCGACAGTCGCCTTGGCGTTGCCGCGTGCATCTTTCTCGACACCGAAAGCGTCGAGCACGGTGGCCACGGGGCTGATGAAGCCCATCGCCAGCAGCACGAGGTCGGCCTTGAGGATCTGCTCGCTGCCCGCCACTGCCTGCATGCGGCCGTCTTTCCACTCGACGCGCACGGTCTTGAGGCCGGTGACCTTGCCTTTTTCGCCGATGAACTCCTTGGTGGAGATGGCGAACTCGCGCTCGCAGCCTTCTTCATGGCTGGAGCTGGTGCGCAGCTTGATCGGCCAGTAGGGCCAGGTCAGCGGGCGGTTCTCTTCCTCGGGCGGTTGCGGCATCAGTTCGAACTGCGTGACGCTGACCGCGCCATGGCGGTTGCTGGTGCCCACGCAGTCGGAGCCGGTGTCGCCGCCGCCGATGACGATCACATGCTTGCCGTCGGCGCGCAGCTGGCCCTTGACCTTGTCGCCCGCGTTGACGCGGTTCTGCTGCGGCAGGAACTCCATCGCGAAATGGATGCCGTCGAGATCGCGACCCGGCACGGGCAGGTCGCGCGATTGCTCGGCGCCGCCGGTGAGCACCACGGCGTCGAACTCTTTTTGCAGTTGTTCGGGCGTGACGGTTTCCTTGGCGAGGTTGGTCACCTTGGAGCCCTTGCCCAGCGGGTCTTTCGCGGCGCCGACCATCACGCCGGTGCGGAAGGTCACGCCCTCGGCCTTCATCTGCTCGACGCGGCGGTCGATGTGCGTCTTCTCCATCTTGAAGTCGGGAATGCCGTAGCGCAGCAGGCCGCCGATGCGGTCGTTCTTCTCGAACAGCGTCACGTCATGGCCGGCGCGCGCGAGCTGCTGTGCCGCGGCCATGCCGGCCGGGCCCGAACCCACCACCGCCACTTTCTTGCCGGTCTTGTGCTTGGCGGCGCGCGGCGCGACCCAGCCTTCGTCCCAGGCGCGGTCGACGATCGCATGCTCGATCGACTTGA
>CAMATD010000294.1 GCA_945860785.1 Variovorax sp. YR752 | reverse complement strand
CGCAGGGCCTGCGGCATCGCCAACTCGCAGGGCCTGCTGGTCGCCGCGCGCGCGGTGCAGGGGCTGGGCGGCGCGGTAGTGTCGGCGGTGTCGCTCTCGCTGATCATGAATCTCTTCACCGAGCCGGCCGACCGCGCCAAGGCCATGGGCGTCTACGGGTTCGTCTGCGCCGGTGGCGGCAGCATCGGCGTGCTGCTCGGCGGCCTGCTGACGAGCACGCTGAGCTGGCACTGGATCTTTTTGGTCAACCTGCCGATCGGCGTGGCGGTGTATGCGCTCTGTGTGGCGCTGCTGCCCAACGCGCGCGGCCAGGCGCACGGCGAGAAGCTCGACGTGGCCGGTGCGGTCACGGTCACGCTGTCGCTGATGCTCGCGGTCTACGGCGTAGTCAACGGCAACGAAGCCGGCTGGGGCTCCACCCAGACGCTGGGCCTGCTGGGCGCGGCCGTGGTGCTGCTGGCCGTGTTCATCACCATCGAGGCCCGCGTGCAGCATCCGCTGATGCCGCTCGGCCTGTTCCGCCTGCGCAGCGTGTCGGTCGCGAACGTGGTGGGCGTCTTGTGGGCCGCGGCGATGTTCGCGTGGTTCTTCATCTCGGCGCTCTACATGCAGCTGGTGCTGAACTACACGCCGATGCAGATCGGCTTGGCCTTCCTGCCGGCCAACGTGATCATGGCGGTGTTCTCACTGGGCCTGTCGGCCAAGCTGGTGATGCGCTTCGGCATCCGCAAGCCGCTGGCGGCCGGGCTGTGGCTCGCGGCCATCGGCCTGGCGCTGTTTGCGCGCGCGCCGGTCAACGGCAGCTTCGTGACCGATGTGCTGCCCGGCATGATGCTGCTCGGCCTGGGCGCCGGCATGGCGTTCAACCCGGTGCTGCTCGCGGCCATGAGCGAGGTCGATCCCGCCGATTCGGGCCTGGCCTCGGGCGTGGTCAACACCGCCTTCATGATGGGCGGCGCGCTCGGCCTGGCCGTGCTGGCGAGCGCCGCGGCAGCGCGCACCTCCGCGATGGAAGCGGCCGGCGCGCAGATGCCGCTCGCGCTCACCGGTGGCTACAACCTTGCGTTTCTCGTCGGCGCCGTGTTCGCGGCGGCGGCGGGTTTGATCGGGGTCTTGCTGCTTCGCACCGCATCGCCGGGGCAAATGCAGAACAACGAAGAAGCGGCACCCCCAGGGGCGGCGGGCGAAACGGCGTCGTGATCGGCACGACGCCATGCAGCCGCCGCTGTTCTTTCTTCAACGGTTCTATCTTTCATTCAGGAGATCTCCCATGGCTCGCTATGTAGACGGTTTCATCGTTGCCATTCCCACCAAGAACGTCGAGGCTTACCGCAAGCTCGCACGCAAGGCCGGCAAGGTCTGGATGGAGTACGGCGCGCTCGAATACGTGGAGTGCATCGCCGACGACGTGAAGCCCGGCAAGCTCACCTCGTTTCCGCAAAGCGTGAAGCTCAAGGCCGACGAGACCGTGGCCTTCTCGTGGATCGTCTACAAGTCGCGCAAGCACCGCGACGCGGTGAACAAGAAGGTGAGGGTCGATCCGCGCATCGCCTCGATCGATCCGAAGACCATGCCGTTCGACGGCAAGCGGATGATCTACGGTGGGTTCAAGTCCATCGTAGAGCTTTGACTCGCCCCCAGGCTTCGCGCACTTCGTGTCGCTTCTCCTACCCCCTACCGGGAGCAACACCTGAGGCCCGGCAAAGCCGGTTCCTCGGTGTTTCACGAAGGGGCCAGGCCTACGGCCGGCCTCAGGCCAGGAAGCCGTCGTAGACGAGCTTCAGGCCGGTGAGCAGCATCCCGAGGTACACGAAGCGATAGAACCACGTCGCCCCGATGCGCCGCGCGATGCGAATGCCGACCCACACGCCGAACGGCGCGATCGGCATCAGCACCAGCGAGGTCACCAGCGTGCGCAGGTCGATGAGACCGAGCCACGCGTAGGGAATCCACTTGCTGAGATTCACCACGAAGAAGAAGTACGCCATCGTCGCCGTGAAGACCACCGGCTTGAGCCGCAGCGGAATGACGTAGGCGTTGATCGGCGGGCCGCCCGCATGGGCGATGAAACTCGTGAACCCCGACACCACCGTGAGCACCGCGCCCACCTTGCGCGAAGGCAACGGATCGTCGGGCCGCGGCGGAAACACCAGCCGCTGCGCCAGGAACAGCAGCGTGAACACGCCGACGATGCCCGCCACCGTGTGCGCCGACAGCACACGAAACAGCAGCGTGCCGACCAGGGTACCGATCAATCCGAACGGGATCAGGAACTTGAGCAGCGAACGGTCGAAGTCGCGCCGGAACGCTGCGAGCCCCAGCACGTCCATCAGCAGCAACAGCGGCATGAGGATCGCCGCGGCCTGCGGCACTGCGACCGCTAGCGCCATCAGGGGCACCGCGAGCGAACCGAAGCCGGCGCCGAAGCCGCTCTTGCTGACGCCGAGCAGGAGCACGGCGGGAATGGCGACTGCATAGAAATGCGGGTCGGTGATGACAGGAAAAACCATGGGGATGAAGGGCGCAGAAAAAAGCCCGCCGTGGCGGCAGGCTTCGTGAGCGTAGCAGGACGGAGCCAGTCGTGCGTGGAGTGCTTTGTTCAGGGCGCGTTCACGCCGGCGGTGTGCTCTGCGCAGCGAAATAAAGGAGGAGCGAAGCGGGGGACATTCGCGGAGGGGGACACCCGGGTCCTGTGCACGCACCCCGAACAAGACGCCCTATTCGGGCTGAATACCCAACTCACGCACCGTGCGGCTCCAGCGCTCGACGTCCTTGCGCACCAGCGCGCGCGTATCGGCCTGCGAGAGCGCGAGCGGCTTGCCGCCGGCCTTGACGAACGAATCCATCACCTCCGGCATCGCGATCACCTTCGCGAGTTCGATGCGCAGTCGCTCCAGCACAACGGGCGGCGTCTTCGCAGGCGCGAAGAGACCGAACCACGATTCGAGTTCGAGCTTCGCGACACCAGTCTCGCCGATGGTCGGAATCTCCGGCTGCGTCGGCAACCGTGCCGTGCCCGACACCGCGAGTGCCCGCACATTGCCCGCCGCGATCTGCGCCCGCGCCGTCGGCGAGAGATCGAAGAACAGATCGACACGCCCACCCAGCAGATCCTGGTACGCCGCCTGCGCGCCGCGGTACGGCACATGCGTGAGCTCGACACCCGCCTGCTGCCACAGCGCCGCCGCGATCACGTGCTGCCCCGAGCCATTGCCGGCCGAGGCGTAGTTGAGCTTCTTCGGATTGGCCTTGGCAAAGGCCACCACGTCCTTGAGCGTGGCCTGCGGCAGGTCCTTGCGCGCCATCAGCGTGTAGCGTAGGCCACGGCCAGCCTCAGCGGCTCGAAGTCGCGCAGGCTGTCGTAGGGCAGGTTCTTGTAGAGCCCCATGTTGAGCGCGAGGTTCGATACCGAGCCGACCAGCAGCGTGTAGCCGTCGGCCGGGGCCTTGGCGACGAAGTCGGTGCCGATCACCGTGCCGGAGCCGGCGCGGTTGTCCACGATCACCGGCTGGCCCAATGCGCGCGAGAGGCGTTCGGCCAGCAACCGGCCGACGAAGTCGAAGCCGCCGCCGGGCGGCTGGGGCACGATCAGCTTGAGCGGTTTGCCTGGCCAATCCTGCGCGAACGCAAATGTCGGGACGGCCATCATCGCCAGCGCCGTGGTCACGACGCTGCGGCGGTTGAGCGCGGCAGACATGTCAGCGCTCGAGTTCGCCGCCGGCCAGCCAGCGTGCGCCGCGCGCATACAACGCCTCCACGGCCGGCCCCTTGAGCATCGGCATGTCGAGCTTCACCGTGTAGCCGATGCGCTGCTGGATGTAGGTGAGGTGGCGGTAGCCCTCGGGCAGGCCGGCCAGCACGTCGGCATTGAGCTTCACCGTCGCGGCCGGGTCCACCGGGTCGATGCGGTCCTTCTCGTAGATCGGCTGGCGGTGCAGCAGCTTCCACTCGCCGCCGTGCTTCACCACGAAGTCGTAGAAACGGCCGGTGCACACCACGTCGCACAGCACGCCCTCGACCATGCCGCGCTGCGAGATGGTCATCTTGGTCTGCGCGATGGCGCGGTCGCCCGCCACCTCGACGGCCGAGCCGCCGAGGAAGTGCAGGATGCTCACGCCCTTGGCCCAGCCCTCCTGCGTGACGCGGATGAAGTCGGCGAACGGGCCCTGGAACCAGGTGGCCATCATCACGCCGTCGGGGTGCCACACGGTGGCGAAGCGCTCCCAGTCGCCGGCATCGCGCCAGACGGCCCAGCGTTCGATCATTCGGCGGATCAGCAGCTCCTGCTGCAGGGTGTCGGTCATTTTTTTGTCTCCGGAGGTTGTTCTTCAGGCAGGCTGCTTCAGCGGGTTGAGCACGAAATCGAAATCGAGGCGCCAGCGGCCGTTGTCCTGCTGCTTCCACGGTGCGACCAGCGACTGGCGCACCGCGAACACCGCGTCGGAATCGAGCCACTTGTCGCCCTCGCGGAACACATGGGTGATGAGCTGCTCGTAACCCGGCGCCTCGATCTTGAAATGCAGGTGGGCCGGCCGCCAGGGGTGGCGGTTGGTCGCGCGCAGCAGGTCGCCCACGGGCCCATCGACCGGGATCGGATAGGCCTCGGCCAGCACGCTCCTGAAATGCAACGCCCCGTCGGCCGCGGTGCGCAGGCGGCCGCGGTTCTCGGAGTGGTCGAGTCCCTCGTGCTGCACGTCGTAGTGGCCGCCTTCGTCGGCCTGCCACACGTCGACGACCGCGCCGGCCACCGGCTCGCCGTCGAGTCCGCGCACGGTGGCGTACACGTCGCAGGGTGCGCCCGCAGCGCCGTTAGCCACGTCGTCGCCATGCGCGTACTCGGGCGCGCCCTCGAAGTAGAAGGGGCCGAACACGGTGGCCTCGGTGCAGCCGGCCGGCTTGTCGTTGTTCATCGCGATGGTGAGCATCGAGAGGCCCAGCACGTCCGACAGCAGGATGAACTCCTGGCGCTTGTCGTCGCACTTCTGGCCGGTGGCGGTCAGGTACTGGATGCCCTGGAACCACTCTTCCTCGGTGAGCTTCACTTCACGTGCAAAGGCATGCAGGTGCTGCACGAGGCTGGTCATGATCTCGTGCAGGCGCGGGTCGGGCGTGTCGGCGAAGCGCGCGAGCACGGCCTGGGTGATGTTGTCCTGGTTGAGGTTGCGCATCGTGGCTGTCTCCTTGTCGGTCTGTCTCTCTGGGGCACGGCGCACTGTAGGCCGCACGCTGAGAGCCCGAAAGCACCACGGCGCAAATGATTTTTCCGCTCAGCGGAACGGTCGCACGGGCCATGTCCGTTCGGCATGGCCCCTCGCCGGGTTCACCGCTCTGCAAATACCGCGATCTCGACGCGGCGGTTCGGAGCGAGACAGTCGATCAGTTCCGCGCGCCGGGTCTGTGCGCATTGCACCTTCGGCTCCGATTCGCCCTTGCCTTGCACCTGCAGGGTCTGCGCCGGTACGCCGGCCTGCACCAGGTAGTCGCGGACGGTATTGGCGCGCGCCAGCGAGAGCGCCTGGTTGTAGGTGTTGCTGCCGAGCCGGTCGGTATGGCCCGTCACCTTGATCGCATTCACCGATCTGACACTGCCCTTGATGTCGCTTGCCAGGGCGTCCAGTTTGCGCCGCCCTTCAGGCAGCAAGTCGGCCAACGAGCGGCCGTCGAAGCGGAACAGGCCGTCGGCGCCGAGCGTCGTCTTCGCAGGCACAACCGCCGGCGGAACGGTCGCGACGGGCCTCGCCGCTGCAGGCGGCGGCCTGAGCAGGTCCGCGCAGCCCGGTCCCTTCCAATACATCCCGTTGGTCAGCACGTCTGCATTGAAACGAACCATGTACTGGCAGGTGATGTACTCCGGGCCGGCGCCGGTGCGGAAGTGGAAGATGTAGTTCCATTCGCGCACGCCGCCCAGTCCTTCGCTGAAGTGCGGAAAGCTCAGCAGCTCGCGACCTGGTCCTTGCCCAGGCCGGTGCGCATGGCGCGCAGCGCCTCGAGGCTCGGGAAGGCGCCCTGCTGCCATTTGGCCGAGTTCAGCGCGGGGAAGTCTTCGTCCTTCGGCGGTGCCGGGTTCTCCGAACCGGCCCTGGCCTGCATCTCCGGCGTGATGGTGTAGCTCGGGCTGGCGCAGCCGCCGGCCATCAGTGCAGCGAGGCAGAGGGCGGCGAGCGGCGTGGCACGAACCGTGAAGGAGGTCCTGGCTTGAAAGAGCTTGTTCATGATGGAGTTCGTCCAGTTCATCTGTATGGCGATCAGTTGAAGACCCATTCCGCGCCGACGGTGGCACCCACCCCCGCGCGGCTGGTGGCCACGCCGCCGGTGAGGCTCCAGGCGTTGTTTTCGGAGGTGCGCCGGAAACTGATGCCCACCGCGCTCTGGCCCTTGAAGGAACCCACGCCGATGCGCATGACCGTCTTGCCGGGCACGTAGCTCCCGGGCATCTGCAGCGCCATGGCCGCGGCAACACCGGCATAGGCGTTCTTCTCAACGCCGTCGATGCGGTCATTGACCGCGTTGATGCGGTTGTTCAGGTTGCCGCTGACCGCGTTGAGCTGGTTGACGTTGACGGCGTCGGTGCCCGCCACACCCGGCGCCACGTTGTGCACCGTGACCGGGCCGGTGGCATTGCTGCCGCCCATGGTCACGCTGTTGTAGTTGGTCGTGCCGTCCGCGTTGGTGTCGTACTTGACTGTCGACTGGTCGATCGCCGCCACCGTGCCCTGCACACCCCTCAGCTGCGAGACGTTGACCGCGTCGCTGTCGGCCGTGCCCGCGGCCACGCCGGTGATCTGCCGGAACTGGCCATTGGCCGCATCGCCCACCGAGACGGCCGCCAGCGTGCTGGTGGTCGCACCGATGGCAATGCGTTGCGCGTCGGTGGCGGTGGGCGGCACATAGCCCGCAACGCCCGCCCCCGTCGAAGCCACGGAGCCCGCGCCCAAGGCCACGCCGCCAGCCTGCGTCACGTTGCTGCCCGCACCCAGCGCCACGCCTTGAACGGCCGCGGCCGACGCGCTCGTGCCCATGGCAATCGAATCGGCGAGGTGCGATGTCGCGCCCTGGCCAATCGCAATGCCGCCCGGCGCGCTTTGCTGCACGATGGCACCGTTGCCGATGCCCACGCCGTTGTTGCCGTTGACCACCGTCTGCGGGCCGACCGCCACCGATTCCGCGCCGATGGCCAGCGAGTCGGCCGCGGTGGAGTTGGCGTGGAAGTACTGGATGGGCGTGACCGCAAAGGACTGCAATGCACCACTGAGCTGGCGCACCGTGACGGCGTCCTGCGCCTGCGTGCCGTCGGCGACGTTGGTGATCTGGCGGTAGGTGGTGGCGCTGCCGACCGAGAGGGCACCCAGCAGCGTGCGGTCGGTGGTGTTGAAGGGGATCAGCGAGCTGCCCGCGGGAATGTTGCCGGTGCTGCCTGCGACCGCGCGGTCGGAGACGGAGCCTGAACCGATGGCCACCGAGCCGGCGACGGTTGCACTGGCGTCCTTGCCCGAGGCGATGGCGTCGGCACCTGTGGCACCGAGGTTGTCTTCGTTGCCGCCACCGATGGAGTTGACGCTGTAGTACTTGGTCTTGCTGCCGGCTACCGTGGTGGTCAGCTGGCTCAAGTTGACAGCATCCGTGGCGGCCGTACCGGCCGCCAC
>CAMATD010000293.1 GCA_945860785.1 Variovorax sp. YR752 | reverse complement strand
CCACCAGCTGGTCGGCGCGTTCCTGGTCGACCAGTCCGGCACGCTGCGTGCCGGCCGCGAGCTTGTGCGCCGCGCTGCGCCGCCAGCCCGCGGGCATCCAGCGCCAGACCGCGTAGAACGCGGCCGCTGCGACGATCAATCCGACGATCAGTTGCTGTGCCATTTCTTCTTCAAACCTTTCATTGCAGGTTTTAACCTGCTCCGAGCGCCACTGCAATGCGGTAGGTAATGAAGCATGCCGCATAGGCGAGCGCGAACAGGTAGCCCGCCATGATCCACACGTACTTCCACGACCCGGTTTCGCGCTTGACGGCCGCGAGCGTCGAGATGCATTGCGGCGCGAACACATACCAGACCAGCAACGACAGCGCCGTTGCCAGCGACCAGCTGCCGGCGATCAGCGGCTCGAGCTGCCCCGCCACGTCGTCGCCGGTGGCCGAGAGCGCATAGACCGTGCCGAGCGCACCTACCGCCACCTCGCGCGCCGCCATGCCGGGCACCAGCGCGATCGAGATCTGCCAGTTGAAGCCGATGGGCGCAAAGATGTGCTCCAGCCCGCGGCCGATCATGCCGGCCAGGCTGTACTGGATGGCCGGGCCCGTGGCGCCTTCGGGCGGCGACGGGAAGGTCGACAGGAACCACAACAGAATGGTGAGCGTGAGAATGATCGTGCCCACGCGCTGGATGAAGATCCACGCACGCTCGTAGAGCCCCAGCGCCAGGTTGCGCGGGTTCGGCCAGCGGTAGGCCGGCAGTTCCATCAGGAGCGGCGAGTGCTGCGTGTTGTCGCGGAAGCGCTTCATCACCCAGGCCACGGCCATCGCCGAGACGATGCCGAACACATACAGCGCGAACAGCACCACGCCCTGCAGGTTGAACACGCCGCCCACGGTGCGCGCCGGAATGAAGGCCGCGATCAGCAGCGCATAGACCGGCAGCCGCGCCGAGCAGGTCATGAGCGGCGCAATCATGATGGTCGTGATGCGGTCGCGCCAGTTGCTGATGGTGCGCGTTGCCATCACGCCGGGAATGGCACAGGCAAAGCTCGACAGCAGCGGAATGAACGAGCGGCCCGACAGGCCCACGGTGCCCATCACGCGGTCGAGCAAAAAGGCCGCGCGCGGCAGGTAGCCCGAATCTTCGAGCGCGAGGATGAACAGGAACAGGATCAGGATCTGCGGCAGGAACACGATCACTCCGCCCACGCCCGCGATCACGCCGTCGACCAGCAGGCTCTGCAGCATGCCTTCGGGCATGTGCACTTTAAGAAGGCCGCCCAGCCCCTCCGTGCCGGCCTTGATGGCGTCCATGGGCACATTGGCCCAGCTGAACACGGCCTGGAACATCAGGAACATGGTGACGGCAAGCACCAGCATGCCCCACACTGGGTGCATCACGACGCGGTCGATGCGGTCGCTGGTGGCGAGGCTGCCGACCGGCTCCGTCACCGCAAGCCCGAGGATGCGGCGCACCTCGCGCTGCGTGGCGAGCACGTCGTCGAGACCCGGCGCCTGCCAGGGCTGCGGCACTGCGGCAGCCACGGGCGCGTCGAGCGCTTCGAGCAGGCCCTGCGCGCCACCGGTGTGAACGCCCACGGTCTCGATCACCGGCACGCCCAGCTCGCGCGAGAGCACGGCGGTATCGACCACGATGCCCTGCTTCTTGGCCATGTCGGTCATGTTGAGCGCGACCACCATCGGCAGGTCGAGCTTGCGGGCCTCGAGCACCAGCCGCAGGTTGAGGCGCAGGTTGGTGGCGTCGGTCACGCACACCAGCAGGTCGGGCAGCGCCTCCTTGCTCTGGCCGGTGACGATGTCGCGGGTCACGGCCTCGTCGGCGCTGAGCGCGTTCAGGCTGTAGGCGCCCGGCAGGTCGAGCACGAAGACGCGGCGGCCCGAGGGCGTGCGCAGCGTGCCTTCCTTGCGCTCGACCGTCACGCCGGCGTAGTTGGCCACCTTCTGGCGGCTGCCGGTCAGCAGGTTGAAGAGCGCGGTCTTGCCGCAGTTCGGGTTGCCCAGCAGGGCGATGCGTCCCGGTTGCGCAGTGGGCGCGAAGCGGCCGGGGCCCTGGATGACGGCTTCAACCATGGTTCTCGGCTCCAGGCACGACGTGGATGAGCGCGGCCTCGTGGCGACGCAGTGCGAACGTGGTGTGGCCGAGCCGCACGGCGATGGGCTCGCGCCCCGGAATGCCGCTGGCGACGATGCGCACGGCTTCACCCGGTACGAATCCGATTTCGGTCAAACGCAGCACGAGTTCGCGGCCGTCCGCGCTTTCGGGGCGGGCCACGTCGAGGACGGTGGCCCATTGATGGCTGGGAAGCTGGTCGAGCCGCAGCCCGGGATGTGCCGGCGCTGCGCCGAAATCTTTGGTTTGCACGGTGAAAAGTGCACCCGGATATCGGGTGCGCCAATAAGCGAAACCCAGATGCTATCAATTCTCAATCGCAGAAACCTGACTAAAGCCCTTTGACCACGCGGACTAGAACCTTTTCTCACGCAGGTTCAAGCCCCCTCGCGGCGTGCTCAGGCCAGTTCGACAATGCGTGCCGTCACCGCATCGCCATGGACGATGAGCTCGGCGACAGCGATCGGCAACTTGAATCGGCGCGGCCCCGCGCTGCCCGGATTGACATAGAGCACGCCATCGCGCTCCTCGATCTTCGGCTTGTGGGAGTGGCCCGAGACCACCACGCGAACACCGGCACCGGCGGGGTCGATCTCGATCTGCGAAAGGTCGTGGATCGCATGGACGAGCACATCGCCGACCCTCAGGAATTCGGTCTCCGCGATGGCGGTGGCCCAGGGCTCGCGGTCGTTGTTGCCGCGCACCACCGTCAGCGGCGCGATGGCCCGCAATGCGTCGAGGATGCCGGCATCGCCGATGTCTCCGCCATGCACGATGAAGTCGCAGCCCTGCAGCGCTGCCACTGCCTGGGGACGCAACAGCCCGTGCGTATCGGAAATCAGGCCGACGCGGATCGCGGTGTGGCGGCTTTGTGTGGTGCTCATCCCGAAAATTATTCCCCCGATCGCCGGACCACCGGTGTGACGGGCCGGAATTCCCCGGACGCAGGGCATGATCAACTCATGCATGAGGATCTGAACGCGCCGCCCCCCGCCCCCGAAACGCCCGACCCGGCACCGGCTTCGCCACCCGCGGCAGCCGTCACCGTACAGCGCGCCAGCCTGTGGCGCTGGATCGCGGCAGGCCTGCGTACCGCCTTCCTGCAAGCGCCGCGCATCGAGGCAACACCTGCGCCGTGGCAACTGCTGGCGCTCCTGCTGCTGCCGGAGCTGCTGTGGTTCGGGCTCGGCCGCCTCGAGGTGAAGGGGCCGGCGCAGCTCACGGCCACGGTCGCGCTCAACCAGCTCTGGGTCTGGGGCGTGCTCGCATGGCTGGGCTGGTGGGCCCTGTGGGGGCGGCGAACCGGCTTGCACGCTGGCTGGTGCTCGCCAACTGGGCCACGTTCCCGGTCAACCTATTGTTCGTTGGCCTGACGCTCTCCTTTGCGTACGGCTAGTCGCCGGGGTTCCTCAGGAATCCGACCGCTCCTCTGGAGCTTCTACGGCCTGGGCTACCTGTGGATGCTGCTTGCGATCACCCGGCTCACGGCCCGCGAGGTCGCGACGCGCTGGCGGGTCGCGCTGTTCGTTCCAGGGCTCGTGGCCATGATGGCGCTGGGCTTGTGGCAGTCGCTCAACATGCAGGAGCGCGTCTGGCAGACCGACTACGCCGCCAGCGCAGCCACCGAACCCGAGCGGCCGCGCCTGCGGCTCACGCAGGAAGTCTTCGAGCAGCAGCAGTCGCTGTGGGAACGCACGGTGGCCGGCATCGGCGAGCGCCAGCCCGGCCAGGCCAATGTCTATGGCCTGGTGTTCGCGCCCTACGCGTCCGAAGACGTGTTCCTGCGCGAAAGCACGATGGTCGCCAAGGTGATCGGGGAGCGCTTCGACGCGAAGCAGCGCGTGCTGCACCTAGTGAACCACGCAACCACGGCCGACACGCTGCCCTGGGCCACGCCGCTCAACCTGCAGCGCGCCATCGCTGCCCTGGGCCAACACATGGACCGCGAGAATGACCTGCTCGTGGTCTACCTCACTTCACACGGCGCGCGCGACCACCAGCTGGCCGCCACGCACGGTCCGTTGTCGGTGCCGTGGCTCACGCCCGAAGAGCTGCGCAAGGCCCTCGACGAAGCCGGCATCCGTCACCGCGTCGTGGCGATCTCGGCCTGCTACTCGGGTGGCTGGATCGAACCGATGGCGAACGACGACACGCTGGTGATGACGGCCGCCGACGCCACCCACACGTCCTACGGCTGCGGCCGCCTCTCGGAGCTGACCTATTTCGGCCGCGCGATGTTCGACGAAGAACTGCGCAAGACCCACTCCTTCGAAACAGCCTTCGCGGCCGCCGTGCCGGTGATCAAGCAGCGCGAAGTCGAGGCCGGCAAGGAAGACGGCTTTTCCAACCCGCAGATCAGCGTCGGCGAAAAGATCCGCCCTTTGCTCGATCAGCTTGCACAGCGGCTCGATGCCGCCGGCAAGTAGCCACAACGATCAGGCCGCGAGCAGTTGCCGCAGCACGAAGGGCAGGATGCCGCCGTGCTTGTAGTAGTCGACCTCGATCGGCGTGTCGATGCGCAGGCGCACCGTCACCTCCTGGTGCGTGCCATCGGGGCGGTGCACCACCAGCTTCACGTCCATCTGCGGCTTCAGTTCGCCGCCGATCACCACGTCGATCTGCTCGTCGCCCGTGAGGCCCAGCGTCTGCCATGAATCGGCGCCGCGGAACTGCAGCGGCAGCACGCCCATGCCGACCAGGTTGGCGCGGTGGATGCGCTCGAAGCTGCGCGCCACCACGGCCTTGATGCCCAGCAGTTGCGTGCCCTTGGCGGCCCAGTCGCGCGAGGAGCCGGTGCCGTACTCTTCGCCGCCGAACACCACCGTTGGCACGCCCTCTTCCATGTACTTCATGGCGGCGTCGTAGATGAACATCTTCTGGTTGCCGGGCTGGAACAGCGTGACGCCGCCCTCTTCCTGCGTGCCGTTGGCGTCCGGCGGAATCATCAGGTTCTTGATGCGCACGTTGGCAAAAGTGCCGCGCATCATCACGTCGTGGTTGCCGCGGCGGGAACCATAGCTGTTGAAGTCGGCCTTGGGCACGCCGTGCGCCTTGAGCCAGATGCCCGCGGGCGAGCTTTCCTTGATCGAGCCGGCCGGCGAGATGTGGTCGGTGGTGATCGAGTCGCCGAAGAGCGCCATGACGCGCGCGCCCTTGAAGCCCGCGTCCGACGCATGCGGCTTCATCTTGAAGCCCTCGAAGAACGGCGGCTCGGCGATGTAGGTCGACTTGGGCCAGTCGTAGACTTGGCCGTTGGTGCCCTTGATGCTGCTCCAGAACTTGCCCGGATCGGTCTTGACCTTTTCGTAGTTCTCGCGGAACGACTTGGCGTTCATCGCATAGCGCAGGTTCTCGTCGATTTCCTTCGGCGTCGGCCAGATGTCGCCGAGGTACACGTCCTTGCCGTGCTTGCCCTTGCCGACGGGCTCGGTCATCAGGTCGGTCATCACGTTGCCGGCGATCGCGAAAGCCACCACGAGCGGCGGCGACGCGAGGAAGTTGGCCTTCAGGTTCGGGTGGATGCGCGCCTCGAAGTTGCGGTTGCCCGAGAGCACGGCCGCACCGATCAGGTCGTTCTTGGTGATGGCTTCGTTGATCTCGGGCGTGAGGTCGCCGGCGTTGCCGATGCAGGTGGTGCAGCCGTAGCCTGCGAGGTAGAAGCCGAGCTTTTCGAGGTACGGCAGGAGGCCTGCCTTCTCGAGGTATTCGGTGACGATGCGGGAACCGGGGGCCAGCGATGTCTTGACGTGCGGCTTGACCGTGAGGCCCGCCTCCACCGCCTTCTTGGCCAGCAGGCCGGCCGCGAGCATCACGCTCGGGTTCGAGGTGTTGGTGCACGAGGTGATGGCCGCGATCAGCACGTCGCCGTTGCCGATGGTGACCTCGCCCTTGGGCGCGGGGGGCGCGGTAGCGCTCGTATGGGCCGCGGCCTTGGTGGAACGGTTGGCCACCATCTCGACCAGTTCGCGCGGCGATCCGGCGGCGGGGGCTGCGGCCTCGTTGTCGTTGCCCTGGCTGGCCTTGACCAGCGGGTAGCGCAGCTTGAGCTTGTCCGCCGGCTGGTTGAAGCCGTTGGCGTCGTTGGGCTTGCTGTAGAGCTCGGAGAACTTGGTGGCCAGGTGGCCGAGGTCGATGCGGTCCTGCGGACGCTTGGGGCCCGCGAGGCTGGGCGCCACGGTGCCGAGGTCGAGCTTGACGATCTTGGTGTAGTCGATGTCGCCGGGCGCCGGCATGCCGAACAGGCCCTGCGCCTTGTAGTAGGCCTCGAAGCGCTCGACCTCTTCCTTGGTGCGGCCGGTGCCTTCGAAGTACGCCACGGTCATCTCGTCGACCGGGAAGAAGCCCATGGTCGCGCCGTATTCGGGCGCCATGTTGCCGATGGTCGCGCGGTCGGGCACGGCAATCGATGCGGCGCCGGGACCGAAGAATTCGACGAACTTGCCCACCACCTTCTCGGTCCGCAGGATGGCCGTGACGAACAGCACCAGGTCGGTGGCCGTCACGCCTTCGCGCAGCTTGCCGGTGAGCTCGAAGCCCACCACGTCGGGCGTCAGCATGTAGACCGGCTGGCCCAGCATCGCGGCCTCGGCCTCGATGCCGCCCACGCCCCAGCCGACCACGCCGATGCCGTTGATCATGGTGGTGTGGCTGTCGGTGCCGACCAGCGAGTCGGGGTAGTAGGTGGGCACGTCGGCCTTGTCGTACGGGCTCTTGTAAACGCCGCGCGCGAAGTATTCGAGGTTGACTTGGTGGACGATGCCGAAGCCCGGCGGCACGACGCGGAAGGTGTCGAAGGCCTGCATGCCCCACTTCATGAACTGGTAGCGCTCGTTGTTGCGCTGGAACTCGAGCTTCATGTTGAGGTCGAGCGCCTTGGGCGTGCCGTAATAGTCGACCATCACCGAGTGGTCGACCACGAGATCGACGGGCACCAGCGGCTCGATGGTCTTGGGCGACTTGCCGAGCTTGGCGGCGACGCTGCGCATGGCGGCCAGGTCGGCCAGCAGCGGCACGCCGGTGAAGTCCTGCAGCACCACGCGGGTGACGACGAAGGGAATTTCGTCGGTGCGCTCTGCGTTGGGCGCCCAATGGGCCAGCTCTTCGACGTGCTTGGCCGAGACCTTCTGCCCGTCGCAATTGCGCAGCACCGATTCGAGCACGATGCGGATCGACACCGGCAGGCGCTCGATGGTGGGATATTGCTTGGCCAGTTCCTTCAGGGACCAGTATTTGCCGGACTTGCCCGATGCGGTCTTGAAGGTCTTGAGAGTGGACGCAAAGGCGTGTGCCGGTGCTTTGGCCATAGAGGAACTCCTGTTTGTTTCGTGGAAGCTCCTCAAAGATATCAGGGATCAATGTCAACTGTTGTAGTCTGGCTTCCTCGGAAACGGCGTGGTGCGGGGGCCGATTGGGGGCGCTTTTGTTCGGGGCGCTTTTGTTCGGGGCGCTTGTGTTCGGGGCGCTTGTGTTCGGGGTGCGTGCACAGGACACCGGGTGCTCCCCTCCGCGAATGTCCCCCGCTTCGCTCCTCCTTTATTTCGCTGCGGGGAGCACCCGGTGCCCTGTGCACGAGGGCAGGCGGCTGGTGTGCGGCCGATCAACAAGTGCTC
>CAMATD010000292.1 GCA_945860785.1 Variovorax sp. YR752 | reverse complement strand
CTCAGCAATTCAGACGCAGTGAGGTCACTGGCCGGCACGCCCTCCACGGCGCGCGTGACAAGGCAGGCGCCATCGCTCGAAGCATGCCAATCCAGAACGGTCGCAGACCCCACGCCGAACGGCGCCAGCCACTCTGTGCGCAAGCGCTCTTCGTCGAGCTGTGCAGCACCCTCGCCGAAGGAAATCTTCGCGAACGCCACACCATCGCTGCGCCGGAACACCGCGTCTCCGGACTCGCCTTCGCTGGCGGCAATCCACGCCTTGCCGACGGGGAGGCTCGGGAGCAGCTTCGAGATGCCCACTCAGTGCCCCACCGATTTCGAAAACACATTGACCACCACGACGCCCGCGATGATCAGCCCCAACCCGGCAATCGCCGGACCGTCCAGCGACTGGCCGAACCAGAGCCAGCTCACCACCGAGATGAGGACGATGCCCACGCCCGACCAGATCGCGTAGGCAATGCCGGTGGGCAGCACGCGCAACGCGAGTGACAGGAAGTAGAACGACACGGCATAGCCCACCACCGTGGCCACGGTCGGCCACAGCCTGGTGAAACTGTCCGAGGCCTTCAGGAAGCTGGTCGCAAGAACTTCAACGACGATGGCGACAGCGAGGTAGATGTAGGTCAGAGTCATCGGGAGACTCTAAACGCCCGCCGCGCAGACTCAGCGCAGAAACCCCAGCACAGCCTGCATGAACTCGGCCGGGTACTCGATGTTCGACAAGTGAACCGCGGGCAGGATGAGCAGCTTCGATCCGGGCACGGTCGCTGCGATCAACTCGCCATGGCTGACGGCCGTCACCGTGTCGTGCTGGCCGGCAATCACCAAGGTAGGACGGGAGATCAGCGCTATGGTCCGGCGCAGGTCCGCATCGCGAACCGCCGCGTAGGAGCCGGCCAGGCCTTGCCGGTCCGTGGCCAGCAGTATGGCGCGAAACTCGTCGACAACGGGCTCCTTCGCCGCCAGCATGCGCGCCGGAAACCAGTTGCCCAGGAACATCTCGGCGGTCGCCGACATGTCGGATGCCTGCAGCACGGCGGCGATCCGCTCGTCCCACTGCCCGGCCGGCCCGAGGTAGGACGAGGTGTTGCTCAGGATCAGGTGGTCGATGCGCTCGGGCGCATGCACGCCCAGCCATTGCCCGATGAAGCCGCCGAGCGACAAACCCAGGAAGTGCGCGCGTTCGATGCCCAGCGCATCGAGCAGCTCGATCACATCTCGGCCGAGCCGGTCGACGAATAGGCGCCGGCCGGAACGCCTGACGCGCCGTGGCCACGGGTGGCGTAGCGCAGAACGCGGAAATGCTTCGACAAGCTCTCGATCTGCGTGTCCCACATCCGCAGCGTGGTGCCGATGGAGTTCGACAGCACCAGCCCCGGCTTCTCGGCTTGGCCGTCGATGCGGTACGCGATGCGGGTGCCGTCGCCGGCGGCAACGAAGTTCAGGTCATTCATGGTGAGCACGCTTTCTTGTGGGTCGATCAGTGAAGCAAATCGTAGTTGCGGCTCATCCGCAAAGATATTACAAAGATCGATCAATCTCTGTAGTCAAACCTGACATGACCGAATTCACCTTGCACGACCTCCAGTGCTTCGATGCCGTGGTCCGCGCCGGCGGCTTTCAGCCTGCGGCGACTGCGCTGCATCGCTCGCACCCGGCAGTGTTCGCTGCCGTCGCCAAGCTGGAGCGGCAACTCGACCTTGTCCTGCTGGACCGCAGCGGCTATCGCGTGTGCCCCACCGAGGCAGGACTCTCGTTCCATCGCCGGGCGCAGTCGCTGCTGCGCGAACTGGAAGGCCTGCGCACCCATGCCGCGCAGTTGGCAATGGGCGAAGAAAGCGAAATCCGCGTGGTGATCGGCGACCTGTGCCCGCGGTCGCAAGTGCTGGGGATGCTCGGCCGCTTCTTTGCGCAGTGCCCGGGCACGCGCCTGCATCTGCATTTCGAAGCAGTCGCCGGCCCGTGGGAGCGGCTCTTCGATGGCGAAGCCGATGTGATCCTGCACCGCGTCGACAAGAGCGACCCGCGGGTGGAATGGGTCGATCTCTGCAAGGTGCCGTTCATTCCCGTGGTGGCGCCCGGCCTTCTGCCGGCGCCCATCAAGCGCGCGATCATGCCGCAGCAGATGCGCGAGTTCACGCAATGCGTCATGCGCGACACGGCGCGCCATTCACCGCAACAGGACTACTTCATGGTCGAAGGCGCGCCTCAATGCACAGTGGCCGATCAGGGGATGAAGAAGGAAATCATCCTGCAGGGACTCGGGTGGGGCCACATGCCGCGCTTTCTGATCGAGGAAGAGTTGCGCGACGGGCGCCTGCTGTCCATCGCCGGCCGACACCTGCCCGGCAGCACCGAGGAACTGGTGGCGGCGCGACGCTGCGACCGGCCGCAGGGGCCGGTCTCGAACCGCTTGTGGGATCACATCCAGCAAGAAGCGCCGGCATTGCGCCGCGCGCTTGAGCCGCGTGCGGCCTCGGGGCCGGCGCCTACGAAGCGTCGTCGTCCGCCGCTTCCATCGCCGCGCTCCGGTCCTTGATGCGCGTGACCTGCGAGAGCACGGCGTCTTCGGATGTCATGTCCGGCCGTTGGCCCTTGTAGACCGGTTGCTCGAACTTGCCGCCCGCATAGCGGTAGAGATAGCGCACCTCGACCAGCGTGCCGACTGCCGGCAGGGCCTCGTTGGGCGGCACCGTCACGTTGCCCAGATCCACCATCGTGCCCGCATCGTCGCGCAGCCCCACGGCCACCGAGCGCTGCGCGTTGACGCGGATCACCTCGCAAGTCGCGCTCTGGTTGAACTTGAACTTGAGGCTCGTCGTGCTGCGGCCCGCGGAGAACGGCGCATCGAGCGCCTTGAGCACATAGCCCTCGCCGTGCGCAGCCAGCAATTCCGCGGCGCGGCGGCGCTTGCCCTCCGCGGTGAGTTCGAGGTCGAGCACCACCATCCAGGACACGAGCCCGGCGATCTTCTGCAGATGCCCGAAGCGTTCGATGAAGGGCGCGCCGCGCAGGTCCTGGCTGTCCAGCTCCAGCAGGTCGAAGGCCTTGAAGGCATCGCCGACATGCTCGCCCGCAACGACGGTCCGCCCCACCGGCACGCCAGCCCCGCCAACCCAGGCCTGCGGAATATCGGCGAAGAGCCCGCGGCGGTTGGTGCCCCGCACCGTCTCGCCCTCGATCAACAGGATGCGGTTCTCGCCATCGGCCTTTTCCTGCAAGCCCCAGCCCGCGTCGTCGAAGTAGCGCGCCGCCTGCTCTTCGAGGATCAGCGTGGGCAGTTGCGGCAGCTCGCCGCTCATGCGACCGGCCAGCTCGGTCGAGGTGTAGAGCGCACCCGACTGGTCTGGCGTGTAGCCCTTCGAAGTCTTTTCCTTCACGACTTTCTCGTAGATCTTCAGGGCGGCTTCGAAGGCGACCGGGCTGCTGGTCTTGGTGCCGGTGGCGAGCGTGCCGCCGCGCCGTCCGTTGCCGTAGTCGACCACCCAGCCGTCGTCCTTGGGACGTAGGTGGACCTGGTAGACCTTGTCCGAGCCCTGGCCCGTGAAGTAGAGAAAGATCGACTGGGGGAGTTGTTCCGTGGTGGCCATGTGGAGGTGTGTCTGCCGCAGGTCTGCCTGCAGTTCAGGATGCTACACAGGCTGCCGCCACGGACCTGAAAGCCTCCAAAGCCACGTCGATCTCGCGTTCGCCCACATGGCGGTGCGTCACGCAACGCAGCCGGTGCTTGCCCCATGGGCGAACCAGCACACCCAGCTCCCTCAGCCTGGACTCCCACTGGACAGCGCTGAGTCCGGTCAGGGTCACGTCGACCTGCACGATGTTGGTCTGAGGGTCGTTGGCGGCAAGCCCCTGGATGCGGCCGATCTCCTGCGCGAGCCGGCGCGCGCCCGCGTGGTCGTCTGCGAGCCGCTCCACCATGGACGTGATCGCGACCCATCCGGCGGCTGCAGCAATCCCGACCTGGCGTTGACTGCCTCCCAACAGCTTTCTGAACCACCTGGCCCGCTGGACGGTCTCTGCCGATCCGGCGAGCACCGCCCCCATGGGTGCGCTCAAGCCCTTCGACAGGCAAAGCGAAACCGTGTCGGTACAGGCAGTGATGTGCGCCGCCGGCACGCCCAGGGCCACCGCCGCATTCATGAGCCGCGCGCCATCGAGGTGCACCGCAGCGCCAGCGCCCTTCGAAGCTTCGAACACGGCCTGCATGTGCGCGAGCGGCAACACGGCCCCGCCGGCGTTGTTGTGCGATGTCTCCATGCACACGACGCCGGTGCGGAGCTTGTTGCGCCCCGGCCCCAGAGCCTCCTTGAGCGCATCCATATCCATCGCCCCATCGACCCCGGCAATGCCCTCGTAGAAAGTCCCGGTCAAGGTGGCCGCGCCGCGCTCGGTCACGTAGATGTGGGACGCCGCTTCCGCCAGCACGAGTTCCTGGCGTTCGGCCTGCGTGAGGATGGCGAGGAGGTTCGCCATCCTCGCACTGGGCACATACAGTGCGGCCTCCTTTCCCAGGATATGCGCGGCAGCCGATTCAAGTTCTATTGCGGTCGGGTCGCCATCGAGACCATCGTCACCAAGCGGAGCGGATGCGATGCGCTCGTACATCTGCGGCGTGGGCCGCGTCACGGTGTCGCTGCGCAGGTCGACCACGCGACGTTCGGCTGAGGCATCGGCCATCGTTTGAATCTCCGTCGTCATTCGGCAGTGGCGCCGGACGCCTTCACGACCGCCGACCACTTCTTTCTCTCGCGGTTCAGGAATGCACCGAACGCCTCTGGCGTTCCTGTCTGAACGTAGATGCCGCGTGCAGCCAGATTGGCCCGGACATCTGCCAGCTCCAGCACGCGATTGATTTCCCGATTCATTGTCCGGACGATATCTTCCGGCGTGTTCGCGGGCACCACGACGCCATAGAGGGTGGAGTACTCGAAGCCTTTGAAGCCGCTCTCGACGAGGGTGGGAACGTCGGGGAGAGACGGATCCCTCGTTCCGGAGGTCACCGCCAGCGCGCGCAGCTTGTGGGTCTTGATCAAGGGCAGCGCGGAGACCAGAGAAGAAAAGTAGAAATCGACCTGCCCTCCCAGCAGGTCCGTCATGGCCGGGCCGCCGCCCTTGTAGGGCACGTGCAGAAGGTCGGCGCCGGTCGTGACGCGCAGGTTTTCGGCCACGAGGTGTCCGACGGTCCCGTTTCTGGAAGACGCATAGGCCAGCGGCTTCTTCTTGGCCCCGGCCAGCAGCGATGCCAGGCTGTCGAAGGGGCTGCCGGCATTCACGACCAGCACCGATACACCCGTGCCGACCAGGGCGACCGGCGCGAGGTCCTTGGTCGGATCGAAGTTGAGCTTCTTGTAGAGAAACTGGTTGACCGCCAGATTGCTGGTCTCGCCCAGGACGGCGGTGTAGCCGTCAGGCGGCGACTTCGCGCCGAACTCCAGGCCGATGTTGTTGCCCGCACCGGGCTTTGTATCGACCACAACCTGCCACTTGGCCTGCTCGCCCAGCTTGGCTGCGATCAGGCGGGAGACGGCATCCGTGCCCCCACCCGGAGGACTCGGCGAGATGAGGTGGATGGGACGCTCGGGCACCCACGGGTCCGCCGCGTGCGCGTGCCATGCGGCGAGCGCGAACCCGAGCATGCATGCCAGCGTCCTGGCTCGCGAGAGGGAAAGGCGTCGGATGTCGTTCATGGCGCATGGCTCCGGTCAGGCAGATGGATGGATGGCGATGAAGCAATCCTAGGTGCACCATGGAATGAGTAAAGTGATATATACAAATATCAACTGTGAGGACTTCTCATGAATCTCGCGATGCTGGTCACGCTGAGAACCATCCTTGAACAGGGCAGCTTCACCGCTGCGGCCGGGGTCGTCGGTTGCAGCCCGAGTGCGGTCAGCCTGCAGGTCAAGCAACTGGAGCAATACTTCGGAAAGCCATTGTTCGATCGCTCGACGCGTGTGGTGGTGCCGACTTCTTTTGCCCGGGAGGTCGTGAGCGCGGTGGGCGACTTCTCGAGCAGGCTTCAAATGCTTCGATCCCGCCCGGCCGTCGGGGTTGCGGGTCGCATCAGGGTCGGCGTGATCACGAGCATGCAAAGCGACGTGCTTCCGCGGGCGCTCCATACGCTGCGCCAACGCCATCCTTCACTGGAGGTCGTGGTGCCTCCGCTGAACGACACCGACGAACTGCTCGCGGAACTGAAGGCTGCGCGGCTCGATATTGCATTGCTTGTCCAGCCCGAGTCCGGCGGTTCACGCCGCCTGGTCTGGCGCGAGCTGCACCGCCAGCCCTATGTGATGCTGGCGCCATCGAAAGCCCCGGAGAGAAGCGTCAAGCAACTGCTGGAGGCCTACGACTGGGTGGGTTACGACCTGTCCCTGTCGGGCGGACGTGTCGCCGCGCGCTACGTGCGCACCCTGATGCCCAGTGCCCGCTGCGTGATGGAGCTGCGCTCGATGGACGCCATCGTTGCCATGGTCGCGCAGGGCCTGGGCATTTCGGTCGTCCCGCAACCGAGGCGCCCCTTGGTCAAGGCCTACGACGTCCGCGAAGTGGATCTCGGAAAACGCGCCCCGTTCCGGAAGATCTCTCTGGTGTGGCGAAGCTCGGACGAAGACAACCGGAACGTCGACGCAGTGGCAGAGGCCTTCGCAACCGCCTTCGCTGCACGCCCGGGGCAGTAGACGGCACTTCACAGGCCGCGCGAACAACGCTACATTCGACGCCTCGATCCACAACACAGACCGGAGGTGCGCGATGGAAGACACTGCTATTCATTCCCCCTCCCCCGTACGGTCTGTCGTCGGGTCGCTAAAGAACTGCTGCTGACGCACCACCTGCGCGGCGCGCGCCCCTGAAGGGCACAGCCAGTTCGACCGTCGCGGTCTCCTGCCGCGACAGACCTTCCGATTTAAACGCCACCGCCGGCACGCCTGTGCCGAGCGCGATCCGTTCATTTTTCGAATCAAGGCCCACCATGCTTGAAACCCGTGCCGCCGATGCGCGGCATTTCGCGACTTTCGTTTTCGATCCCCAGCGGGCGTCCGCTCAAGAGTGGGCGAAGGCCCTTGCCTACTGGCGTCTTCGCAACGAGGAAGACTTTCCGGACGAGCCCTTGCCGAGCGATGCCGACACCCAGCAGAACGTGCGCCAGCACACGCCCCTTTACGCCGTCCATCGCGTTCTGGCGCTGGACAGCCGCGGCGACATCGCCGGCAGCCTCAACATGAGCGTTCGCCGCGAAGGCACGCCCGACTACAAAGCCTATGCGCCCTTCGTCGATGTCTGGGGCGGCGTGCGGCAATCCCACCGGCGCCAAGGCCTCGCCTGCGAATTGATGCGGACACTGCTCGTCTTCATGGAAGAGCAAGGCAAGACCACGGCGACCTTCAGGACGTCCTTCCCCGAAGGACATGCGTTTCTCACAGCCATCGGCGCGACCGAGAAGCACCGCAGCATCGAGAACCGCATGGCCTTCGCCCACCTCGACGACGACGCGCTCACCCGTTGGCGGGCCGAAGCGCTCGCGCCCAACCACGGACTGCGCCTGGAGATCCACGCAGGCTGCGTGCCCTTCGAGCGGCTCGCGACGCTGATGGCGCCGCTGTCCGCGCTGCTCGAAGACGCCCCACCACCAACCTCGACCGCCCGCCCATGCGCTTCGAACTCGAGGACTTCCGCGCCTGGTACGCCGAGATCGATCGCCGCGGGGGCGAGCACTTCCTCGTGCTCCTGCTCGACGGCGACGAGGTCGCCGCGGTGTGCGACGCCAGCTGGAACCAGCTGTACCCCGACCGCATGTTCCAGCGGCTCACGGCCGTGGCCCGCCATTGGCGCGGCAAGGGCCTGGCCAAGGG
>CAMATD010000291.1 GCA_945860785.1 Variovorax sp. YR752 | reverse complement strand
GCCGCCCAAGCTGCTCGACACGCTCACCGTGGGCAAGCAGCCCTCGGGCCTGTCGATCAACCGCGCGGGCAACCTCGCACTCGTGGCCAACCGCGCCGACAACTCGGTCAGCGTGCTGCGTATCGCGGGCAAGAAGGTCACGCTGATCGACACCGTGGCCATGGGCGATTCGGTGGCGCACGTGCGCTTCACGCCCGACGGCAAGCGCGCGCTGGCCGCCAAGTTCCCGACCCACAAGATCGCGCTGCTCGAAGTGAACGGCGAGAAGGTCAGCTACAACAAAGTCGACCTCGCGGCCGGCCTCTGGCCCTACAACGTCGACGTGACGCCCGACGGCAAGCTCGCGCTCACGGCCGACAACGGCAACTCGGGCGCATCGGACGGTCAGATCGATACGGTGAGCGTGATCGACCTCGAAGCGACGCCGCCGCGCGTGGTCGACAAGGTGGTCGTGGGCGACGGCCCCGAAGGCCTGGCCGCGATCCTGCGCGGCAGCAACTCGTCGAAGAGCGCCTACTTCTACCACCGCAACGGCTCGGTGGTGCTGCTGAAGATCGATGGCAAGAAGGTCACGCGCGCCAACGAGGTCGTGGTGCGCGGCCTGCCCGAAGGTGTGGTGTGGAGCGCCGATGGCAAGTACCTCTACGTGGGCAACTTCATCGACCAGGACATCACGATCCTGCGGCTGGACGGCGACACGCTGGTGCCTACAGGCAAGTCGTTTGCGCTGCAGGGGCATCCGGCCGCGATGCGCGGACAATGACCAACTGACCGCACTCTCCCCCTAAAAAGAAACCATGGCCCAGCCCCAAAGACAACTCCGCACGCTCGAACGCGGCATCCTCTGCCTGGTCATCGGCGCTGCCGTTCTGCTGGCGCCGCGCTTCCTGCAGGGCACGCGCTGGTTCGAGATGGTGGCTGGCGCTTACCTGGTCGGCTGGTTTGCGCTGGTTGGGGTCGGACTGTTCCAGCGCAACAAGTCGCGCCAGTAAGCAAGAACCGACGGGCTCAGCCCTTCTTGCCGCGCAGCTTGCCGACGAGCTCCACGCCCGCCAGCACGATGGCGCCGGCCACGAGGCCTACGCCGGCGTTCACGCCCATCGAGCCGAGCGTGCCGAACACGCCGCCCGTGGCCTTGGCCCAGTCTTCGACGGCATGGCCGAACGCGGGCACGCCGTGCACCAGGATGCCGCCGCCCACGAGGAACATGGCAGCCGTGCCGGCCACCGACAGCCCCTTCATGAGCTAGGGCGCCGTGGCCAGGATGCCGCGGCCCAGGGCGCGCGCGGCGGTGCTCGCGCGCTGGTTCAGGTAGAGGCCCGCGTCGTCGAGCTTCACGATGCCCGCCACGAGGCCGTAGACGCCGATGGTCATGATCAGCGCGATGCCGACCAGCACGGTCAGCTGCGTCGTGAACGACTGCCCCTGCACGGTGCCCAGCGTGATGGCGATGATTTCGGCCGAGAGGATGAAGTCGGTGCGCACCGCGCCCTTGATCTTGTCCTTTTCCACCGCCACCACATCGACCGCTTCGTCGGCCACGGCCTTCTCGTGGCGTTCGGTGTCGGCCTCGTGTTCCTTCTTGTGCAGGAACTTGTGCGCGAGCTTTTCGAAGCCTTCGAAGCAGAGGAATGCGCCACCGATCATCAGCAGCGGCGTCACCAGCCAGGGCAGTCAGGTGCCGATGGCCAGCGCGGCAGGCACCAGGATGGCCTTGTTGACGAACGAGCCCTTGCAGACCGCCCACACCACCGGAATCTCGCGCTCGGCCCTGACGCCGGACACCTGCTGCGCATTGAGCGCCAGGTCGTCGCCGAGCACGCCGGCCGTCTTCTTGGCGGCCAGTTTGGTGAGGATCGACACGTCGTCCAGAACGGTGGCGATGTCGTCGAGCAGCAGGAGCAGGCTGGTGGCCATGGGCAAAGGTCAGTCTGAAAAAGAAGCGGCGAGCTTAGCCGCAGCGGCCGACTGCGCCGGCAATAACCGTACGCAACGGCCTCGCCAGCCCGGTCAGAGGGCGCTCAGCGCAATCGTCAGCACCGCGGCCAGCGAGACGCCGAACAGCGCCAGTCCACCCGGCGGCGGCGGTGCGTGAGCATCCACAGCGCCACGCCCGAGAGCGACAGGAAGATCAGGCTGCCGGCCAGCGTATCGACCAGCAGGATCCACGGCAACGGCATGCCGCTGCCCTTGTGCATGCTGGTGAGCGTGGCGACGATGCCGTTGTGCGTGGTGTTGACACCGACCGAGCGGTTGCCCTGCCAGTACTCGGCCTGAACGGTTTCGTTCGGCCCGCCGAAAGTGAAGACCCAGTGCGCCGGCTGCATGAGCGCCGGGGCACTCTTGTCGCTCTTGTCGGCCCAGGCCACGGGCTTGGCCGGCTCGATGCGGGAGGAGTTGGGCGAGCCGCTCATGCGCAGCGCGCCCTGCAGCCACTGGCTCATCGCCTCGGGCGTTTCAGGCACCGGCTCGGGCAGCGCCAGCTGGGCGCGCGTGCGCTCCTGCGCCTGCGGCAGCTTGAGCACCGCGCGGTGGTTGAGCCAGATGCCGCTGAAACCGAACAGCAGCCCCAGCACCGCACCCCAGAGGCCGAACCAGCCGTGCGTGCGGCGAATCCATTGCACGAGGTTCGTGCGGCGCTGATGCGCGAGCACCCTCGCCGCGTGGTTGCCGTGGCTGTCGTCCTGCGTCATCGGATCAGGCCACGGTGCGCTTGAGGCGGATTTCTTCGATGCGGACGGTGCCCAGCAAGGTGGTCTTGGCGGTCTTCATCTCGCGCTTGAAGCCCGCGAGTTCGTGAAAACGCATGGCGCGGTCGTTGCGGATGGGCACCCAGATGGTGACCGTGGTGCAGCCCTCTTCCTCGAGGCCTTCGCGCGCGGCGTCCCAGAGTGCGATGCCAGCGCCCTTGCTCCAGTGTTCGGGCTTGACGTAGATGGCCCAGATCTCGCCCGTGGTGGACGGCGTCTTGGGGTCGCGCGAGCGGTCGAAGCCGACGAAACCGACGATTTCGCCGTCGAGCACCGCCACCTGGACCTGTGGTTCGCTGAATTCGATGGCTTCGCGCCACTTGGCTTCGCGCGTGGCCGGGGCCAGCGAGCGCAACTCTTCTTCGGGGAGGATGCCTTCGTAGGCGGCCTTGGCGGCCAGGGCATGGACTTCGGCGACGGCCTTGGCGTCGCGCATCGTGGCGGGGCGAACTTCGTAATCGGACATGAATGCGGGGAAAACAGGTGGAACTGCATATTGTCGCCGCACCGCTAAACTGCCCGGTGCATCCGTAGCATCAACTGGAGAAATACATGGCCAAGAGTCAGCAACGCAGCACCAAGGAAGCGAAGAAACCGAAGAAGGACACCTCGCCACCCAAGCCCGTGGGCACCGGCGGCATCGAGCCCGTCCGCACGATCACCACGGCTGTGATCCCCCGCGGCAAGCTCAAGAAC
Organism: Variovorax sp. YR752; assembly: GCA_945860785.1. Classification (GTDB taxonomy): domain Bacteria; phylum Pseudomonadota; class Gammaproteobacteria; order Burkholderiales; family Burkholderiaceae_C; genus Variovorax. Next base: position 4,432 of record CAMATD010000291.1, on the reverse strand, counting down.
AAGTGACCGACGAAGCACCGGCGCCGGCACCCGCCAAGCCGGTCCAGCCGCGGAACCCGTTGCACGGGCTCACGCTGGAGGCCATCGTCACGGCGCTGGCCGACCACTACGGCTGGGAGCACCTCGGCGAGCTCGTTCCCATCCGCTGTTTCGCGATCGACCCGAGCGTGGGCTCCAGCCTCAAGTTCCTGCGCAAGACGCCGTGGGCACGCGAGAAGGTCGAGAGCCTCTACCTCTTCATGCTGCGCGAACAGCGCCGCGAGCAACAGCAGCAACAACCACCGCCTGAGCGATGAAGGTTCGCCTCGAACCGTCGGGCCTCGACTTCGAGACCGAGGCCGGCACCACGCTCCTGAAGGCGGCCGAAGCGGCCGGCATCGAGCTGCCGAGCTCCTGCCGCACCTGCATCTGCCAACTGGTGTCCGGCCAGGTCCGCCACATCGTCGAATGGCCCGGCCTGAGCCTCGACGAAAAGGACGAGGGCTGGATCCTGCCCTGCGTGGCGGAGGCGCTGAACGACCTCACGCTCGATGCGCCCGGGGCGTTCTCTGTTTTCTAGCCGGGCTTGGCCGGCTTGAAGGTGGCAGCAGGCTTCGCCACCACCAGCCGGTCCCGCTGCGCGAGCGAGGGGAACAATCTGAACCACGTGAGCGCCACCAGCATCGTGCCCACGCCACCCACCACGACCGATCCCACAGGCCCGAGCAAGGCGGCCGTGGCGCCCGATTCGAACTCACCGAGCTGGTTGCTGGCGCCGATGAAGATCGAGTTGACCGCGCTCACCCGCCCGCGCATGGCGTCGGGCGTCTCGAGCTGCACCAGGGTCTGGCGGATCACCACGTTGACCATGTCGGCTCCGCCCGACACCGCCAGCGCGATCAGCGAGACGATGAAGCTCTTCGAAATGCCGAACACCACCATGCACAGGCCGAAGAGCCCGATGGCTAGCAGCAGCGTGCGCCCCACATGGCGCTCGACCGGGCGGCGCGTGAGCGCGATCGACATCACCAGCGCGCCCACGGCCGGCGCGCCCCGCAGCAGGCCGAGCCCCCAGGGGCCCGTGTGCAGGATGTCCTTGGCATAGATCGGCAACAGCGCCACGGCGCCGCCCAGCAGCACCGCGAACAGGTCGAGCGACACGGCGCCGAGCACCGGCTTGCGCTTCCAGATGAAATCGACGCCCGCGAACACCGTGGCCGGCTCGCGCGCGGCCGGCGTGTAGGCGTAGCGCAACCGCAGCACCAGCACGCAGGCGATGACGAAGAACAGCACGCTGGCGCCATAGACCACCGCCATGCCCGCCACGAACCGCAAGCCGCCGAGGGCCGGCCCGCCGATGATCGCGCCCTGCATGCCGGCCGAACTGAAGGCCATGGCACGCGACAGCATGCCGGGCGGCACCAGCAGCGGCGTCAGCGCCTGCTGCGCCGGCATCTGGAAGGCCCGCACCGCCCCCAGCACCAGCGACAGGCCCAGCAGCAGGCCGCGCGTGTCGTGCTTTTCCAGCACCGCCAGCAGCAGCACCAGCCCCACCAGCCCCTGCACGGCGAAGCAGGCCGCCACGATGCGGCCGCGGTGGTGGCGGTCGACGATGTGGCCGGCCAGCAGCGCCAGCAGCAGCGCGGGCACGAACTGGTAGAGGCCCACGAGGCCGAGGTCCCAGGCGCTGCTGGTCAGCTCGTACATGTGCCAGCCGATGGCCACGAGCAGCCTCTGCGAGGCCGCGGTGCCGAAGAGCCGCGCCGTCCACATGTGCATGAAGGGGCGCTCGCGCGTCAGGTCGGAAAAGCTCGGCGGCAACACGGCTGCAGCGGCAGTGAGGACGGCGGCGTCTGGGGAGGAGGAAGAGGCGGAGGCGGGGCCGGACATTGGGTCGAGGATAGCTGAGGCTTCGTGAGCCGCGCATGAGAGGGGGCGCAGCGCCCTTCCCTTGCGCGCTCCTCTCTACACTCGCTTCCTCCATGACCGCGCCGCTTCTTCTGCAACCGATCCACGAAGACCCTCACCTGCTGGTGCTCGACAAGCCCGCCGGCCTGCTCTGCGTGCCCGACCGCGGCGAAGACAAGCAGGACTGCCTGAGTGCGCGCGCCGCGCGGCAATGGCCCGACGCGTTGATCGTCCATCGGCTCGACATGTGGACCAGCGGGCTGGTGGTGATGGCGCGCGGCATCGAGATGCAGCGCGCACTGAGCGCAGCCTTTGCGGACCGGCTGATGCACAAGCGCTACGAGGCCATCGTCGATGGCGTGCTGCCCGTGCAGGACGACTGGTCGCTCATCGATGCACCGCTGATGGCCGACTGGCCGCGTCGGCCGCTGCAGAAGATCGACCCGGCGGGCAAACCCAGCCGCACGCATTGGCGTGCGCTGGCGTCATCGAGTTCGGGTGAGGCCGGTGCAACCCATATGCTGCTGGAACCGCTGACAGGGCGCACGCACCAGTTGCGCGTGCACCTGGCCTCCATCGGGCATCCGATCCTCGGCGATGCGCTCTATGGCGATGCCGGCGTGCAGGCGCGGGCGCCGCGCCTGTTGCTGCATGCGAGCGAATTGGGCTTCGTGCATCCGATCACGCAGCAAGACCTCCGCTTCGAGAGCAAGCCGGACTTCGCGCTCAGCCGCCTTTGACCATGAGCACCGGCATGGTCGCGTCCTGCAGCACGCGCTGCGTCACGCTGCCGAGCAAGAGTTTCTCGATGCCGCTGCGGCCGTGCGAGCCCATCACGATCAGGTCGGCTGCGATGGCGATGGCCATGTCGACGATGCCTTCGTGCACCACATGGCCGTCGATCACGCGCTGGTCGCTGTGCAGGCCTTCGGCCGCCAATGCGGCCACGCCGCGTGCGAGGGCCGCATTGGCACTGGCTGTGGCAGCGGCAAGGTATTCGTTCTGGCCAAGCGCATAGTCCGCGCCCACGCCAATGAAGGGGTAGTTGTCGATCACGTGAATCAACGTGATGCGGCTCCCGAAAGCCAGCGCGAGGCCGCTGGCCTTGCTGACGGCGAGCATGGAAGTTTCAGAACCGTCGATGGGAACCAGGATGTGATTGAACATGGCGGACCTCGCTTTCGTTCGCAGACAGACACGGCTCGAACTCGAACCGGGTCCCGAATTTAACCGCTACACCGATGGGTGGCTGTAGGACTCGTGCCAGCGACGCCCACAGGCGCCGCCGAAGGGCTTCAATCGCCCTGGAAACCCTGCGAGCGGCAGGTGATCACGAGCGTATCGCGCCAGCCCCCGCCGCCCTCTTCCAGCGGCTGGATCGGCGTCGATTCGTGGATCACGCGTGCATCGTCGAGCACCAGCAGCGTCCACGGCTCGGTCATGGTGAAGCGCTCGCCGCGCCGGCCATTGGCCTCGAACACGCGCGTTTCGCCGCCCTTGATGCCTTGACGACCGACCAGGGCCACGGCCACCAGATCGACACCGTCGCGGTGCGCGCCCTCGGGCGTCGGACGGCCGATGCCGCCCGCAGTGTCGATGCGGAATTGATGCGCCTCGACGAACCAGCGCTGCGGCGCACCGCGCATGTCGCTCGCGGCCGTGCCGAGGCGCTGCAGCAGGCGCTGCCACACCGGCTGTGCCACGGTGGCTTCGCGCATCGGCGCGAACCAGCGCTGCATGCCGCCATGCAGCGCGTTGTATTCGACCGGCTGCCAGTGCGCACGGTGCGGCACCTGGTTCAGCGTGGCGTTGTTGTCGTCGGCCTCGACCGTGAAGCAGGCATGGCGCCGTGTGCGGTAGTGGCCGCCGTCTTGCAGGTAGTCGTCAGGTGGAAGATCGTTCCAGTCTGCATGCAGTGCTTCGAGCTGCGCGAGCGGCACGCCAAGCCAGTCGCTGACACCTTGCGGGCTCAGCACCGCATAGCCTTGTTCGCGCAGCGCGGCGGGCAGTTCGGCTGGCTGAATGAAGGGTGGCGTGAAAGCGGCCGTGGTCACGCGGTGACCTTCACGTCCTTCCAGAACGCGACGCGGTCGCGAATTTCCTCGGCTTCGGGCTTCGGGTCGGCGTAGTACCAGGCGGCGTCGGTGTTGAGCTCGCCATTGACCAGCAGCGAGTAGTAGCTCGCGGTGCCCTTCCAGGGGCAGGTGGTCTTGTGGTTGCTGAAGGTGACGTGATCGCGATTGAGCGAGCTCATCGGGAAATAGTGGTTGCCTTCGACGAGCACGGTGTCGTCGCTTTCGGCGACGGTGACGCCGTTCCAGGTTGCTTTCATGATCTCGGTCTCCAGAGGGAGGGTGGCGGGGGCGCTGGCCGTTGCGCTGCCGCACGGGGCCTTGCTATTGTGCCGTTGCTTGGCACGCTCGCTTTCTTCGGGGCTGTATGGACCTTATTCGAGTGTTTTCTTTCGGGGGCCGGGTCTCGGCCCGGCGGCCGACTCACTTTCTTTTGCTTCGCCAAAAGAAAGTAAGCAAAGAAAAGGCAGACC
>CAMATD010000290.1 GCA_945860785.1 Variovorax sp. YR752 | reverse complement strand
TTTTCGGGGTGTAGGCCAGCGAGGTCGAGCCGTCGGCCAGCACCGAGGGGCCGCTCAGGACCTTGGTGTTCATGGTCGTGAAGCCGGTGCTGATGCCCCAGTTCTCGGTCAATGAGCCCGATGCGCCGAGTTCGATGCCCTGCACGCGCTTCTTGCCGGTCTGGAAGTACTGCTGGCTGACGCTGTCCTGCACCACTTCGTTGCTCACGTCGGTGCGATAGATCGCCGCCGTCAGCGACACCTGCTTCTTCAGCACGTCCCACTTGGTGCCCACTTCGTAGGTCTTGGCCTTCTGCGGCAGGAAGTCGGTGCGCGCGGCGCTGTTGCCGGTGCCGCTGGCGGCCAGCTGGAAGTTCGCGCCGCCCGGCGGTTGGGCTGCCGTGCCGTAGGCTGCATAGATGCTGCTGTTCTCGGTCGGCTTGTAGACGAGGCCGATCTTGCCCGACAGCAGGTTGTCCGACAGCTTCAGGTTGGTCGGCGTGATCGTCGAGGTCTGCGGGCCATTGCCCGTGCGCGCCAGCGTCAGCGCGGTGGCGTCGTACGTGGTCGAGTAGTGGTCGTAGCGCAGGCCGGCGGTCAGCTGCCATTGCTCGTTGAACTTGAGCGTGTCGAAGGCATAGAGGCCGATGGTGTCGGTGCTGCCGTTCGAGCCGGTGCCGTTGGCGATGCGGTTGTAGCCCGACACGTACGGGTTCGGGTTGTACAGGTTGGCGGCCGGCCATGAGCCGGCTGCTGCCAGGGTGGTGCCCACACTCGCGAAGCCAGGGGCATAGAAGTTGTTGGCGCGCTGCGTCTCGCGGATCAGTTCGAGGCCGCCATTGAACGAGTGGCTCACGCTGCCCGTGTTGAACTTGGCTGACACGCTCGTCTGGTTGGTGAAGATCGTGTTTTCCTGGTCCTTGTTGGTGGGCAGGTTGCGCGTGACGGTCCAGCTGGCGGGAATCGTGGGGATCACCGTGTTGAGGAAGCCCGCGTTCGCGGCCGGCAAAGTGCCGACGCCGTTGGTCGAGGTCAGCCCGTCGCCCATGAAGGACGTGAGCATGTAGTCCTGCGAGGTCTTGCCGTAGCGCGTGGTGTTGCGGATCGTGATGTCGGGCGTCAGGTCATGTTCGATGCGCGCGGTGAACATGTCTGCCGTCACGTTGTCGAAGTCCGAGCTGGTGCCGTAGAAGTTGCTCGAATCGACGCGCGGCGCGTAGTTCAGGTAGGTGCGACGGGCCAGGCCGCGGTTGATCGCGGTCGCATCCGGGGTGGTGTAGCCCGGCAGGCCGATGGTGGGCACGCCGCCGTCGGGAATGTTGTTCTGCTTGACGTGCAGGTAGTCGAGGAAGATGCGCGTCGGGCTGTTGAGACCCAGGGCGATCGACGGGGCGATGGCCCAGCGCTTGTTCTTGACGAAGTCGCGCCCGGCAACGCCCGAGTCTTCCGTCACCGCATTGAGCCGGAATGCCGCGCCGATGCCGTTGGCACTGCTGAGCGACTTGTTCCAGTCGACGCTGCCGCGTTTGAAGTCCGCGCTGCCGAAGCCGACCGATCCCGTGAAGCTGTCTTCGAGCTTCGGTTTCTTGGTGACGAGGTTGATGTAGCCGGTGGGCGAGGTGCGGCCGACGTCGGTGCCCGACGGGCCCTTCACGACTTCGACCTGTTCGATGTTGAACACGTCGCGCGACACCGAGCCCAGGTCACGGATGCCGTCGACGAAGATCGCGCTGGAGCTGTCGAAGCCGCGCATATACACGGAGTCGCCGGTGTTGGTGTTGCCGTTTTCGCCCAGGAAGAACGTGCCCACGCCAGGGGTGTTGCGCAGCGCTTCGGTCAGCGTCGTTGCACCCTGGTCGCGGATCAGCTGATCCTTGATGACCTGGATGGTCTGGGGCGTGTTCATCAGCGGGGCGGTGAACTTGGGGTTGGCCGAAATGTCGGTCTTGTACTCGGCGGCCGTGGTGTCCTGCACGCGGACTTCAGGCAGTGCATTGCTTGCCTGGGCAAAGGCGGCAGGGGCGGCAATGGCCATCAGCGTTGCAGCGGCAGCGCCCGAGAAATGGGGAACGGCGCGTGCAACGGCGTGTTTGCGGCTCTTGATGTAGGCCATGAAGTTTTCTCCGAAAGGGCAGCGGCAAGGACTCGACTGGCGATGTCCGCGCGCACGCTTTCAGGAGAAAGCGGGGGGACTGGCTGGGTGAGTCAATTTGCGGGGGATGCAAATTGATGCGAATGATAGTATTTCTTAATACGTTGAGACTTCATTCCAGCCAACTTAAGTCAAAAGTTGTGTCGTATTTGTTGCCATCGCGCAACTGACGGGGATGTCCAGGGGTCGTTGCCGCTCAGTTCAGTAGACGTCGCGGCGATAGCGTCCGGTTGCCGACAAATCGCTCCAGGGCGCGTCGCCGGCAATCTGCCGCAAGGCGGCGTCCACACCCGATGCCATGCCCTGAAGGCTGCCGCATACATAAATGGCCGCCCCGTTGTCCAGCCAGGCGCGCAGTGCACCGGCCGATTGAAGCAGCCGATGCTGCACGTAGAAGCGCTCGGGCTGATCGCGCGAAAACACCATGTCGAGCCGCTGCAGCACGCCGTCGGCCTGCCAGGCCTCGATTTCCTCGCGGCACAGGAAGTCGTGGGCGGCCTGTCGTTCGCCGAACACCAGCCAGTTGTCGGTGCGGCCCGCCGCGGCGCGGGCGCGCAGATGGGCGCGCAGGCCGGCCAGCCCGGTGCCGATGAGGATCAAGGGCCGGGCCTCGTTGCCATCGAGGCGGAAGGCACGGTGTGGCCGCAGGCGCAACGCCACGGTGTCGCCGATCGTGAGTGTCGAGGTGAGGAGACCGGATGCGGTGCCCAGGGTCCCATCGGGGTGCTGTTCCTGCCGCACGAGCAATTGCAGTTCGCCGTCAGTGTGCAGCGATGCGATCGAGTAGTCGCGTGGGCGCGCCGGGTCGTTCGCAACGGCAATTTGCACGAGGTCGCCTGACGCCCAGTGCGGCATCGTGCCTGTCTGCGGCGTCAGGCCCAGGAGAAAGACGGGCGCGCCGGCGCTGCCGGCATTGAGCAGCACGCGTGTCGTGAGCCGCCACGGCGCGAATGCTGCGGCCGGCGCTGCATCGCTGGCCACGGCATCGCCCCATTGGGCCTGCCAGGCTGCGAGCGCCACGGGGTCGCTGTTGTCGACTTCGATGGGATCAAAGTCGCGCCTGGCACCGGCGGCATGCAGCCATGCATCGAGCGCGCGACCGAAGCCGCAAAAGTTCGTGTACTGGCGGTCGCCGAGCGCCAGCACGGCGTAGCGCAACGAAGGCAGCGCCGGCGGCGAGCCCATCACGCGCTCGGCGAACACGCTGGCACCGTCGGGTGCGTCGCCTTCACCGTAGGTGCTTGCCACGAAGAGTGCCCGGCTTGCCGAGCCCAGCGTGGCAGCGTCGAGGGTGTTGAGTTCCATCACGCGCACGGAAGTGCCTGCAGCGCGCAACTGCCGCGCCGTCTGCCAGGCAATGGTCTCCGCCTGCCCGGTCTGGCTGGCGAACAGCACGAGGGTAGGGGGCTTGCTGTCGTCGGCCGACAGCGCTGCGGCCTCGCGGGCTGTGGCGGTGCGCAGCCGCCGCTGGCGTGCATGGATGGCAATACAAAGCGCCGCATAGGCCGCCGCCGTGGCGCCTGCGCCCAGCATGCGCAACATCGCCTCGGTCATGCGCCGGTCTGTGCGCGCCAGGCGTGCGTGGCTTGGGGGCCGGGCGATGCGTCGTCGTGACTGACGAACAGTGCAGCAACGTCATGGCGCTCTGCAAAGACAAGACCCTCGTCCGGGCCCAACACGGGCAGTACGGTGGCCAGCGCATCGGCCTGCATGCACTGCGCGTGCAGCACGGTGACGCTGGCCAACGCGTGTGCGACCGGCTCGCCGTTGCGGGGATCGATGGTGTGCGACCAGCGGCGCCCCTCGTGCTCGCGCCGATGCCAGCGATCGCCCGAGGTGGCGATGGCCATGTCGGCCAGCGCGACGCGGCTCGTTGCCGCGGATTCGCCGTCGACCCGCACTTGCCATGGCTCACCGCCAGGGCGCCGGCCGGTGCCTCGCAGCTCGCCGCCTATTTCGAACAGCAGATCGGTGAGGCCAAGCCCACGCAGTGCCTCGACGCCGTGGTCCACCGCGAAGCCCTTGGCAATGCCCGAGAGATCGAGCGTGATGCCGCCCGGCTGCAGCAGCGAGCCACTTGTTTCGTCGAAAGCCAGCCGCTGCCAGCCGACGCGCGTGCGCACCTCGGCAAGGGCCTCGGATGCGGGCAGGCCATGCGCTTGTGCGTCAAGGCCGAAGCCCCAGCAAGCCACCAGCGGTCCGACTGTCGGATCGATGGCGCCGCCGCTCGCGAGCGCCCAGCGAAGGGCGCAGGCCATCACCTCGGCGAACTCCTTGGGCAGTGCATGGCGTGAACCTGCCGCCGCACCGTTGAAGCGGCTGATGTCGGATGCCGCCTCCCAGTGATTCATCTGCGCGATCACGCGCGCAAGGGCAACCTCGACCGTCTCGCGCACCTGCGCCAGCGGGCGCATCTGCGGATTGTCGAAGCGCAGCGACCAGGTGGTGCCCATGGTCTGCCCGCCCAGCTGCTGCAGGCTGGCGGGATCGGCGCGGCGCGGTATGGCCGCATTGGCGTAGCCGCCCGCGCGCCAGGTGCTGAAGGAAATGCCCAAGGGTGCGCGCTGGTGTCAGGGCATCACTTCAAGGGTGGCCGCGTAGCTCAGGCGGCGCTCCTTGGCTTGCGGCACGCTGGTCTTGTTGTCCTTGGTGCTGGCGTCGAGCCAGTACATGCCGGCGGTCGGCCAGGTCACGCTGAACTGGCCCTTGTCGTCGGTCTTGAGCTTGACCTCTTCGAGCTTGTCGCGGTACTGGGTGTTGCCGGCGGTCACGGTCACTTCGAGGCCCTTGGCGGGTTGGCCGTCGAGGTTCAGCGTGAAGGTGGCCTTCTCGCCCATGACCAGGTCGGTCGGGCTGCCTGTGGCGATCAGCTCCAGCCCCTGGCCGATCGGCTTGAGGGTCGATGGCTTGCCGACCGTCACGAAGGTCTCGATGCGATCCGACGACTGCGTGATGGCAACGTCCTGCGCATCGGCCGGGATTTCCTTGGCGATGGTTTCGGCCGTGCCGCGCGCGCGCTTGTTCTGGCCCGTGGCCTTGTCCTTCCAGCTGGCGAAAGCGCCGACATTGACGACCGCGATGCGGTAGGTGCCCGACTGCGCGACGTTCACGTCGAACACATTGCGCAGCTTGAGCTTGGCTTCGCTCTCCGGCTTGACGGTGCTGCCGTCGGGCGCGGTGATCTGCAGGCCGTCGAGCCGCAGCGGTGCGTGGTTCGCGACGAACAGGTCGTTCGACACGGCCGCATCGACGGTGACGGTGTCGGCCTTGGAGAACACGGTGGACGAAGGCAGCAGCCAAGCATTGTGGGCCTGGGAAACGGAAGCGATGGCCGACAGGGCGATGGCGAGGCTGGCAGCGCACAGGGTGAAGTGGGTCATGGAAAGTCCTTGGTGTGACGGGCTGGCGATGGAGGGCGGATCTGTCTGGCGTTGCTCAGGGCTTGAGTTCGAGCTTGATCTCTCCGAGCTCTTCCTTGCCGGTTGCGGTCGGCTCTGCTGCCGCAGTGGGCGGCCACTGGAACGGAATGCTCACCACCTCGCGACCCCCACTTCGCGCGCGGCCTCCACCACGAGCTTGTAGGCGCCAGGCGCAAGCTTGGGCATTGCGGCCGTACCCTCGGTGAAGCTCAGCTGGTGCTTGCCGGCAGGCTTCGTCGCGCCGGTCACGCCGTCGATCGGCACCGTGAGTTCGCGGCCCGCGCGGCGCCACCACTGGCGCATGTCCTTGAGCCACTTCGTGCCTTCGCCTTCGGGGTTGTTGGTCTTGGTGCGCACGTCGTACCAGACGGCCAGCGTGTCGGCGACCGAGTTGTCGGCGCGCTCGATCCAGGTCGCCACGTAGGGGCGGTGGTACTCGGAGACGTTCAGCCGGGGAATCTCGATGTTGACCGCCAAGCCCGCCGCGAAGGCCGGGGCTGCGAACAACGCCGACATGGCGATCGGCGCGAGTGAGTAGCGAACGTGCACGGGGGACCTCTTTTTGGAATCAATGAATGAACAACAGCGCGAGCAGCACCGGCACGACGAGTCCCATGCCCACCATCGGCCAGGTGAACGGCCGGTTGCCCGCGTGCATCTTGAGAATGAACAGCCCGGTGATCGAGAAGACCAGTGCGGCGCCTGCAAAGATGTCGATGAACCAGCTCCAGGCCGCGCCGGTGTTGCGGCCCTTGTGCAGGTCGTTGAAGTAGGAGAGCCAGCCGCGGTCGGTGCGCTCGTATTCGATCTCGCCGTCGGCCAGGCTCAGGCGCAGCCAGGCATCGCCGCCGGGGCGGGGGAGCGAGAGATAGATTTCGTCGTCCGACCACTCGGCTTCGCGGCCGGCGGTGCTGACGTCCCAGTTCTTTTGCACCCAACCTTGCAGTTCGGCGGGCAGGGGAGCCTTGCCCTTGAGGGCCTTGGCAGCGGGCAGCTGTTGTTCGAGTCGGGCGCGCAGCGCCTCGCCGACCGAGCCGTTCAATTTCGTGATGGCCGGCTTGGCCTCGATCTGCCCCGCGTGATTGAGAGTGAAGCCCGTGACACTGAACAAAATCATGCCGATGAGACAGATCGCCGAGCTGACCCAGTGCCATTCGTGCAGGGTCTTGAGCCAGTAGGCACGGCGGCGGTTGTCGGGGCGGGTGGCAGTCATCGAAGGCGCGGATTCTATCCGTGTGAATGAGAATGACTGCTATTTGGAGGGCGTTAAGTTACGTAAAGCAATAAAAAACGGGACCGAAGTCCCGTGTGTCGTCGAGCCAGAAAGTCGGCTTATTCGAGCTCGCCCATCTGCGATTGCAGGTAGTTCTGCACGCCGACCTTGTCGATCAGGTCGATCTGGGTTTTCAGGAAGTCGATGTGCTCTTCCGTGTCGTCCAGGATTTCCTGGAGCAGGTCGCGCGAGACATAGTCGCGCACCGATTCGCAATGCGCGATGCCGTCCTTGATGGTGGCTTGCGCGCCCGTTTCGGCGCCCAGGTCGCAACGCAGCAGTTCGGGCACGTCTTCGCCGATGTTCAGCTTGCCGAGGTCCTGCAGGTTGGGCAGGCCGTCGAGCATGAAGATGCGGTCCATCAGCTTGTCGGCGTGCTTCATTTCGCCGATCGATTCTTCGTATTCCTTCTTGGCCAGCTTGTCCAGACCCCAGTGCTTGAGCATGCGGTAGTGGAGGAAGTACTGGTTGATCGCGGTGAGCTCGTTCTTGAGCTGCGCCTGCAGATGTTCGATGACCTTGGGGTCGCCCTTCATGGTTTTTCCTTGTTCTGAAAGCGGTGATTGTCAGAGGGGCGGGTGAGCACTTGCAAGCAATCCCATGCTCCGCCGGTCTGCATGCGTGTGATGCTGATACACGTTCGTATTGAGGCGGCGAAGCCGATGGCAAACATAGCGAGCCGCAATGCTTTTAATAGCTAATAGCTAATAGCTATAGAAGTTGATTGATTGGTAGTTATACTGATGCTTCGCTTTTTTCATCAGCCACCACCAAGGAACCTTCAATGTCCCTGATCAACACCGAAATCATTCCCTTCAAGGCAACCGCATATCACAACGGCAAGTTCGTGCCCGTCAGCGACGAGAACTTCAAGGGCAAGTGGTCGGTCGTGGTGTTCTACCCGGCTGACTTGACGTTCGTGTGTCCGACCGAACTCGGCGACCTGGCCGACCATTACGCCGAATTCCAGAAGCTGGGCGTCGAGATCCACGGCGTGTCGACCGACACCCACTTCACCCACAAGGCATGGCACGACACCTCCGACACCATCGGCAAGGTCAAGTACCCGCTGATCGGCGACCCCAGCCAGCAACTGTCGCGCGCCTTCCAGGTGCTGATCGAAGAAGGTGAAGAC
>CAMATD010000289.1 GCA_945860785.1 Variovorax sp. YR752 | reverse complement strand
CGCCACCTTCACCGCCTTGCAGGTACTGCAGGGCGGCAACGTCAACTACACGCCGCTGTTCGCGCTGCCGGTGCTCATGAGCGCGGTGCTGGGCACGGTGATCGTGAGCCTCGGCACCACGGCCACCGTCACGCTGCTGCTGCTGGCCGATGCGGGATGGCACTGGCTGCAGCAGCCCGGCGACTCCTCGGCGCGCTTCGTGCAGGCGGCGCTCACCGGCACCGGCCTCTTCGTGGTGGCCCTGCTCGCGCACGAACTGGCACGCCGGCTGGCGCGCGAAGAAGCGGTGGCGCAGCGCAACCGCAGCAGCGCGCAGATGCAGGCCGAGGTCAACGACCTGGTGATCGAAACGCTCAGTGAAGGCGTGCTGGTGATCGACGCCGAAGGCCTGGTGCACGCGGCCAACCCCGCGGCCGATGCGATCCTCGGACAGGGCCTCGCGAAACTCACGCTGCCGTTCGCGCTGCACGCCCAGCCTGCTTGGCATGCGCTGGCTGCGCTGGCGCGCCAGACCTTTGCGCGCCGGGCACCGCAAACCGAAGAAATCCCCGTGGCGCAGGCACGCGGCGCGGCGCGCGAAGTGCGCGTGCGCACCCGGCTCACGCCTACCAGCGACAAGCGCGCTGACAGCCTCTGCGTGATGTTCCTGCAGGACCTGCGCGAACTCGAGGCCCGCATCCGCACCGAGAAACTGGCCGCGATGGGGCGCATGTCGGCCGCGGTCGCACACGAAATCCGCAACCCGCTGGCCGCCATCGCCCAGGCCAGTGCGCTACTCAGCGAAGACCTGACCGACCCCGCGCACCGCAAGCTGACCGACATGGTCCAGCACAACGCGCAGCGGCTGGCCCGCATCGTGGACGACGTGCTCGACGTCTCGCGGGCCCGCCAGCAGCGCGTGCTCTCGCTCGGCGAACAGGTGGTGCTCGACCCCGCGGTGCAGGTGCTGGCCGAGGAATGGGTGCGCCAGACGCAGCGCAAGGGCGTGCTCATCGCGCTCGACGCGCCCAACAGCGACGTGCGCTTCGATGCCGAGCACCTGCGCCGCCTGCTGGTGAACCTGCTCGACAACGCGTCGCGCTATGCCGGCAAGCGCGAGGGCTCGATCCAGGTCGTGACCACCCTGCAGCGCGGCAGCTCCAATCGCCCCAGCCTGCAGGTGTGGAGCGACGGCGCACCGCTGGAGCCGGCGGTGCAGCGCCACCTGTTCGAGCCCTTCTTCTCTTCCGAGAGCCGTTCCAGCGGGCTGGGCCTGTTTCTCTGCCGCGAGCTGTGCCGGCGCCATGGCGCCACCATCGGCTATGAGCGGCGGGCGCTTTCGCCAGGCGGACCCGAGGGTAATGAATTCTTCGTCAGTTTCGCCGCCAGCGAGAACCGACTGACACAATAGCGCCCGTGAGTACCCCTCTGTCTCCCACCCAGCGTCCCGCACAGATTCTTGTCATCGACGACGAGCCCGATCTGCGCACGCTCTATGAACTGACGCTGCTGCGCGAGGGCTATCGCGTCGAGGCCGCGGGCAGCGTGTCCGAAGCCTGGCAGCACCTGGAGGCCGGGCGCTTCGATGCGGTGATCACCGACATGCGGCTGCCCGACGGACAGGGCATGGAGATCATCCAGCGCATCCAGAAGAACCAGCGCAGCGAGCGCTGCGTGGTGATGACGGCCTACGGCTCGGCGGAGAACGCCGTCGAGGCCCTGAAGGCGGGGGCCTTCGACTACCTCACGAAGCCGGTCGACCTGAAGCAGTTCCGCGCCGTGGTCGCTTCCGCGGTGCAGGCCAACCGGGCGCCTGCGGTGCAGGTCAAGCCGGTGCAAGCGGCGCTCGCGGGCCATGGCGAACGCGCCGCCGATGCACCCGCCGTCACCGGCAGCGGCGTTGCGGCGCTCGACCGCCTGGTGGGCGACTCGGACCCGATGCGCCTCGTCAAGTCGCGCATCGCGAAAGTGGCGCGCGGCATGGCGCCTGTGCTGGTGCGCGGCGAATCGGGCACCGGCAAGGAACTGGTGGCGCGGGCCGTGCACGCGTGCAGCCAGCGCAGCGAAGGGCCTTTCGTCGCGGTCAACTGCGGCGCGATTCCCGAGAACCTGCTCGAGGCCGAATTCTTCGGCGCCAAAAAGGGCTCGTACACCGGCTCGTCGCAAGACCGCGACGGCTACTTCCAGGCCGCGCGCGGCGGCACGCTGTTTCTCGATGAAATCGGCGACCTGCCGCTGACCATGCAATCGAAGCTGCTGCGCGCCATCCAGGAACGCAGCGTGCGCTCGATCGGTTCGACGCAGGAAGAAGCGGTCGACGTGCGCATCGTGAGCGCCACGCACAAGGACCTGCACGCCGAAGTGCAGGCCGCCCGCTTCCGGCAAGACCTGTTCTACCGCCTCAACGTGATCGAGATCGCGGTGCCCGCGCTGCGCGACCGGCGCGAAGACCTGCCCGCGCTCTGCGCCGCCCTGCTCGCGCGCATCGCGCAGGACGGCGGACTGCCGGTGCCGCACCTGTCGGCCGAACTGTTGCGCCGCCTGGCGCTGCACCCGCTCGACGGCAATGTGCGCGAACTCGAGAACCTGCTGCACCGCGCGGTGGCGCTCAACGATGGCGACGAACTGCACCTCGACCTGATGGGTGGGACCGTGGCCACGACGATGGCCGCGGCCGACGCGGCTGCGGCAACGCCCGCCTCGTCACCGTCCCTCAGCGACGCCCCCATGGCAGCAGTCGCCATGCCCGTGGCGGAGCCCAAGGCCGCCCCGCCGCCTCTGCCCTCCGACCTGCAGGCCTACCTCGACCAGCAGGAGCGCGAGATCCTCGTGCGCGCGCTGCACGAAAGCGGCTTCAACCGCACCGCGGCCGCCGCGCGCCTGGGCATGAGCCTGCGCCAGATCCGCTACCGCATCGCGCGTCTCGGCATCACCACGCCCAACGGCGACGATGGCGCCAGCAGCCATGTCGACGACTGAAACCCTCACGTACGACACGCCTCCCGCCGACGACGGGCTCTGGCAGGCCGGCTGGTACCGCTTCGCGAAGGCGCTGCGCTCGCCGAACTTCGGTCCTCGCCCTGTCGGTGCGCAGACCGACCTGGTCGTGCTGCATTCGATCAGCCTGCCGCCCGGCGAATACGACGGCGATGCCGTGCAGCAGCTCTTCACCAACCAGCTCGACTGGGACGCGCATCCCTACTTCCAGACCATCCGCGGGCTGGAGGTGTCCTCGCATTTCTACGTGCGCCGCAATGGCGAGCTCTGGCAGTTCGTGAGCTGCGACGACCGCGCCTGGCACGTCGGCGTGTCGGCATGGCGCGGCCGCGACAACTGTAACGACGACTCGATCGGCATCGAGCTCGAAGGCCTGGAAGGCCAGCCCTTCGAAGAGGCGCAGTACGAAACGCTGGTGAGCCTCTGCCCCGCGATCGCGCAGCACTACGCCATCGCGCACATCGCCGGTCACGAGCACATCGCACCGGGTCGAAAACAGGACCCCGGCGCCGGCTTCGATTGGCGATTGCTGCACGAGCAACTGGACTGGCAATCACAGATGTTTCCCCCACATGTGATGCAGCGCTAATTTTTTCAATCGGGTGCCGCTCTGCGATGCGCTGCTCCTGCGCCGCAGCAATCTCGAAGATGCAAACGCGTGGTGCAGCAACCATGCGCCTTGCAGGCCAAAATCGGCTCGCAAGCCACGCGCCATGCGGGTTGCGCGACCATAGGCCAGTATTCACGCAGCATCGGCGGTCGTGTCGATGCCTACATAGATACCCTACTACTTAAAATTGCCGCGAAACACTACCTGTAGTGGCTTGTAGACCCCTGGCACCCTAGATATAGTGTCCCCTGTCCGGTCAACAACACCGGCGCAACGCCCGACCGAGGCGTTGCCACCCAACAAGAATTGCCAACTGAGAGGAAGCGAATGCAAACAGCCCTGAACACCCCATCGACCCCGCGTGCCGTTCCCTCGACGCCACCACAGCAGCAACGCGACACCGCCGGTTCGCCTGCCGGTCAGAACCTCGCGCACTACCAGATCATTCGCCGCAACGGCGCGGTCGTTCCCTTCGAGCCGAACAAGATCGCCATCGCGATGATGAAAGCCTTCCTGGCCGTGCACGGCACCCAGGGCGCGGCTTCGGCCAGCGTGCGCGAAACCGTCGACGTGCTCACGCAAGGCGTGATCCGCGCGATGGTGCGTTCGCGTCCAGGCGGCGGCACCTTCCACATCGAAGACGTGCAGGACCAGGTCGAGCTCGGCCTGATGCGCGGCGGCCACCATGAAATCGCGCGTGCCTACGTGCTCTACCGCGAACGCCGCACGCAAGAGCGTTCGAAGCAGGGCGAACACGAAATGCCCGCCGTGCAGACACTGCATGTGCTGGACAACGGCGAACGCGTCGCGCTCGACCTGAACGAGCTCAAGGGCCTGATCGAATCCGCCTGCGAAAACCTGGGCGACAGCATCACGGCCGCGCCGATCGTCGCCGAGACGATGCGCAACCTGTACGACGGCGTGCCGCTCGACGAGGTCTACAAGGCCTCGATCCTGGCCGCCCGCACGCTGATCGAGAAAGACCCCGACTACACCTTCGCCACCGCCCGCCTGCTGCTGCACACGATCTTCAAGGAGATCATCGGCCGCGAAGTGATGCCGGTCGACCGCGCCACGGCCTACGCCGACTACTTCCCGCAGTTCATCAAGAAGGGCGTCGAGAACGAGCTGCTCGACGAGAAGCTGCTGCAGTACGACCTGCCCCGCCTGGGCGCCGCGCTCAAGGCCGAACGCGACCTGCAGTTCGACTACCTCGGCCTGCAGACCCTGTACGACCGCTACTTCCTGCACGTGCGCAAGACCCGCATCGAGTTGCCGCAGGCCTTCTTCATGCGCGTGGCCATGGGCCTGTCGCTTGGCGAAATCGACCGCGAAGCCCGCGCCATCGAGTTCTACGAAGTGCTGTCGTCCTTCGACTTCATGTCGAGCACGCCCACGCTGTTCAACGCCGGCACGCTGCGCTCGCAGCTCTCCAGCTGCTATCTGACCACCGTGCCCGACGACCTCGACGGCATCTACGAGTCGATCAAGGAAAACGCGCTGCTCTCGAAATTCGCGGGCGGCCTGGGCAACGACTGGACCCGCGTGCGCGCGCTCGGCAGCCACATCAAGGGCACCAACGGCGAATCGCAGGGCGTGGTGCCGTTCCTCAAGGTGGTGAACGACACGGCCGTGGCGGTGAACCAGGGCGGCAAGCGCAAGGGCGCCGTCTGCACATACCTGGAAAGCTGGCACCTCGACATCGAGGAGTTCCTGGAACTGCGCAAGAACACCGGCGACGACCGCCGCCGCACGCACGACATGAACACGGCCAACTGGATCCCCGACCTCTTCATGCGCCGCGTGATGGAAAAGGGCACTTGGACGCTGTTCTCGCCCTCCAACGTGCCCGACCTGCACGACCTGTTCGGCGCCGACTTCGAGAAGGCCTACGTCGCCTATGAAGAGAAGGCCGCCCGCGGCGAGATCAAGTCGGCGCGCACCATCCAGGCCTCGGACCTGTGGCGCAAGATGCTCACGATGCTGTTCGAGACCGGCCATCCGTGGATCACGTTCAAGGATGCCTGCAACGTGCGCTCGCCGCAGCAGCACGCCGGCGTGGTGCACTCGTCGAACCTCTGCACCGAGATCACGCTCAACACCAGCGACACCGAAACCGCCGTCTGCAACCTGGGTTCGGTGAACCTGCTGCAGCATCTGAAGGACGGCAAGGTCGACCAGGAAAAGCTCAAGAAGACGATCTCGACCGCGATGCGCATGCTCGACAACGTGATCGACATCAACTACTACGCCGTGAAGAAGGCGCGCGACTCGAACCTGCGCCACCGTCCGGTCGGCTTGGGCGTGATGGGCTTCCAGGATGCGCTGTACGAACTGCGCATTCCCTACGCCTCGCAGGAAGCCGTGCAGTTCGCCGACGAGTCGATGGAAGCCATCTGCTACCACGCCTACTGGGCCTCGACCGACCTGGCCCGCGAACGCGGCAAGTACTCGAGCTACAAGGGCTCGCTGTGGGACAAGGGGATCCTTCCGATCGACACGCTCGACCTGCTCGAGCAGGCCCGCGGCGGCTACGTCGAGGTCGACCGCTCGTCCACGCTCGACTGGGATGCCCTCCGCCAGAAGATCAAGGCCGACGGCATGCGCAACTCCAACTGCGTGGCCATCGCACCGACCGCGACCATCTCGAACATCATCGGCGTGGACGCTTCCATCGAGCCCTGCTTCGGCAACCTCTCGGTCAAGTCGAACCTGTCGGGCGAGTTCACCGTGATCAACCACTACCTGGTGCGCGACCTGAAGCGCCTGGGCCTGTGGGACGACGTGATGGTCATGGACCTGAAGCACTTCGACGGCTCGCTGCGCCCGATCGACCGCGTGCCGCAGGACGTGAAGGCGCTCTACGCCACCGCGTTCGAAGTCGAGACCACGTGGCTGGTCGAAGTCGCCTCGCGTCGCCAGAAGTGGATCGACCAGGCGCAGTCGCTCAACATCTACATGGCCGGCGCATCGGGCAAGAAGCTCGACGACACCTACAAGCTCGCATGGCTGCGTGGCCTGAAGACCACCTACTACCTGCGCACGCAGAGCGCGACGCATGCCGAGAAGTCGACGGTGCAATCGGGCCGTCTCAACGCGGTGTCGTCGGGCAACGACGCACCCTCGGGCATGAGCGCACTCGAAGCCGCTGCTGCTGCAGCGAAGGCACAGATGAGCGCAATGCCTGCCACCGACATCGCGTTCTGCAGTGTGGACGATCCGACCTGCGAAGCATGCCAATGAAGCGTCAGTGAGTCAGTGAGATGCATGCGAAAAATCGCGCGACGTTCAGGCAATGAAGGCATTGACTGACATCGCGCGATGCATGCGAGCAACATAACAACCACATAAATGGAGCGCGATGTGAACGAGCACTTTGCAAGTCACATCGTTACTCCGATAATTTGAGCATTGGATTTTTCTATGTTGACCTGGGACGAAGAAGTCAAGCCCTCCTTACCAAAGGATATGCAACAAGGATTGCAGCACCACAACGCATCGACCAGCGGCTTGCCCGCAGGCCGTTCGGTGGACGCTCCGACTTCGTCGATTGCACAACCCGCATCGTCTGCACCGCGCACGCTCGATGACGGCGCTGCTGCACCACTGCGTCAGGTCACCCCCGCTTCGGCTCCTGCGTCAGTTCCTGTTGTGGCGCAGCGCGTCAAGGCTTCCGACAAGCGCATCATCAACGGCCAGACCGACGTCAACCAGCTGGTGCCGTTCAAGTACAAGTGGGCCTGGGCAAAGTACCTCGCCACCTGCGCCAACCACTGGATGCCGCAGGAAGTGAATATGACGCGCGACATCGCGTTGTGGAAGGACCCGAACGGCCTGACCGAAGACGAGCGCCGCATCGTCAAGCGCAACCTCGGCTTCTTCGTGACCGCCGATTCGCTGGCCGCCAACAACATCGTGCTGGGCACCTACCGCCACATCACGGCCCCCGAATGCCGCCAGTTCCTGCTGCGCCAGGCTTTCGAGGAAGCGATCCACACGCACGCGTACCAGTACATCGTCGAGTCGCTCGGCTTGGACGAGAGCGAGATCTTCAACGCCTACAACGAAGTGCCGTCGATCCGCGAGAAGGACCAGTTCCTGATCCCGTTCATCGACGCCATCAGCGACCCGCACTTCAAGACCGGCACGCACGAAACCGACCAGACGCTGCTCAAGTCGCTCATCGTGTTCGCCTGCCTGATGGAAGGTCTCTTTTTCTACGTCGGCTTCACGCAGATCCTCGCGCTGGGCCGCCAGAACAAGATGACCGGTGCCGCCGAGCAGTACCAGTACATCCTGCGCGACGAGTCGATGCACTGCAATTTCGGCATCGACCTGATCAACCAGATCAAGATGGAAAATCCGCACCTGTGGACCCCGGCGT
>CAMATD010000288.1 GCA_945860785.1 Variovorax sp. YR752 | reverse complement strand
CCTGGAACAGGATCGGCGGCGCGCTCGCATCGAGCGGCGCGATGCGGCCGAGCACCTTGCAGTGCGTGGGCGTCACCGGCGTGATGCGCGATGCGGGGCTGGGCCCGCGCTCGGCGACGGCGAGCGCGGAAGCAGCCACGAGAGTTGCCGAATCGATGGTTGCAGCGCCGCTCGGCAGTCCGATCGCAGCGGGTGCGACCGGCGCGACGAGGGCTGCGCAAGACGTCGCCGGATTGCCGCCGAGCGTGAGGCTTCTCGTGCCGGTGGTGGTGCCGCACGCAGCGAGCAACACGGCGGTCGCCAATATGACGCCCCCGCAAAACACTGTCTTCGGGATCGCCATCTGTCTGTCTCCTTGTTGTTCGTCGGGCCGCTACCGCGCCACGCCCAGCAACCACTCCAGCACCTGCGGCTGGCTGCGCAATGCCGCTGCGCTGTCGGTGTGAACGATGGTGCCGTGATCGAGCACCACCGCATGGTCGGAGATCGCAAGGATCGCCTGCGGGTGCTGCTCCACGATGATCGCGGCCAGCCCTTCGTCCTGCGTGATGCGGCGGATCGCGCGCAGCAGCTCTTCCACGATGATCGGCGCGAGGCCTTCGAGCGGCTCGTCGAGCAGCAGCAGCTTGGGGTTCAGCACCAGCGCGCGGCCCACGGCCAGCATCTGCTGCTCGCCGCCCGAGAGCTGCGTGCCTAGATTGGTCTTGCGTTCTGCAAGGCGCGGGAACATCTCGTACACGCGCTGCGGATTCCATTTGCCCTGCCGCTCCACCGCGGTGAGGTTCTCGTGCACCGTGAGCGACTTGAAGATGTTGCGCTCCTGCGGCACCCAGCCGATGCCGGCCGCGGCGCGCTGGTGCGGCGCGAGCTTGTGCAAAGCCTGGCCACCGAGCGTGATGCTTCCGCCATGCTGCCGCGTGGCGCCCGCCAGCGTGTTGATCAGCGTGGTCTTGCCCGTGCCGTTGCGGCCCAGCAGCGCGAGCGTCTGCCCCTCGCCGAGCGCGAACGCCACGTCGTGCAGCACCACAGCCTCGCCGTAGCCGGCGCTCAGGTTCTCGATGCGCAACAGCTCAGACATGGGCGTTTTCTCCATGGCCCAGATAGACCTCTTTCACCTTCGGATCATTGGCGATGGTTTCGGGGTCGCCCTCGGTCAGCAGCGTGCCGTTGACCAGCACCGTCATGCGGTCGGCAAAGCTGAACACCAGGTCCATGTCATGTTCGATCAACAGCACCGACACATCAGCCGGCAACGCGGCCACGGTCTGCAGCAGCTCTTCGCGCTCGCCGGCGGGCACGCCCGCCGCGGGCTCGTCGAGCAGCAGCACGCGCGGCTCGCAGGCCAGCGCAATCGCGATCTCCAGCAGGCGGCGCTTGCCGTAGGCCATGAACCTGGTCTGCTGCTTCGCCACGTCGGCAAGATGAAACTGCTCCAGCAATTGCCCTGCCCGCTCCGCAATGCCCTTGGTGCCGCCAAGCGGCCGCCACCACTGGGCCGCGATGCCCTTCTGCTGCGACACCACGAGCGCCAGCGTTTCGAGCGGCGTCATCGAGTCGAACAGTTGGTTGATCTGGAAGGTGCGCACCAGGCCCCGCGCCACGCGCTTGTGCGGCGCGAGGTTCGTGATGTCTTCGCCGAGCAGCGTGATGCGGCCTTCGGTCGGCGTGAGCACACCCGTCAGCAGGTTGATCAGCGTGGTCTTGCCGGCCCCGTTCGGGCCGATCAGCGCGTGGCGCGCGCCGCGCTTGAGTTCCATCGTGACGTTGTTGGTGGCCGTGATGCCGCCGAAGCGCATCACCAGCCCCTGCGTGGAAAGCACGGTCTCGGTCATGCCGCACCGCCCTTCTTCCTGCCGGCGCCGAACCAGGTCCACGGCTTGAGCAGGCGCTCACGCCCCACGAGCACCAGCAGCACGAGGATCAGCCCGATCCAGAACATCCAGTACTGCGGCGTCACAGCCGAGAGCCAGTTCTGCAGCAACTTGAAAACGATGGCGCCCGTCACGCCACCACAGAGCCAGCCCACGCCGCCGATCACCAGCATCAGCAGCACGTCGGCCGAGCGGTCGAAGGCCAGCACGTCGAGCGAGGCAAAGTCCGTGGTCTGCGCCAGCAGCGCGCCCGCGGCACTAGCAATGCCGGCCGCCACGGTGTAGACGACCGCGAGCCGCGACACCACCGGAATGCCGATGGCCATCGCGCGCAACCGGTTGTCGCGGATCGCCTTGAGCGTGGCGCCGAACGGCGAATGCACGATCCGGCGCATCACGAGGAACAGCACCAGCATCACCGCCAGCGAATACTAGGCGGCCGTGCGGCCGTACAGGTCGAACTCGAACAGGCCAAGCACCGGCCCCATCACCACGCCCTGCAGGCCGTCGGCGCCGCCGGTGAGCCAGTCGAGCTTGTTGGCGAGTTCGAGCAGCAGCAGCGCGGTGCCCAGCGTGACCATCAGCCGCGTGAGGTCGCTGCCGCGCAGGATCGTCACGCTGGCCACGAGGCCGAGCAATGCCGACAGCGCGGTCGCAATCACCAGCCCCACGGTCGGGTCCGGCATCACGAGCTTGGCGAACAGCGCCGCCGCATACGCGCCGAAACCGAAGAAGGCGGCATGCCCGAGCGAGACGATGCCGGTGTAGCCGAGGATCAGGTCCAGCGACATCGCGAACAGCGCGACGATGGCGATCTCGTTGACCAAAAGCGAATGCGAAGGCATGACCAGCGGCAGCGCGAAGGCCACCGCCCAGATCACGAACTCCCAGGGCCGCCAGCGCGCGGTGCGCAGCAGGGTCGATTCATACGAGGAAGGCGCGCTCATTCAACGACCTCCCTTGCGGGTGAACAGCCCTTGCGGCCGCCACATCAAAATCAGGATCATCAGCAGGTAGACGGTGAACGCCCCCATCTTCGGAATGAAGTACTTGCCCGCCACGTCGGCAATGCCGAGCAGCAGCGCGGCCGCGAGCGGCCCGGTGATCGACGAGGTGCCGCCGACCGACACCACGATCAGGAAATAGATCATGTACTTGAGCGGGAATGTCGGGTCGAGCCCGAGGATCTCCGCACCCAGCGCGCCGCCCAGCCCCGCGAGCCCCGAGCCCACCGCGAAGGTCAGCAGGAACACGATGTTGACGTTGATGCCCAGCCCCGCCGCCACGCGCGGATCGTCGACCGCGGCGCGCAGCCGGCTGCCGAAGCGCGTCTTCGAGAGGATGAGCTGCAGCACCACCGTGAGCACCGCGCACACCGCGATGATGAAGATGCGGTAGTGGCCCATGCCCAGCAACAGCGCACCATCGCCGATCTCGGTGCGGCCGCGCAGCCATTCGGGCAATTGCACGTTCTGCTGCGACGAGCCGACGAAGTAGTCGATGGCCGCCACCGCCATGAAGGCGAGCCCGATGGAAAAAAGCACCTGGTCGAGGTGCGGCTTGCCGTACATCGGCCGGTAGAGCGTGCGTTCGAGCAACGCCCCGGCCAGTGCAACGACGATGAACGCAAGCGGCAGGCAGGCCAGGAATGGCAGGCCGAGCTTCTGCATCGCGAACACCGTGAGGTAGCCGCCCGCCATGGCAAAGGCGCCGTGCGCGAGGTTGATGAAGTTCATCAGCCCGAGCGTCACGGCCAGGCCGACGGCTAACACGAAGAGCAGCATGCCGTAGGCGATGCCGTCGAAAAGAATGGTCAACATATCTGTTTTTCGGGGTGCTTATGTTCAGGGCGTGTGCGCAGGAGTCAGGGCGTGTGCACAGGACACCGGGTGCTCCCCTCCGCGAATGTCCCCCGCTTCGCTCCTCCTTTATTTCGCTGCGGGGAGCACCCGGTGCCCTGTGCACAGTGGACGCTCTGCTTGTGCGGGCTGATCAACAAGTGCTCTGAACGCTCACGCCGGCGGTGTGCTCTGCGCAGCGAAATAAAGGAGGAGGCATGCGGCCCTAGGCCGCGCCGGGGGACATTCGCGGAGCAGAGCACACCGTCGGCGTGAGCGCGCCCTGAACAGCAAACGTCAAACACAACAACGCGACGAATCGAAAAGCAAGGCTTCATCAGTGCCCCGCCTGCGCATCAGCGACGGAGGAGCCCAGATAGGCCTCCTGCACACGCGCATTGGCGCGAACGGCCGCCGGCGTATCGAAGCGATCACTTCGCCATAGACCACCACCGCGATCTTGTCGGCCAGCCCGAAGACCACCCCCATGTCGTGCTCCACCGTCAGCAGCGTCTTGCCGACCGTGACGTGCTTGATCAGCGAGATGAAATGCGAGGTCTCGGTCTTGCTCATGCCGGCCGTGGGTTCGTCCAGCAAGATGACGCCGGCGCCGCCCGCGATCGTCACGCCGATCTCCAGCGCACGCTGCTCGGCATAGGTGAGGTTCACCGCATGCACGTCGCGCTTGCGTTCCAGCCCAATCTGGCGAACCAGCTCTTCGGTGCGTTCGTTGGCGTCGTCCAGGTTCGAGAGAAAGCGCAGGAATGTGTAGCGGTAGCCCAGGCGCCACAACACGCCACACCGCAGGTTCTCGAACACGCTGAGCTTCGGGAAGATGTTGGTGATCTGGAAGCTGCGCGACAGGCCCAGCCGGTTGATCTCGTAAGGCTTCTTGCCGTCGATGCGCTCGCCGTTCAGCAGCACCTCGCCGCTGGTGGGCGTGAGGCGTCCGCTGATCAGGTTGAACAGCGTCGACTTGCCTGCCCCGTTCGGGCCGATGATGGCCACGCGCTCTCCCGCGTTCACCGCCAGGTCCACGCCGCGGATGATTTCGGTCTTGCCGAAATTCTTGCGCAGCGCCTTCAGTTCCAGTGCGTGTTGCGCGCTCATTACGCCGCCTCCCGACGTTTGATGTCTGCTTCGATTTCTTCCTGCGCATGACCCCAGACCCGCACGAAGCGGCGGCGTGCCACCTCGAGCGCGGCCAGGCCCACGGCCAGGATCGCAGCGGCACCGAGCCAGCTGCCCATGCTCTCGGTGTTGAGCGCCACACCGAAGAAGTTCAGCGTCGGGCCCATCGCCGCATTGAGCTGGATGTGATAGATCATCTCGATCAGTGCGGCCGCGCCGATGACCATCGGAACCAGCGCCACCGCGATGGCGAGGTACAACAGCCAGAAGCGGTCGAACTTGCCGAACTTGGCGACCCGCAGGTTCATCATGATCAGGCTCGCGATGCCGCCGGGGGCGAACATCACCATGAACACGAACACCAGGCCGAAGTACAGCTGCCAGGCCTTCGAGAGCTCCGACAGCAGGATCGACGCGAACACCAGCAGCACCGCGCCGATGATCGGCCCGAAGAAGAACACCGCGCCACCCAGGAAGGTGAACAGCAGGTAGCCGCCCGAGCGGATCGCGTTGAGGCTGTCGGCCGCGTTCACGATCTCGAAGTTGATCGAGGCCAGCCCGCCGCCGATGCCGGCGAAGAAGCCCGCGATGATGAACGCGAAGTAGCGCACGCGCTGCGTGTTGTAGCCGATGAATTCGACGCGCTCCGGGTTGTAGCGCACCGCGTTCAGCATGCGGCCGAGCGGCGTGCCGGTGAAGGCATACATCAGCGCGGTGCAGACGAAGCAGTAGGCGGCGATCAGGTAGTACACTTGGATCTGCGAACCGAAGTTGAAGCCGAAGAAGGTCGGGCCGTACACGCGGTCGGTGGTGATGCTGCCCTCGCCGCCGAAGAAGCTCGGGAACATCAGCGCCATCGAGGCCACCAGCTCGCCGATGCCCATGGTGATCATCGCGAAGGTGGTGCCCGACTTCTTGGTGGTGACGAAGCCCAGCAAGATCGCGGAGAACATGCCGGCCAGGCCGCCCACCAGCGGGATGAGCACCAGCGGAATCTGCATGCCGCCCTTGCTGCCCATGTTCATCGCATGGATCGCCAGGAACGAGCCCAGCCCGACGTAGACCGCATGGCCGAAGCTCAGCATGCCGCCCTGCCCCAGCAGGATGCTGTAGCTCAGGCAGATGATGATCAGGTAGCCCATCTGCGAGAGCATCGTGAGTGCCAGGCTGCTCTTGAACAGCAGCGGCGAGACGATCAGCACGATGGCGAACAGCGTCCAGATCAGATAGCGCCCGATGTTCCAGGGCTTGAAGCGGTAGTACTGTGTTGTGGCTGTGGTCATGGCGTCAATCCTCCCGGGTCCCAAGAAGACCCTTGGGCCGGAAGATGAGGATCAGCACCAGGAACAGGTACGGCAGGATCGGCGCGACCTGCGAGATCGTGAGCCTGAGGAGTTCGTAGCCGAAGGTCTGGTCGGTCACGGTCCTGCCGAGCCCGCGCAGCGCTGTGGCCAGCGACTGGTCCATGGCCACTGCAAAGGTCTGGATGATGCCGATCAAGAGCGATGCGAGGAAGGCGCCGGCCAGCGAGCCCATGCCGCCGACCACCACCACCACGAAGATGATGGTGCCGACCGAACCGGCCATGGCGGGTTCGGTCACGTAGGTGTTGCCGCCGATCACGCCCGCGAGGCCCGCGAGCGCGGCGCCGCCGCCGAACACCAGCATGAAGACGCGCGGCACGTTGTGGCCCAGCGCCTCGACCATGTCGGGATGCTTGAGCGCCGCCTGGATGACAAGGCCGATGCGGGTGCGCGTGAGCAGCAGCCACACCGAGATCAGCATCAGCACCGCCACCAGCATGATGAAGGAGCGCGACTTCGGAAACTGCGTGCCGTAGAGCGTGAAGAGCGGCCCCTGCAACTGCGTCGGCAGGCCATAAGGCACGGTCGAGCGGCCCCAGGCCAGCTGCACGAGCTCGAGGATGAGGTAGGAAAGACCGAAGGTCACCAGCAGCTCGGGCACGTGGCCGAACTTGTGGACCCGGCGCAGGCTGTACCGCTCGAAGCCCGCGCCCAGCAGGCCCACCAGCAGCGGCGACAGGAACAGCGCCGGCCAGAAGCCCACGATGCCCGACAGCGTGTAGGCAATGTAGGCACCGAGCATGTAGAAGCTCGCGTGCGCGAAATTGAGCACGCCCATCATGCTGAAGATCAGCGTAAGGCCAGAGCTCAGCATGCACAACAGCAGCCCGTAGCTGACGCCGTTGAGCAGCGAGATGACGAAGAATTCGACGTTCATCGGTCTTTCGGATGCGTGAAAAAGAAAGAGGCCCGAGTGTTGAAGTCGGGCCTCGACCGGTCAGGCAGCGATCAGGGCGATCAGGAGGCGCCGCCGGGTCGCTTCATCTGGCAGGTGGTGGGCGTGCTCGAGACGTAGGGCTCGTAGTACTTCACCGGAGCCAGGGTGTAGCCGGTGTTTTCCGGGCTGTAGGGGTTCTTGGCATCGGCCTTCTGCCAGCGCGTGATCCACAGGCCCTGCTGCAGTTGGTGGTCGGCCTTGCGCATTTCGACGTCGCCGTTGAAGCTCTTGAACTTCATGCCTTCCATCGCGGCCGCCACCTTCACGGGGTCGGTCGACTTAGTGCGCACGAAGGCTTCGCTGAGCATCGCGTACACCGTGTAGATGTCGGTGGTGTACATGTCGTCGTTGAACTTCTTCTTGAACTCGCCCATCAGCGGCTGCACCGGGCCGGGCGCGTTGTAGTGGCTGTAGCCCACCTGGTAGACCTTGCCGTCCGAGGCCGCACCCATGGCGGTCGGCGTGCCGTTGGTCACGGCGTAGTAGGTGTAGAACTTGACGTTAAGGCCCGCATCGTTGGCCGACTTGATGAGCAGCGCAAGGTCGGAACCCCAGTTGCCGGTGATGACCGTGTCGGCGCCCGAGGCCTTGATCTTGGCGATGTAGGGCGCGAAGTCGCGCACCTGTGCGAGCGGGTGCAAGTCGTCGCCGACGATCTCGATGTCCGGGCGCTTGGCCTTGAGGTTGTCCTTGGCGAACTTCGAGACCTGCTGGCCGTGCGAGTAGTTCTGGTTGATCAGGTAGACCTTCTTGATGTCGGTCTGGTCCTTCATCCAGGCGGTCAGCGCCTCCATCTTCATCGAGGTGTCAGCGTCCATGCGGAAGTGCCAGTAGCTGCACTTGCTGTTGGTGAGGTCGGGGTCGA
>CAMATD010000287.1 GCA_945860785.1 Variovorax sp. YR752 | reverse complement strand
GAGAAACGTTTCGGCGCGCTTTTGCTCCTTGAACGGGGGCGCCTCGATCTCGGTCAGCATCTTCAGGTCTTCGACCGCGCGCTCATGGTCGGCCTTGACCGCGTCCAGCAGCTTCTGGATCGCGGGCGAGGCCATCAGCTGGGTGTAGGTCCTGTCGACTTCAGGGCTGACCTGCGCGGGCGTGGGCGCGACGGCATTGCTCTGTGCATGGACGCCATGTGCGGCGCACAGCGCGGCAAGGACGAGAGGGGCGAGACGTAGCGCGCGGGGCAGACGAGGCATGGGCGGAAGGTCCTTCTTTGTCGTGATGAACGGGGGAAGCAACCATTCTTCCGCAGCTTGTCCGCGCGCGCGTCGCGGAAAACACCCCCTAAGGGCCGCTCAGCGACACCAGGGCCGCGAGCGCCGCGGTCTCGGCGCGCAGCACGCGCAGTCCGAGCGTGACCGGCGCAAAGCCCCGCGCAATGCTTTCCGTTTCCTCGGTACTGCTGAGGCCGCCCTCAGGCCCGCTCAACACGAGCACGCCACGGTTCGGGGCCTGCGAGGCGATCGCGCTGGCGATGCTGCGCGTGCCCTCGGCCAGGCTCAGCACGAGGCGCGCAGCCGTGCTCTCGGCGGTGTCGATCCAGCCCGAGTTGCCCGAAAAAGACCGCACCGGATGAATCACCGGCACGCGGTTGCGCCCGCACTGCTCGCAGGCCGCGATGGCGATGGCCTCCCAATGCGCCCGCTTCTTCTCGGCGCGTTCGCCCGCGAGCCGGAGCACGCCATGGGCCGTGGCCAGCGGCTGGATGCTCGCGACGCCCAGCTCCGTGGCCTTCTCGACCAGCCAGTCCATGCGCTCGTTGGCCGGCATGCCGACGGCAAGGTGCACGGCACGCAGGGCCTCGCGCTCGACCGGCTGGTGGGCGCCGACCGCCACCGAGACCTCGCTGCGGCCCATGCGCTCGACCGTGGCTGCGTACTCGCCGCTCGAACCGTCGAACAGGGTGAGCGCGTCGCCGGGCTGCATCCGCAGCACCTGCACGTGGCGTGCAGCACCGGACGGCAGCGCTAGGCTGGCGCCGGCGGTCAGCGGCACGGAGCAGTGAAAACGGGGCATGCTATGAAATCAGGAGCTGAGGACGACCATTGCACGGGCGTCGCAGGCGTTCTTTTCAAGTTTTCTTTCAGACTCGGCCGTAGGCGAAGCCCGTGATCACCGTGCTGCCCTCGACTTCGTCGATCACGCGCAGCAGCGGCGTCAGTTCCATGTAGCGGCTGGCGGTGGAGCGGATGTAGGCAATGAAGCGCGGCGTATCGGCCAGGTAGCGAGGCTTACCGTCGCGCAGCGTGAGGCGCGCGAAGATGCCGGCGACCTTGAGGTGGCGCTGCAGGCCCATCCATTCGACCGCGCGATAGAAGGTGCCGAAATCGGGATCGACCGGCAACCCGGCCTTGCGCGCCGCCACCCAGTAGCGCACCGTGATGTCGAGCACGAACTCCTCGTCCCAGCTCAGGAAGGCGTCGCGCATCAGGCTGGCGATGTCATAGCTGATGGGGCCGTAGACCGCGTCCTGGAAATCGAGCACACCCAAGGTGGTGCCATTGCCGATCATCAGGTTGCGCGGCATGAAGTCGCGGTGCACGTAGACGCTGGGCGAGGCCAGGTTGCTCTCGACGATCAGCCTGAAGCTGCGCTCGAGCCGCTCCTTCAGCTTGCCCTCGATGGCCACGCCGCGGTGGCGCCCGATGTACCACTCGGGAAAGAGCGCCAGTTCGCGCTCCAGCAGCGCCCGGTCATAGGGGGGCAGCACGCCGGGTTTCGAAGACAGCTGCCAGCGGATCAGGGCGTCGATCGCCTGGTCGTAGAGCGGGCGGCTGGCATCCGCCTGGGCGGGGTCGATCACGTCGAGCATGGTCTCGCGGCCCAGGTCGTCGAGCAGCAGGAAGCCGTTCGGCCGGTCCCATTCGAGCACCTGCGGCGCGGTCACGCCGGCTTCGGCCATCAGTTGGGCCACCTGCACGAAGGGGTCGCTGTTCTCCTTGTCCGGCGGCGCGTCCATCACGATGCGCGTCGGCGCCGCGGGGAGGGTGGTGTCGACGCGGAAGTAGCGGCGAAAGCTCGCATCGGCCGAGGCGAGCCGCACCGTATCGGGCAGCAGATGGTGGTCAGCGGCAATGCCGGCCAGCCAGCCCCGGAAGACTTCGGCCCGCTGCGAATCTGTCCAGAGAATGGTCTCGGCGGGGCATGGGGCCGGGAGCGAGGGTGCTGTCATGGATAATCGATTCTACAAATCCGTCTGGCGCGGCAACCCCTTCCGGTCGGCCACCGATCGATCAGGGCTGCTGCCGGCCCCTGCAACCCGCCGGCCTGCCGCGCCGTCCCCCGACGATTTTTCGTTCCGAACCGATGCCTACGACCCAAAGCCTTCACGCTTGGCACCTTGTGCGCTCGCTGCTCTCCTCGGGGGAGCCGCAGGCTTTCCTCGGAACGGCCAGGCAGGAGGCTTGATGAGCCGACGTGTTGCCCTGCGACGCGCCAGTCCGCCGCTGCCACTGGCCGTGCTGTCGCTGGCGCTGCTGCATGCGCATGGTGCGTTTGCGCAGTCTGCCGGCGGCCTGGACGGTCCGCTGACGCTCAAGCGCACCCCCCTGCTCACCGAGACGGTGCCGCCCACCGAGCGGGGCCAGTTGCCCAGCCTTGTCACCGGCGACCGCATTTCCGGCCGCCCGGACCTCGAAACCGTGGTCGAGGGCAATGCCACGCTGCGGCGCGGCGAAGTCGCCATCACCGCCGATCGGCTCGAGTACTACCAGCCCGACGACCTCGCCAAGGCCACGGGCAACGTGCGGGTCAACCAGGCCGGCAACGTGTACGAAGGCCCCGAGCTGCAGCTCAAGCTCGAGACCTTCGAGGGCTTCTTCAACAACGTGCGCTATCACTTCCTGGCGAACGACGCGCATGGCGAAGCGCAACGCATCGACTTCGTCGATGCCAACGTGTCGATCGCCCGGCAGGCCACCTACACCACCTGCCGTCGCGAGGACTTCCCGGGCTGGATGCCGGCCTGGCTGCTGACCGCGGCCACGATGACCACCGACACCGAGGAAAACGAAGGCGTGGCCACCAACGCGCGGCTGAGCTTCATGGGCATCAGCACGCCGCCGATCCCGAGCGTGAGCTTCCCGCTGTCGAACGCGCGCAAGAGCGGCCTGCTGCCGCCCACGATCGGCATCGACAACAACAACGGCATCGAGATCGTGCAGCCATACTACTGGAACATCGCACCCAATCGCGACGCCACGTTCACGCCGACGCTCATGAGCAAGCGCGGCCTCAATCTCGGCAGCGAATTCCGCTATCTCGAGAAGGAATACAACGGCACCATCCGGCTGGACCTGATGGGCAGCGACCGCCTAGTGGGCCAACGCTTCAACGACCTGCACACCAGCGAGCTCCAGCAGCTGGCCAACGGAACCATCCAGGCCAAGGACCTGACCGCGGCGCCCAACAGCACCAAGCGCTGGGGCATCTGGGCCACCCATCACCAGGATTTCGACGCCAAGGCGCTCGGCCTCGATTCGCTGTCGGCCAACATCAGCATCAACCGCGTCAGCGACAACGACTACTGGCGCGACTTCACGCGCACACCGACGCTGGCGCAGCGCCAGCTGCCCAACGATGCGTCGCTCAACTGGGCCAAGGACGACTGGAGCGGCACGGTGCGCACCTTGCGCTACCAGACGCTGCAGTACTCCCTGTCGCCGGTCGTGCCGTCCTATGACCGCATGTCGCAGATCACGGCCAACTACAACAAGTACGACTGGCACGGTTTCGACGTCGGGCTGAACCTCGACTACACGCGCTTTCGCGTCAACACGATCTTGAGCGGCCAGCCCGGTTTCGACATCAACCAGCAGTCGCAGCCCGACGGCGATCGCGTCTTTGCGAACGCCACGATCAGCCGGCCGTTCATCACGCCGAGCTCCTTCGTCATTCCGAAGCTGCAGCTGCATACGACCGCGTACAACTACTACCTGCCGCAGGCGGACATTCCGAAGCTCACCGTCAACGGGACGACCTTTGTCGGCGGCGTGCCCTACAACCCGAACCTGCTGTACTTCTTCCCGACCTCGTCCGGCCGGACGGTGCCGACCTTCAGTCTCGACAGCGGCCTGATCTTCGAGCGCAACGCCAGCTATTTCGGCCGGGCTTTCCGCCAGACACTGGAGCCGCGGGCGTACTACGTCTACACGCCGTACCGCAACCAGAGCATGCTGCCGAACTACGACTCGGCGGCCAACGACTTCAGCTTTGCGACTATCTACACCGAGAATGCCTTCTTGGGCAACGACCGCATTTCCGACACCAACGCGCTCACGCTCGGCGTGACCTCCCGTTTGATCGATCCCGCCAACGGCGCCGAAGCCGCGCGCTTCGGCATCGCGCAGCGGCTGCGCTTCGCCGACCAGAAGGTCACCTTGCCCGGGGGCACGCCGGTGACCGACCGCGCGAGCGACCTGCTCGTGGGCGCCCAGATCAACTGGACGCCGAAATGGAGCCTGGACACGGTGCTCCAGTACAACCCCGACACGCGCCGGTCGACGCGCTCTGCCATCAGTGCGCGCTACAACCCCGAGCCGTACCACAACCTCAGCGCCGCGTTCCGCTTCCAGGCGCCCAGCACGCCGACCGCGACCGACGGCAACAAGTCGTTCGACGTGGGCTGGCAATGGCCGATCAACGACCTGTGGGGCGACAAGGGCAAGAACCTCGGTCCCGGCAAGGGACAGGGCGGCGGGCGCTGGTATGCGGTCGGCCGCCTGAACTACAGTCTGCAAGACAAGAAACTCACGGACGGCGTGCTCGGCTTCGAGTACGACGGCTGCTGCTGGATCGGGCGCGTGGTGCTGCAGCGCATTACCACCGGCTTGGTGACGGCCAACACCCGCATCATGTTCCAGCTCGAATTCGTCGGCTTCTCGGCCATCGGATCGAGCCCGATGCAGGCCTTGCGGCAGAACATCCAGCGCTACGAACCCCTGCGCCAACCTGGCGAAGCGCCGAGCCGCTTCACCAACTACGACTGAGACGACTGACTGAGCAATGCCATGAAACACATCCGTTCCATCATCACCCTGGGCTGCCTCGCGGCAATGGCTGCAACGTCGGGTGCACAGGGCTTCCGCTCTGGCAGCGGCATCACGGACATCATGCGCGCCGGTCCGCGCCTCGGTCCTTCGGCGCCACGCGCCGTGGCCCCGCCCGCGGCGGCACCGGTTCAGCGCGCGGCCGAGTACATCGTTGCGCTGGTCAATTCCGAGCCGATCACCAACACCGAGGTGCAAACGCGGGTGACGCGCCTGGTCAAGGAAAACGCAGAGGCCGCGCGCTATCCGCGCGACGAACTCACGCGGCTCGTGCTCGATCGACTGATCCTGGAGCGCGCCCAGCTTCAGCTCGCGAAGGAAAGCGGCATCAAGGTCGACGAAGTGGCGATCGATCAGGCCGAGCTGACCGTGGCGCGCCAGAACGAGATCAGCCTGGTCGAATTGCGCCGTCGCGTGGCGGCCGAAGGCATTGCGCTGGCGGACTTCCGCAACGACCTGCGCGACCAGCTGCTGCTGACGCGCCTGCGCGACCGTGAAGTCGAGTCGAAGGTCAAGATCAGCGACACCGAAGCCGACGAATACCTGCGCGACCAGCGCAACACCGTCGTCAAGGACACGGCCTTGCTGAACCTCAATCTCGCGCAGGTGCTCGTCGCCCTGCCCGAGACCGCCACCGACGCGCAAGTGGCCACGGCGCAGAAAAAGGCACAGGGCCTCGCGGACCGCGCCCGCGCCGGCGAAGATTTCGCCAAGCTGGTGCGCGAGAACTCCGATTCGCCGGACCGCGCCAACGGTGGCGCGATCGGCATGCGCAGCGCCGACCGCTATCCGCCGCTGTTCGTCGACGCCGTGCAATCGACGGCGGTCAATGGCATCGCCGGACCGGTTCGCTCCAGTGCCGGCTTCCATGTGCTCAAGGTCCTGGCCAAGGCCCAGGTCGGCTCGCTCGATGCGACCATCACCCAGACCCAGGTGCGCCACATCCTGCTGCTCAATGACCCCAAGCGCACCACGGCGCAGGCGGTGGCACAGCTGGCGGAATTCCAGCGCCGCCTGCAGGCCGGCACGGCCGACTTTGCCGGTCTTGCGCGCGACAACTCGCAGGACAGGAGCGCCAAGGAAGGCGGGGACCTCGGCTGGTCGAGCCCGGGCCAGTTCGTGCCCGAGTTCGAGGAAGCCATGGACCGGCTCGCACCGGGCCAGGTCAGCGACCCCGTGGTGTCGCGTTTCGGCGTGCACCTGATCCAGGTGGTCGCCCGCCGGGATTTCAAGCTGAGCCATCCCGAGCAACGTGAAGCCGCCCGGGCCGCGCTGCGCGAGCAGAAGGGCAGCGAGGCCTACAACACCTGGGCGCAGGAAGTGCGCGCGCGCGCCTACATCGAGTACCGCGACCCTCCCCAATCCTGATCCGATGGCACACATCGCCAGGAAGCGGTTCGGGCAGCATTTCCTGTCCGACGGAGGAATCATCGATGCGATCGTGCAAGAGATCGCGCCGCAGCCCGGTGATGCGATGGTCGAGATCGGGCCGGGGCTGGCGGCGCTCACGCAGCCGCTGGTCGAGCGGCTCGGCCGACTGACGGTCATCGAGCTCGACCGCGATCTGGCCAAGCGCCTGCGCGACCATCCTCAGCTCGACGTCATCGAATCCGACGTGCTGAAGGTGGACTTCGGCGAGCTGGCGGCCAAGGCCTCGACGCCGTTGCGCGTGGTCGGCAACCTGCCCTACAACATCTCGACGCCGATCCTGTTCCATCTGCTGGGCTTTGCCCACCTGATCGCGGACCAGCACTTCATGCTGCAAAAGGAAGTGATCGACCGCATGGTGGCCAGGCCCGCCACCTCCGACTACAGCCGCCTGAGTGTGATGCTGCAGTGGCGCTACGACATGGAAAACGTGCTGTTCGTACCGCCTGAGAGCTTCGATCCGCCTCCGCGCGTCGACAGCGCTGTCGTGCGGATGGTGCCGCTGGCGCAGCCGCCGGTGGTCGATGCGGCCCGCCTCGGAGAGATCGTGCAGGTCGCCTTCAGCCAGCGCCGCAAGATCATGCGGCACACGCTGGGCAAATGGCTGGAGCAACACGGCTTCACGGGCGAGTTCGACGCCCAGCGGCGCGCCGAGGAGGTGCCGGTGGCCGAATACGTCGCACTGGCCCAGGCCGTTCCTCCATGAAAAAAGCCCGTCGACGACGGGCTTTTTGATTGGGACGGGCTGCAGTTACGCTGCGGCCAGCCAGTACCCCGCATTGAAGGGGCTGCTCATGCGCAACGCCAGGGGCGACACGTCGACCAGTTTGTCGGTCGGCATTTTTTCGCCGGCCGGCTCGGTGCTGGCGGCTGCTGCCGTGTTGGTGTTGACTTCGATGCCATCGAGGGTTTCAGCATTTGGCTGAGCCTCGTTCGCCCGTTCTGCTTGGCTGGTAGATGCAGAACGGGCTACAGAAAAGAATAGAAGCACCGGAAGGGGACCTTTCG
Organism: Variovorax sp. YR752; assembly: GCA_945860785.1. GTDB lineage: Bacteria > Pseudomonadota > Gammaproteobacteria > Burkholderiales > Burkholderiaceae_C > Variovorax. Next base: position 542 of record CAMATD010000287.1, on the reverse strand, counting down.
GTCGCCCCAGTAGTCCGAGGCGTCGCGGAAGATGTCGAGCAGCTGCTCGCGCGCTTCCTTGTCGAACTTGGCGTTGGCCGGGATCTGCTCGAGCACGATGACAAAACCTGGCTGCGGGCCCGATTTATGCAACGGATCGGTCATGCAGTCGTACAGCGCGTCGAAGTTCTTGCCGAAGTGCGCCGGGAAGGTGAACTGCTGGGCGATCAGGTCGAGCACGTCCTGCTTGGTCTGGGCATTGCCCAGGTTCGCGTACAGGAAGTGCTGGCCGGCCGCGTTGGCGGCGTCCTGCAGGTCGTTCACGCGGAACGCGCGGATCGATTGCACGATGTTCGGGCGTACGGCACGAAGGGATAAAGTCATCTCCGCTGGTCTTTCCATGGTCATCATCATTTCTTCGGAGCGCTTCGGAGCGCTTCGGGGCGCCGCTCAGGTCGTTTTCATCGCTCATGGCGCAATCCGTCTGAAACTCGCATAGTGGTCTGCCGTGTACCAGCAGGCCTCGGGTGTGGTGCGTTGCTCACCGCCGCAGACGATTCGCT
>CAMATD010000286.1 GCA_945860785.1 Variovorax sp. YR752 | reverse complement strand
AAAGGAGGAGCGAAGCGGGGGACATTCGCGGAGCAGAGCACCCGGTGTCCTGTGCACGCGCCCCGAACAAGAGCGCCCCGAACGCACCCCAGATCAGAAAGCCTTCAGGGCCGGACCATCTTGCAGTCGGTGCTCTGTGCCAGTTCGTTGCCGGTGTAGACCGCATCGGTGCGAAAACCATAGTTCGTACCTTCCCCCCCCCCCCACCTTGACCGTCTTGCCGTCCACCGGAACGATGGTGTTGACCACCTGCGGCAGCAAGAGCTGGTGGTCCTCGGCACGCATGCGCACCGGGCCCACCACCGAGTCGAAGCTCAGGTCCTCGAGCGCGCGGGCCACCTTCACGGTGTCGACACTGCCGGCCTTGTTGATCGCGGCGGCCAGCAGGCGCGGCGTCATGTCGATGCGCGGCGCGAGAAAGTCCTTGCCCGTCTTGGCCTTGTAGGCCTTGGCCAGTGCATCGACCTTCGGCGTGTCGGCCTCGCCCGGATGCCACTCGGCCACCCAGGTGAGCTGGCCCGCTTCGCCTGCGACACCGCCGTGACCGTGCCCGGCACCGAGCCCGCGCTGTGGTTGAAGTAGCGCAGGTTGTAGCCCGCATCGCCCGCGGCCTTGAGCAGCAGCGTCATGTCCTGGCCCCAGTTGCCGGTGATGACCGAGTCGGCGCCGCTCTGCTTGACGTTGGCGATGTAGGGCGCGAAGTCCTTCACGCGGCCGATCGGGTGCAGCGCCTCGCCGACGAACTGGATGTCGGGCCGTGCCAGGCCGACCAGCTGCCTGCCGTAGCTGGCCCACTGCTTGCCGTGCGCATAGTCCTGGTTCAGCAGGTAGACCTTCTTCACATCCGGCGTCTTCTTGATGTAGTTGGCCAGCGCCTTCATCTTCATCGCGGTGTTGGCCTCGGTCTGGAAATGCCAGAAGCTGCAGCCCTTGCCGGTCATCTCGGGATCGATGGAGGAGTGGTTCAGCACGATCAGCTCCTTGCCCGGGTTGCGCTGGTTCCAGCGCGCCACCGACTGCACCAGCGCCGTCACCACCGAGGAGTCCGAGCCACCGGTGACGATGGCTTTCGCGCCCTGGTCGATGGCAGCCTGCAGCGCGCTCTGGCTTTCCTGCGCCGAGAGCTTGCTGTCGAACTGCAGCAGCTGGAGCTTGGTGCCGCCCAACACGCCGCCCTTGGCGTTGATGTCCTCGATGGCGTACTGCGTGTGCATCAGCATCAGCTCGCCGACGTTGGCGAAAGGACCCGAGAGCGGATCGATGTAGGCGATCTTGTAGGTCTGCGGCTGGGCATGCGCGGCGCCTGCGAGGGCCAGCAGCGAGGCAAGGGCGATCGGCGCCAGTGGCGCAAGCTTGAACTTCATGGTTTGGCTCTCGGATGGTTGTCAGTTCTTGGCGCGCAGCCCGATCACGCGGCTGGCCAGCTTCGTGAGCTCGGCCACCACCTCGTCGGGCGAGAGCCGGCCGCCGGGGCGGTACCAGCTGTAGAGAAAGCCCGGCAGACTGCAGGCCGCGAACGCGGTGATCTTGGTTTCGGCAAAGTCGAGGTCGCCGTCGCGTCGCGCCTCTTCGAGCAGCGGGCAGAGCAGGTCGTAGAAGTGGTGCGCGAGCTTCTTCTGCGCCGCGATGTACTCGGGCCGGTACACCTGCGGCTCGCGGTACGGAAAGAAGGCGACCGGGTGGTGCGCGATGGTCGCGCGGATCAGCCGCTCGATGCCTTCGAGCACCTTCTCGCTCGCACGGCGCGGATCGCCGGCCGCGAAATCGAGCGCGGTGAAGCAGTCGACCGCGGGGCGCCACGAGAGCGTTTCGAAGATCTCCTGCTTGTCGCGGAAGTAGTAGTACACGAAGGGCTTGGTCACGCCGAGCGCGCGGACGATCTGCGCCATGGTCGTGTTGGCATAGCCTTGTGCGGCAAAGAGCTGCGCGGCCGCCTGCAGGATGCGCTCGCGCTGCAGGTCGGTGCCCTGCGTGGCCGCGCGCTGGCGGCCCGTGCCCTGGGGCAGATGCGGTTGTGCCGTGGCCGCCGCCTGCGTCTTGTCGGCCCCAGAGGGTTTGTGCCGTGTCGTGGAAGTTATACCCATGGGTAGGATTGTTCGTGCACCATGCACCATTGGCAAGCGCCTGCCCGGTGCAGGCGGCTATCATAACCCTGAGAAAGTGACGCCATGGAGACATTGCCCGACCGCCCGCAGCAGCCCCTGCACGCGTACCTGCGCACGCATGCGCGCGAGCGTGGCGACCGCACCGCCTGCATCTGGTACGGCCATGCCATGAGCTGGGCCGAACTTCGACCGCGCGAGCGATGCCTTTGCGACGCGCCTGCAGGCCATCGGCGTGAAGAAGGGCGAGCCGGTGGTGCTCTTTCTCAACAACTGCCCGCAGTACCTGGTCGCGCATTTCGGCATCCAGAAGATCGGCGCCATCGTCTGCCCGAGCGGACCGCTCAACAAGGAGCACGAGCTGGCCTACTAGGTCAACGACCTGAAGGCACGCGTGATCGTCGCGGCCGCGCCGTTGCTGCCGGTGGTGCGCAAGGTGCTGCCCGAGAGCGCACTCGCGCATGTGTTCGTGGTGCACTACGCCGACCTGCTGCCCGCGCCGGCCGAACTCGCCGCCGAGCAGAAGGCTGGGCGCAGCGTGCTGGCGGACTGCGAAGACTTTCTCGCCGTCATGCGCGCAGACGCCAGGCCGCAGCCCGTGGCCATCGACATGGATGACGTGGCGCTGATGACCTACACCTCGGGCACCACAGGGCTTCCCAAGGGCGCGATGCTGAGCTACGGCAACGCGCTCTTCAAGACGCGCGCCGCTGCCGACTGCAACGGCGTGGGCCCGAGCGACGTGCTGCTTTCGATCGCGCCGCTGTATCACATCGCAGGCATGCTGATGGGCGTCAACGTGCCGGTGCTCAGTGGCGCCACTTCGGTGCTGCTGCATCGCTTCGATCCGCGCGCCGTGCTGCAGGCCATCGCCAGCTACAGGGGCAGCTGGTGGTACAGCATCGCGCCGATGAACGTGGCCTGCATGCAAGTGCCGGACATCGCGAGCTTCGACCTGGCCAGCCTGAAGATGAACCCGGTGACCAGCTTCGGCATCACCTTCACCGAACCGCTGGCGGCGCAGTGGCGCTCGCACGCCGGAAACTGCACTTCCTTCGAGGCCGCCTATGGCCTGAGCGAAATCCACACCTGCGACACCTACACGCCGCACCATGCGCCGCGCTGGGGCACGCAGGGCATCCCGGTGCCGGGCGTGACCATCCGCATCGTCGACGCCGACACGCAGGCCCACGTGCCCACGGGTGAGGTGGGCGAGATCGTGCTCACCAGCCCGGGCACCTTCAAGGGCTACTGGAACAAGCCCGAAGCCACGGCCGCCACGCTGCGCAACGGCTGGGTGCACACCGGTGACATGGGCAAGCTCGATGCCGACGGCTACCTCACCTTCATCGGCCGCTTCAAGGAAATGATCAAGGTCTCGGGCTACAGCGTGTTTCCCGAAGAGGTCGAGACGATCCTCATCAAGCATCCCGCCGTGGCACAGGCCGCTGTCATCGCGCTGCCCGATGCGGAGAGGGGCGAAGTCGTGAAGGCCTTCATCGTGCGCAAGCCGGGTGCCGCGCTCGAAGCCGATGCGCTCATCGCCTGGTCACGCGACAACATGGCGAGCTACAAGGCGCCGCGCGCCGTGAGCTTCATCGATGCACTGCCCACCACCGGCGCCGGTAAGGTGCTGCGGCGGTTGCTCAAGGACAAGCCCTGAAAGGTTCCTGCGTGTTTTCCAAAGTTCTGATTGCCAACCGCGGCGAGATCGCTGTCCGGCTGGTGCGCGCACTGCGCGATCTGGGCATTGCCAGCGTGGCAGTGCATGCGCGCGACGATGCGTCCGCGCTTCATGTGCAGCTTGCCGACGTAGCTGTTGCGCTCGATGCGACCGGGCCCTCGGCCTACCTCGACATTGCCGCGCTGATCGGCGTCGCGAAGGCGCAGGGCTGCGATGCGGTGCATCCCGGCTATGGCTTCCTCAGCGAGCGTTCGGATTTCGCGCAGGCCTGCGCGGATGCGGGCCTGGTTTTCATCGGTCCGACGCCGGAGCAGCTGGTCCTGTGCGGCGACAAGGCCCGCGCACGTGCGCTGGCCGCGCAATGCGATGTGCCGGTGATGCCGGGCAGCGCAGGTGCCGTGACGCTCGCACAGGCGCAGGCCTTCTTCGCCGAGCAGCATGCGCAGGGCGCGGGCGTGATGGTCAAGGCCATCGGCGGCGGCGGCGGGCGCGGCATGCGTGCGGTGCTGAAGGCCGAGGAACTGCCCGAGGCGCATGCGCGCTGCATGTCCGAGGCCAAGGCGGCCTTCGGCATCGACGGCGTGTATGTCGAGCGGCTGATGCGCAATGCACGCCACATCGAGGTGCAGGTGCTGGGCGACGGGCAGGCCGTGGCCAGCCTCGGCGAACGCGAATGCACCCTGCAGCGGCGCTTCCAGAAGCTGGTGGAGATTGCGCCCAGCCCCTTGCTGCCCGAAGCCTTGCGCGCACAGGTCACGCAGGCCGCCTTGCGCATGGCGAAGACGGTGAGCTACCGCGGGCTCGGCACTTTCGAGTTTCTTGTTGATGCGGCATCGGCCACGTTGCCCTTTGTCTTCATCGAGGCCAACCCGCGCCTGCAGGTCGAGCACACCGTGACCGAAGCCGTCACGGGCCTGGATCTGGTGCAGTTGCAGATCACAGTGGCAGCGGGCCAGCCGCTCGACGCGCTGGGCGTGGAGGCCGATCGCGCCGCGCCGCAGCGCGGCTTTGCGGTGCAGTGCGCATCAACGCCGAGACGCTCGATGTGCAAGGCAACGCACGGCCTTCGGGCGGCACGCTTGCGCGCTTCGACCTGCCATCCGGCCCGAGCGTGCGCGTCGACACGCACGGCTACGCGGGCCTCGCACCCTCGCCGCACTACGACACGCTGCTTGCCAAGCTGATCGTGCATTCGCCTTCGCCCCGTTTCGCCGATGCCTTGCGGCGTTCGCTGCGCGCGCTGGACGAATGCCGCATCGACGGCATCGCGACCAATCTGTCATTGCTGCGCGCGATTGCGGCGCGGCCCGAGTTCGTGACGCAGGCGGTGCACACGCGCTTCGTCGAGGCGCACCTGGGCGATCTGCTGGCGGCTGCGGCATCTCTGGAGAAACATGCGAAGGAGATCGCGCCCACATCCACCGCGGCCCCTGCTTTCGAAGAGTCGGACGACGCCCTGACAGTCAAGGCCCCGATGCCCGCAAAGCTGGTGCAGTTCGAAGTGGCCGTGGGCGATGTGCTCCCTGCCGGCGCGCAGCTCGGCGTGCTCGAAGCCATGAAGATGGAGCACCTGCTGCACGCACCCGTCGCAGGCCGCGTGGTCGCGCTGCTGGCCGAGCCCGGCGATTACCTCGTCGAAGGCCAGTCGCTGGTGCGGCTGGAAGCCGTCGATGCACAGGCGGTCGAAGCCGAGGCGCGCGCCGAACACGACCTCGACGCGATCCGCCCCGATCTGCAGAAGGTGATCGACCGCCACGCGCCCACGCTCGACATCAACCGCAAGCCGGCCGTCGACAAGCGCCACGCGCAAGGTGGCCGCACCGCGCGCGAGAACATCGCCGACCTCTGCGACACCGCGGCGGACCCCGGCAACTTCATCGAATACGGTGCACTCGCCATCGCCGCGCAAACGCGCCGCCGCACGCTCGAAGACCTGATCGCCAACACGCCGGCCGACGGCATGGTCACCGGCCTCGGCAGCATCAACGCGAAGCAGTTCGGTCCCGAGGTTTCGCGCTGCGCCGTGCTAGCCTACGACTACACGGTGCTGGCCGGCACGCAGGGCATGCGCAACCACCACAAGACCGACCGCTTGCTGGCCGTGGCGCACCAGCTCAGGCTGCCAGTGGTGCTGTTCGCCGAAGGCGGCGGCGGCCGGCCGGGCGACACCGACATGCCCATCGTCGCGGGCCTCAACAACCACACCTTCAGCCAGTTCGCGGCGCTCTCGGGCAAGGTGCCGGTGGTCGGCATCGTGCATGGCCGGTGTTTTGCGGGCAACGCGGCGCTGCTGGGTTGTGCCGACGTGATCATCGCCACGCGCGGCAGCAACATCGGCATGAGCGGGCCCGCGATGATCGAGGGCGGCGGGCTCGGCACCTTCGCGCCCGAGCAGATCGGACCGAGCAGCGTGCAGTCGCGCAACGGCGTGATCGACATCCTCGTGGAAGACGAAGCCGCCGCGGTCGCTGCAGCCAGGCAGTACCTCTCGTACTTCCAGGGCCCGACCAAAGACTGGCAATGCGCCGATCCGCGCACGCTGCGCCACGTGGTGCCCGAGAACCGGCTGCGCGTGTACGACGTGCGCACCGCGATGCGCGGCGTGGCCGACACCGGCTCGCTGCTCGAACTGCGTGCGGGCTTCGGCGCCGGCATCGTCACCGCGCTCGCGCGTATCGAGGGCAGGCCGGTCAGCCTGATGGCCAACAACCCGCATCACCTCGGCGGCGCGATCGATGTGGAGGCCGCGGACAAGTCCGCGCGCTTCATGCAGCTGTGCAATGCGCACGGGCTGCCGATCGTCTCGCTGTGCGACACGCCCGGCTTCATGGTCGACCCCGAGATCGAGGCACAGGCGCAGGTGCGCCATGTGTGCCGCATGTTCATGGTGGCTTCGCACCTGCGCGTGCCGTTCTTCGCCGTGGTGCTGCGCAAGGGCTACGGCCTGGGCGCGCAGGCGATGACGGCCGGCGGCTTTGATGCGCCGGTGTTCACCGTGGCGTGGCCCACGGGCGAGTTCGGTGCGATGGGGCTCGAAGGCGCGGTGCGGCTGGGTTTTCGGAAGGAACTGGCGGCCGTGCCCGAAGGTGCCGAGCGCGATGCGCTGTTCAAGAAGCTCGTTGCGCAGCAGTACACCAATGGCGAAGCGATCCACATGGCGCAGACACGGGAGATCGACGCGGTGCTCGATCCCGCCGAAACACGCACCTGGCTGGTGCGTGGCCTGGCCTCCGCCACGCGGCCGGCGCCATCGGTTTCTCCCTACGTAGACACCTAGTAACGATGCAGTAGACCTCGTAACGCGAGGGGACAAGGCGGCTCCGTACACTGGGCCGCTTTGCGCATGAAACTGGTTTCACGTTGGTTGGCTCGCGCTCGCGCAGTCATTGCGATGCATTGGGCCGCTCCCCTTTGCCTTGCAGTGCTGGCAATGGGCGTGCAAGCCCTGCCGCATGAAGACGATCGTCCGCGCCAGTCTCTCGATGCGCGATGGGTGGCCAGCTGGGCCGTCGCGCCGCTGGATTTTCGGGAGACGCCTCCGAATTTCGGCACGGCTGCAAAGCCTCCCGTTCCTGCGCGTGGCACGGCGCAGTTTCGCGGGCAAACACTGCGCCAGCAGGTGCGGCCGACGCTGGACGGAGAGCGTGCCCGCGTCCGCTTCTCCAACCGGTTCGGCAAGGTGCCCCTGCGCATCGCGGCCGCCAGCCTGGCGCGCAGCACCGGGGCCGATGCCATTTCGCCTGCCACGCTGCACCCGTTGTCCTTCGGTGGCCGCAGGAACATGACCATCGCGCCGGGCGCGGAGGCCTGGAGCGACGGTGTCGACCTCGAGGTCGAGGCGGGACAAACCCTGGCGGTGAGTACTTTCCTAGATCGCGAGACGCCCTTCGCAACCGTTCACCAGCAGCCCAGCAACGCGACCTGGGTGGTCGGCGGCAATGCCGTTGCAACCCCCAAGCTCCGCGATGCAACGCCCCTGGCCTTGAATCACATCGTGACCGGCCTCGATGTGTTGACCACGAAGCCCGTACGGACGGTGGTGGCCTTCGGCGATTCGATCACCGAGGGCGCGGGCGGCACCGAGGCGGGCGGCGGCTCGTACCCGGACCAGTTGGCGATGCGGCTGCGGGACAGCCCGGCCCTGGTGCCCGCTGTCGCGGTGATCAACATGGGCATTGGCGGCAATCGCCTGCTGGTCGATGGAACCGGGCCCAGCGGGATCTCGCGCTTTGGGCGCGATGCGCTCGGGCAGAGCGGTGTGACGCATGTGATGGTGCTCATCGGCACCAACGATATCGGCCGCAGCGTGTTCGTGAACGTACCCGGAAACGCCGTGCCCCAGCACGACGTGCCCACG
>CAMATD010000285.1 GCA_945860785.1 Variovorax sp. YR752 | reverse complement strand
CTTGCCGCAGCCCGAGGGGCCGAGCAGCGAGATGAACTCGCCGCGCTCGACGTCGAGGCTCAGGCTCTCCACGGCGCGGAAGTCACCGAAGGTCTTGCCGAGTTGATCGAGTTGAAGGAAGGTCATGCGTGCTTGCTCAGCGCTCGACGGTGCGGTTCCAGCGGTTGGTCCACTCGGCACGCTTCTCGTTGACAACCGGCCAATCGGTGGGCAGCAGCTTGTCGATCTGCTCCTTGCCGTACGGCACCTTGGCCGCGACCGCCGGTGTCAGCTTGGTGGTGGCATTGGCCGGGCCCCAGCCCTGCGTGTCGGCGAGGATGGCCTGCACCTCGGGCGTCAGCAGGTAGCTGACGAAGGCCTGTGAAAGCGCTGGCGCAGTGTTCTGCGCCACCGGGCAGGCGGCCGTCAGCAAGGCCGGCGCGCCCTCCTTCGGAATGACGAACTGGACCGGAAAGCCGGTGTCCTTCAGCGCCTGCACCCGGCCGCTGCCCCACACGGCCAGCATGATGTCGTTGTTCTGGAAGAGCTCGGTCATCTTGCCCGGAGAGGGCTCCCACGCAAGCACGTTGGGACCGACTTCGCGCGTCATCGCGGTGAATCCGGGGTCGATGTTCTTGTCGCCGCCCTTGCGCAGCTTGGCGAAGGTCAGGAGCGTCTGCAGGCCATAGGTGTTGCTGATCGGCGGGATCGCGAGCTTCTGCCTGAAGCGCTTGTCGGTCAGCACTTCCCATGAATCCGGCGCGGGCAGGTTCGCTTTCTTGAAGGCTTCGGTGTTGTAGGCGATGCCGGTGGCGACCGCGCTGTCGGTCATGCGCGCGACCGGATACAGGTCCTTCAGCACCGGCGGGTTGCCCAGCTTGTCGCAGAAGCCGAACTGCACCGCCTGGTACATCGGGCCGTCGTCCAGCAGCACGACGTTGAGTTCCTGCTTGCCCTTTTGCGCCTGCAGCTTGGCCAGCGTGTCGGTCGAGTTGCCCGGCACATAAACGATCTTCGCGTTGTTCTTCGCCTCGAACGCGGGAATCAGTTTCTCCTTGAAGGCCTTCTCGGTCGACCCGCCGTAGGAACCGACATAGAGCGTGGTCGGCTCGGCCAACGCGTGGTCGCTGCGGTCAAGCCGCCGAATGCCAGCGCGGTACAGAGCGCTGCATTCACGGCTGCGGAAACGGGACGAAGCATCATGGGATTTCCTTTTTTTCGCACCAAGAAGTTGACGTTTTCCCTAACATGAGGCGTCTTTCTTATGGCGCACCAGATTGGATTTTTCGGCTACTGTCACTCGCAGATCGCAGATTAGCCATTCGATCTCGAACTGAACAATCGTTTTTTTTTCAGAAGGCCATAACATTCGCTGATGGAATCGAGCACATGAAGATCCGTCAATTGGAGGCGTTCCGCGCCGTGATGCGGTGGCAAACCGTGACCCGCGCGGCCGAGTCGCTGCACGTGTCGCAGCCGGCAGTCACGCGGCTGGTGGCCGACCTGGAGGAAAGCGTGGGGTTCGCGCTTTTCCTGCGCGTGCGAGGGCGCCTGCAACCCACTGCGGAAGCCGAGGCGCTGAGCGAGGAGGTCGAGCGCTCCCTGATCGGCATGGAGCGGATCGCGCGAACTGCCGACGAGATCCGTTCGCTGCAGCGTGACGCGCTGCGGATCGCTTCGGCGCCGGCGCTGGCGGGCTCGTTCCTGCCGCGCGCCATCGCCAGTTTTCTGAAGACGCACAGCGACATCCGCGTGTCGCTGGCCAACCATTCGTCACGGACGGTGGTCGACCTGGTGGTCGGCGAGCGCTGCGACGTGGGCTTTGTCATCCTCCCGATGAGTCACTCGAGCACGCACGGTGCACGGTTGATCGCAACGCGCATGCATCTGCGTGATGCCGAGCGGGCCCAGGCTTGCAAAGAGAAAAGTGATTCGTCCGGCCGATCTCTCGGGCGAGCATTTCGTGTCGCACCCGCATGCACTCGAATCACGGCTGCACATCGATGCCCTCTTCGCTGCTTACGGCATCGAACGAAAACTCCAGGTCGAGACGCAGGTTTCAGCCGGCGTCTGCGCGATGGTGGCGGCCGGCCTGGGTGTCTCGCTGGTGGACGCGATCACGGCGTTGGAACACGGCGGGCGTGGGCTCACCTTTCTCCCCTTCGATCCGGTCATGGTGACGGAATTTTCCGTACTCACTCCGGCGCGGCGTTCTTCCTCGATGCTTGTGGGCGCCTTCGTCGACCATGTCCGGGAATTTGCAATGGAGCAGCTGGACCCGAAGTTCGTGGTCATGCCGCATCGCGCTCCTTAGAGCCTGTTCGCGATCTATTCAGGGCCGTGGAGATGCCTGTTGAGGTGAGGTGCGCGGTCAGTTCGGGGTGCGTGCACAGGACACCGGGTGTCCCCCGCAGCGAAATAAAGGAGGAGCGAAGCGGGGGACATTCGCGGAGCAGAGCACACCGTCGGCGTGATCGCTCCCCCGAACAGCAGCGCCCCAACGCGGCCCTTGCACTAAAAACCATCAAGCCTCTTCATACCAGCGATCCTTCGCCAGCATCACCCGGTGATGCCCATGCCCCGACGGCATCATCGGAAAGCAGTTCTCCTGCGCCGCGACCTGCACATCGAGGAAGAACGGCCCTTCACTCGCCAGGCATTCGGCCAACGCGGCTTCCAGCTCGGCCGGGTTCGACACGCGACGCGCACCCCAGCCGAAGGCCTTGGCCAGCGCCACGAAATCGGGCAGCGCCTCGTTCCAGCTGTGGCTCCACCGGTTGCCGTGGTTGAGCTCCTGCCACTGGCGCACCATGCCCATGTAGCCGTTGTTGCACAGCACCAGCTTCACCGGCGTGCGGTGCTGCATGGCGGTGGACAGTTCCTGGATGTTCATCAGCACCGAGGCATCGCCGCTGACGCACACGGTGAGTGCCTCGGGGTCCCCGATCTGCGCGCCGATGGCGGCGGGCAGTCCGTAGCCCATGGTGCCTGCACCGCCCGAGGTGAGCCAGTGGCGCGGGCTGTCGAAACGCAGGTACTGCGCGACCCACATCTGATTGCTGGCCCACATCGGTGGACACGATGGCGCCGCGGCCGGCGATGGCCTGCTGCAGGGACGACATCAGCTGCTGCGGCAGGATCGCGTCGCTGCGCGGCTCGAAACGCAAGCAGTCTTCGGAACGCCAGCGCTCGATGCGTTCCCACCAAGGCGCAAGACGCTCGGGCGCGAAGCCCTCTGCAGGCAGCAGCGCGAGCACGGCATCGAGGATCGCGCCGCAATCGCCCACCATCGGCACATCGACCTGCACCACCTTGTTGATGCTGCCGGGGTCGATGTCGATGTGGATCTTGCGTGCGTGCGGGCAAAACTCGTCGAGCTTGCCGGTCACGCGGTCATCGAAGCGCGCGCCGACGCACACCACGAGGTCGGCCTCGTGCATCGCGAGATTCGCTTCCAGCATGCCGTGCATGCCCAGCATGCCGATGAACTTCGGGTCGGACGCGGGGAAGGCGCCGAGCCCCATCAGCGTCAGCGTGCAGGGCGCATGCAGGCGGTGCACCAGCTGCGCGAAGGCCTCGCAGGCGGCCGGCCCCGAGTTGATCAACCCGCCACCGCCATAGAGCACAGGACGGCGCGCCGTCGACAACAGATCGGCCGCGCGCTGCAGCATCGCCTTCGGCGGCAGCACCGCCCTGCCCGTGCGTAATGCGCGCAACGGCTTCGATGGGGCGCCGCGGCCCAGGCGCATCAGCTGGATGTCCTTCGGCACATCGAGCAGCACCGGCCCCGGCCGGCCTGACGCGGCGATCTCCAGCGCGCGGCGCACCAGCGACGGCACATCGTCCGCCGCGCGCACCTGCTGGTTCCACTTGGTCACCGGGCGCGACATGCCGAGCGCGTCGCTCTCCTGGAAAGCCTGGGTGCCGATCACCGCGGTCGCGACCTGGCCGCTGATACACAGCACCGGCACCGAATCGCTGATTGCATCGAGCAGCCCCGTGATGGTGTTGCCCACGCCTGGCCCCGAAGTGACCAGCACCACGCCCACGCGCCCCGTGCTGCGCGCATAGCCCTCGGCCGCATGACCGCCGCCTGCTCGTGCCGCACCAGCACATGGCGCAGCCGCGGCTCGCCGTGCAGCGCGTCGTAGAGCGGCAGCGCAGCGCCGCCAGGGTAGCCGAAGATGGTGTCGACACCGCACTCGACCAGCGTGTCGAGCAGGGCCTCGGCCCCGTTGCGCACGCGGGGCGTGGCCTCGGAGTGGAGGGACAGGGAAGGCGTGAGGGGCAGAAGGGTTGGATCGAGCAGTCGCATGCCGTCGATTCTTCCGGTTCTGATGCAGAATTTGCTTCTTTCTTTTGGCTCTTCTGGTCAAATTTATGAAAACCAATCGGAAAACAGCTTCAAATGAAGAAGGATCTCTCGACAAGATCGATATGGCGATCCTCCGGGTGCTGCTGCTCGACTCGCGCAAGACCCTGCAGGAGATCGGCACCGAGGTCGGCCTGTCGCCCACCAGCTGCTGGACGCGCATCAAGAAGCTCGAGGCCCAGGGCGTGATCAAGCGCTACACCATCGACGTGGACCCGGCCAAGCTCGGCTACCACGACTCGGTGATCGTGCAGGTCACGCTGGAGAGCCACACCGACGAAACGCTCTACGACTTCGGCCGCGTGCTCGCGACCATTCCGGAGATCCAGGAGGCGTACTTGGTGTCGGGCGACTACGACTACTACATCCGCATCGCGGTGCGCGACACGCGCGACTACGAGCGGCTGCTGCGCGAGAAGCTCTACAAGATCCCCGGCATCCGCCACAGCAAATCGCACTTCGTGCTGCGCGTGCTGAAGGAAACGAGCGTGCCCGTCATTTGAGAGGGTTTCGTCGCCGGCTCAAAGCCGGATCAGTTCGACACGCCGGTTCTTCGCCCGCCCGGCTTCGTTGTCGTTCGGCGCCACCGGTTCGGCCGCACCGGCGCCGCGCGTGGTGAAGCGGCGCGGGTCCACCCCTGCCTTCACCAGCACGGCGATCACCGCGAGCGCCCGCCGCTTCGAGAGGTCGTCGTTGTGCTTCGCCTCCCCTTGCGCATCGGTGTGCCCCACCACCGAGAGCTTCAGCGGCGGGTTGGTCCGCATCAGCTTGGTCATCTCGTCGAGCGTCGGCTGCGACTCGGGCCGGATCACGTCCTTGTCGAGGTCGAACTGGATGCCGTAGAGCTTGATGCGCCCCGTCTCGGCCAGGCTCTTCTGCATGGCCGAGGCATCGACGAACACGATCTTGTCGCTCTCCATGGCCTTGCTCTCGACCACGCGCACGAAGGCGTGGTTGCCCACGTCGGCGTTGTGCTCGGCCAGCGCGATGCTGGCGTAGACGGTGCCGGTGGGCCCGGTCTTCTTCGCGAGCAGGTAACGGCCGCTCACGGAAAAGTAGTTGCGCACGTAGTCGCCACCGCTGCCCAGTCGGGGCCACTCGGGATCGTCGAGGGCCAGCGCAAAGTCGTAGGGTGTGGTGGTGTCCACGCTGTTGGGGCGCTTCTGGTAGCAGGAGGCGTTGGACGTGCCGCAGGTGAACAGCACCTCGAAGCCCTTGGCCTTCAGGCTGGCTTCGTAGTTGCGTTGCACTTCGAGCAGCGAACGCTCCTTGGGCAGCTTGTAGTGATAAAGCGAAATCTTGCCCTCGAGCTTCAGCAGGTCGGGCTTGCCACCGCCCCAGTTCTGGAACGGCTCCTTGATCAGACCGACCTCGTCGTAGGCCGTGACCTTGGTGCCGTCGAGCACAGAGCCTTCGTAGCGGCCGACCAGCGGGTGGTCTTTCTCGGGCGCTGCAGCGGAGGCGGCCAGGCCCAGCAAGGCCGTGGCAGCGAAGAAGGCGAACTTTTTCATTGAAGCGTCAGGAAGAGCGGCAACACATTGAATGCTAGGGCGCGCGAAAGCCGCTGTGCATTCGACGGACGGCCTATGCCAACCGATGGCTTTGCGCTGCAATCGCGGGCGGGCAACAATCCGCCCCCTTCGATCAGCAAGCAACAAATCAGGGGAAACGCACGCATGCGCCAAGGCACGACAGACGGATTCGCACACGACCGGTTCGCGGGCGCGAGGGAAGCGTTCGAGGCCAACTTCGCGAACGGCGAAGAACTCGGCGCCTCGTTCTGCGCGACGGTGAATGGCGAGACGGTGGTCGATCTCTGGGGCGGTTGCGCGGACGAGGCCAAGACCCGACCCTGGACGCGCGACACCATCGTCAACGTCTACTCCGTCACCAAGACCATGACGGCGCTGACCACGCTCCTGCTGGCCGACCGGGGCGAGCTCGACTTCTCGGCGCCGGTCGCGAGGTACTGGCCCGAGTTCGCCGCCAACGGCAAGGGGCGTATCACCATCGCTCAGTTGCTGAGCCACTCCGCGGGCCTCTCCGGCTGGCGCCCTGCCTGCAGCGGCGAAGACTTCTACGACTGGGACAAGGTGACCTCGATGCTCGCCGCCCAGGCGCCGCTGTGGGAGCCGGGAACGGCCTCCGGCTATCACGCCTATACCTTCGGGTTCCTGATCGGCGAGGTGGTGCGCCGCATCACCGGCAAGAGCCTCGGCACGGTGTTCCACGAAGAAATCGCACAGCCGCTGGGCGCGGACTTCCATATCGGCCTGCCGGCCTCGCAAGACCATCGCGTGGCCGACCTCGTGAGGTTCGAGGTGACGCGAAACACGGTCGACCTGCAGCTCACCGAGATTCAGAAGATCACCTTCATCGACACCCAGACCGATGTGCCATCCACCCGCACCCGCGCCTGGCGCGGCGCCGAGATCCCGTCCGTCAACGGGCACGGCAATGCGCGCTCCATCGCCGAGATCCACGCGCTGCTCGCCAATGGCGGCGTTGCCAAGGGCAAGCGGATCATGTCGGAGGCCGGGTGCCGCAAGGCGCTGGAGCAGCAGATCGAGGGGCCTGACCTGGCGATGAAAGGCATGCACGTCCGCTTTGGCCTGGGCTTCGGCCTGCCGAGCCCGATCCTGTCGCTTCCGCTGCCGGATCCCAATTCCCTCTTCTGGTCTGGCGGCGGCGGCTCCTTCGTCCTCATCGACGTGGACGCGCGCACCACCTTCGCCTACGCGATGAACAAGATGCAGCGCAGCATGGTCGGCGACGAGCGTTCGTTTCGCATCATCCGGGCCATGTGGCAGGCGCTGGGGATCGAAGCCGGCCCATCACGCTGATCCGGCGGTGCCGGTGCCCGAGCGGCCCTACCTCCTCGCCTGCCGCCGCGCCTCGCCGGGCGTCACGCCATAGTGGCGAAGGAACACGCGGTTCAGATGTCCCTGATTTGCAAAGCCGACTTCAAAGGCAATGTCCGCCAGCGGTAGCGGGGAACATTGCGTCAAGTGGAGCGCACGCTCTGCTCGCCTTTGCAGCACATAGCGGTGGGGCGACGTGCCGGTGGTATTGCGAAACAGGCGCACGAAGTGCGGCTTGCTGAGGCCGACTGCCGCCGCCAGCGCGGTCAGCGACAGGTCACTTGCCAGCGAATGATCGACCAGCTCCTCCAGTCGCGCCCACTGCCATGGGCCGAGCTTGCTGCGCTCGCGCAGACCGTCTGCCTTGACTGCGCGGGTGCGGCGCAAGTGCAGCGCCACGCCCAACGAAAGCGATTCGGCGAACAGCGCTCCGTTGGGACAACCTTCACGGACCTCGTGCAGCATCTGCCGCAGCACGGCAGCCAGCGGCGGATCTTCGAAGAACTGGCCGTGTTGCAGCGGCTGTGCCAGTTCATCGTCACACAAGCCGCGTCGCGCGAGCGCATCGGTGTCGATTTCCAGCAGGATGCGCCGGGCATCGAAGGCTGCGAACTGTTCGACTCCCACTTCGATGCCCGCGCCGAACAGGCCGAAGCCTCCCGAATGCACGTCGACGTCCCGGGTTCGGCCGCCGAGCTGGAAGCGGGTGCGCAGGCCGCCGGTATCGAGCAGGGCCAATGCACCGTGCGGAGCGGCGAACCGGTTTTTCCAAGCGCCGGCCGGCGTGGTGAACCAACCTAGCGGCAGGCCCTGCCAACGGCTCAGCAAGGCAGGGCTGAGCATGTTGTCGGGGACGGCGGCGCCCGGGTCTGGGGGCTGACGTGGGCGGGTGGTCATGGGGCGGCAAGAGGATGCATCGCAAGGACGAGTGCTC
>CAMATD010000284.1 GCA_945860785.1 Variovorax sp. YR752 | reverse complement strand
ATCGGCCTCGTGAATTTCAAGCAGCGGCTCGACCTCGATGGCGCGCAGGCTCGTCACGTTGACAAAAGTCGAGTTGAGGACATTGCGCGCCGGCGGCGAGATCATCGCGAGCGGAAACTCGGTCGAACTGCCGGCGGGCTCCCAGTTGGGCACATGGTCGGGCAGCCCGTCCATGCCCATCGCCTGCAGGCGCCCGCTGAAGAATTCGCAGCGGCCTGAGGGCGTGGGGAATTTGCCTTCGGCGAAAGGCGCCTCGGGCAGCTTCACGGTGGTGAAGCCCTGGGTCAGCATCTGTGCATAGTCGATGGCGTTCTCGGCGAACGCGGTGCGGCACAGCGTCTCATCGTTGTCCGAGAAGCAGGGCTCGTCGAAGCCCATGCGGCGGGCCAGTTCGCGGAATATCCAGGCGTTGCTGCGGGCCTCGCCGCGCGGCGCGACCGCGGGGCGGTTCAGCAGCACGTCGGTGTGGCCGTAGCTGCAATGGATGTCCCAGTGCTCGAGCTGCGTGGTCGCGGGCAGGAGGTAATCGGCGTAGTCGGCCGTGTCGGTGCGGAACTGCTCCAGCACCACGGTGAACAGGTCTTCGCGCGCGAATCCCGCCACCACCTTGGCCGAGTCGGGCGCCACCGCGACGGGGTTGCTGTTATAGACCACGATGGCCTTCACCGGCTTGGCCGTGTCCAGCAGCGCATCGCCGATGGTGCTCATGTTGACGGTGCGCGGCCGGCGGCCCGCGAGCAGGTCGGGGCGCTGCAGCGCGGCACGGTCGACCGGGAAGTGGCCCGAGCGGCTCAGCAGCAGCCCGCCGGCCCGGTCGCGCCAGGCGCCCACCAGCGCCGGCAGGCAGGCGATGGCGCGGGCTGCGTTGCCGCCGCCGCGCACGCGCTGCATGCCGTAGTTGAGGCGGATCGCGACCGGCTTCGTGGTGCCGTAGGCTTGCGCCAGCGCGACGATCTGCGCCTCGGGCACGCCGCAGACTTCGGCGGCGCGCGAGGGCGGCCATTGCAGCGCGCGCTCGCGCAGCTGCTCCCAGCCCAGCGTGTGGTTGGCGATGTAGTCGTGGTCGAGCCAGTCGTGCACGATCAGTTCGTGCATCAACGCCAGGGCCAGCGCAGCGTCGGTGCCGGGCAGCAGCGCGATGTGCTCGTCGCACTTGTCGGCGGTTTCGGTCTTGCGCGGGTCGATGCACACCAGCCGTGCTCCGGCGCGCTTGGCGGCTTGCGCGTGGCGCCAGAAGTGCAGGTTGCTGGCGATGGAGTTGCTGCCCCAGATCAGGATCAGTTTTGCCTCGGCGAAGAACTCGATCCGCATGCCGACCTTGGCGCCCAGGGTGTGGACCATCGCCTCGCCGCCCGCCATGGAGCAGATCGTGCGGTCCAGCAGGGTGGCACCGAGCTTGTGGAAAAAGCGCC
Organism: Variovorax sp. YR752; assembly: GCA_945860785.1. GTDB lineage: Bacteria > Pseudomonadota > Gammaproteobacteria > Burkholderiales > Burkholderiaceae_C > Variovorax. The sequence continues at coordinate 6,749 of CAMATD010000284.1, read as the reverse complement.
GGTCCATCGACTCGCCCTGCACCAGCCCCATGGTGCCCGCATAACTGTAGGGGACAATTGTTTCCGGATCGCCCTGCAATGACCGCAGATGCGCGGCGATGTCGTCCAGTGCGGCATCCCACGACACTGGCTCGAACTGGCCGCTGCCCTTGGGGCCGACGCGCTTCAGGGGCCGAACCAGCCGCTCGGCATGGTCATTGCATTCGATGTAGCGGGAAACCTTGGTACACAGAACGCCGCCGGTGTGCGAGTGTACGGCATTGCCCTGCAGCTTCACGGCCACGCCGTCCCTGACGGTGGTGACCAGCGTGCAGGTATCCGGACAGTCGTGCGGACAGGCGCCCAGCACCGTGGTGGTTTCGGAGTGGGGAGTTTCTTGCAGGGAGTCCGGTGCGTGGGCCATCGGACAAGTCTAATTTGAGTGCGGGCAAACGCGCAGAGGGGAGTTTTCACAATGATGAATCGCAGGCATTTTTCTTTGGCCATCGGGGCCGCCGCAACGCTCGGCGGTTTCCGCATTGCACAGGCGCAGGGCGAAACGCCGCTCGTCCTGGGCCAGTCTGCGCCTTTCACCGGTCCGGCTGCGCAGCTGGGCATCCAGTTCCACCAGGGCGCCAAGGTGTTCCTGGACCAGTACAACGCCCAGCCGGGTCGCCGCAACGTGGTGATCAAGAACTTGGACGACGGCTACGAACCCGACCGCTGCGCCGCCAACACGCAGAAGTTCATCGAGGAAGAGGTGTTTGCGCTCTTCGGCTACATCGGCACGCCGACCAGCCTGGCCGCGCTGCCGCTGGCGGTGAAGGACAAGGTGCCGTTCGTTGCGCCGTTCACGGGCGCGATGTCGCTGCGCGAGCCCTTCAACAAGAACGTGTTCCACCTGCGCGCCTCGTACAACGACGAGACGGCGCTGATGGTCAAGCAGCTCACCCACCTGGGGTTGAAGAAGATCGCGGTCTTCTATCAGAACGATGCCTACGGCAAGGCCGGGCTCGACGGCGTGACGCTGGCACTCTCGCAGCAGGACCTGAAGCCGGTGGCCATGGCCACGGTGGAGCGCAATTCGGCCGAGGTGGCGCAGGCGGTGAAGTCGATCGTGGCGGCGCGGCCGGACGCGGTGGTCCAGGTCGGAACCTACAAGGCCTGCGCGGCGTTCATCCGCGAGGCGCGCAAGGCGAGCTATGGCGGCACCTTCATCAACCTGTCGTTCGTCGGCACGCAGGCGCTGGCCGACGAGCTCGGCAAGGAAGCCGCGGGCGTGATGGTGACGCAGGTGGTGCCCTCGCCCTACAACCCGGCCAACACGATCACGCGCGAATTCGCCGAAGCGGTGCGCAAGGCCGGCGGCGGCGCCAGCGCCAATTTTTCGAGCATGGAAGGCTATCTGGCCGCGAAGGTGCTGACCGAGGGCCTGCGCAAGGCGCCGGGCAAGGCCACGCGCGAAAGCCTGATCGCGGGGCTGGAGACCATCGACCGGCAGCAGTTCGGCGGCTTCGAGGTGTCGTTCTCGGCGAAGAACCACGTGGGCTCGAAGTTCGTCGAGCTGTCGATGCTGACGGGGGACGGACGGGTTCGGACCTAGGTCAACCGCCGAGGCCGTCCACGGCCTGGAACATCGCCTGCCGGGCCTGGCTGACGATCTGCCCGCGCCAGGCATCGGTGTCCGTGTAGAACGCCTCGAGCATCCGTGCCCGGATACCGTCGGCCAGGTCGGCCGGTGCATCGGGGTGCTTGTGCAGCCAGTGGTCTGCACGCAGCGCGCCCATCACTTCCAGTGATCGGCAGCGTGCCGTATTCGAGCGCGATGCCGGTGTATTCGGCCTGCGGGCACTCCTCGTACACGGCATCCCACATCAGCCCGCGCAGCAACGCCGAGGTCGAGGAGCCGTCGTAGATCGAGGTGACCGGCGCCGCAGGCGTGCCCCACCAGGCGTTGGCGCGGTCGTAGGCGACCTTGTCGTCCCTGCAGGCGAAGATGCGCTCGCCGAGGCCGTTGGGGCCGAGCCCCGTGTGCAGGTCGATCCAGGCCAGCCGGCGCGCGCTGCCCGCATGGCGGCGCAGCACGCTGCGGATGGTCTTGTTGCTCCAGGTCGGTGCCTTGCCGCCGAAGAACAGGCCGTCCCCGAACTGGTACTGCCCACTGGTCACGGCCGCCTGGTAGGCCGTCGCGCCATGCTTCTCGATCCATTTCTCGACCGCAGCCTGGTTCTCGGACGAGGGCGGCCAAGTGTCGGGCAGCAGCAGCGAATGCAGCTTGGCGTAGGGCTCGTTGACCGGCACCGGCTTTGAGAAGTCGATGAAGTTGCGGTTCAGGTCGACGTTCTCGTGCGTCACGCGCCGGCCGTACGAAAAGCCGTGCGGATTGAGCGCATGCACATAGAGCACCGCCACACCCTGGGCCTTCGCCTTCTCGCGCCATTCGGCGTCGTGCAGCGCGAACACCTGCACGCCGCTGCCGCAATGGCCTTCGACGCCGTGGCAGGCGCTGATGACGATCAGCAGGTGCTCGGCATCGGCATCGCCGTCGAGCGCCACGTCCATCGAGAGGTCTTCGCCGTCGCGGCCTCTTTCAGCGGATGCGCGTGCGGCTCCACGGTGAGGCCCGCGCTCACGCAGGCCTGCAGGAACTTCTGGCGCGCCGGGGCGTAGCGCGGCGAAAAGGCCTCGGCGATGCCGATCATGGGGCGCCGCCGCCGGGCTTGAGGAACTGCTCGGCCAGCTGCACCCAGCAGGTGGCGCCGAGCGGAATCAGATCGTCATTGAAGTCGTAGCTCGCGTTGTGCAGCGTGCACGGGCCTTCGCCGTGGTGCACGTCGCGGTGCGCGCCGTCGCCGTTGCCGATGAAGGCGTAGGCGCCGGGCTTGGCCTGCAGCATGAAGGCGAAGTCTTCCGAAGTCATGGCGGCCTCCTGGAACAGCACGTTCTCGGGACCGACGATGCCGCCCATCACGCGGCGCGCGAAGTCCGCTTCGGCCGGCGTGTTGATGGTGGGCGGGTAGTAGCGCTCGAAGCGGAAATCGCAGGTCGCGCCATGCGCCGCGCAGAGGTGTTCGGAGATCTGCCTCATGCGCGCCTCGATCATGTCGAGCACTTCGATCGAGAAGGTGCGCACCGTGCCCGACAGCTCGCAGTTGTCGGGAATGACGTTGTTGGTTTCGCCGGCATGGATGGTGGTGACCGAGATCACGGCCGAATCGGTCGGCTTCATCTTGCGGGTGAGGATGGTCTGGAAGGCCTGCACGATCTCGCAGGCGATCGGCACCGGGTCGATGCCGGTCTGCGGCAGCGCGGCATGGCCGCCCTTGCCGATGACGTTGAGATGGAACTTGTTGCCCGACGCCATCACCGGCCCGGGGCTCACCGCGAACTGGCCCGCCTTCATGCCGGGCCAGTTGTGCATGCCGAACACTGCCTCCATGGGGAATTGTTCGAAGAGCCCTTCCTTGATCATTTCGCGGGCACCGCCGCCGCCTTCTTCGGCCGGCTGGAAGATCAGGTAGACGGTGCCGTCGAAGTTGCGGTTCTTCGCCAGGTGCTGCGCGGCCGCGAGCAGCATGGCCGTGTGGCCGTCGTGGCCGTCGTGGCCGCAGGCGTGTATCTTGCCGTGGTTCTTGCTGGCGTGGGCGAAGGTGTTGAGTTCGGTGACGGGCAAAGCGCCCATGTCGGCGCGCAGGCCGACGGCGCGGTTGCTGGTGCCGTTCTTGACGATGCCGACCACACCGGTGGTGCCGAGGCCCCGGTGAATGGGAATGCCCCACTCGGTCAGCTTGCCTGCCACCACGTCGGCGGTGCGGACTTCTTGAAAGCAGAGTTCGGGATGGGCGTGGAGGTCACGCCGGACGGTCGCAATGCCGGCCGCCTGCGTGACGAGCGAGTCAATGAGTTTCATAGGACACAGTCTATGACTTTGCGGAGTGACCCGCAAAGACTGTGCCGGGCAAACCCTCAGCGGCCGATGCTCTTCAGATAGTCGGCGCGCGCAGCCAGCGCCGTGTCGGTGAAGTCGGTGAACACGCCGTCCACGCCCAGCTTGTAATAAATGCCGTACTCGTTCTTGCCGTCCTTGTTGTAGTCGGCTGGCAGGCGGCGCGACTCGTTGCGGAAGGTGAAGGGGTGCACGAACAGGCCCGCCTTGTGCGCATCGGCGATCAGCGTGGTGGGCGAAACCGAGGTGGCGTCGGCGTCGTTGATCTTGCCGTCCTTGTTCACGTCCACCGGCTTGCCGTCGGCGCCGATGGTGCCCTTGATGCTCACGATGTAGCGCTTCCACGGGCCGATGCCGTCGGCATAGGTCTTGATTTCGGCCAGGCCCGCGGGCGTGACCATGGCATCGAAGTTGCGCTTGTCGCCGGCCTTGGTCCAGTCGTAGGGGCGGTCGCTCGGCACGGCGAAGGTCACGGTGCCGGTCTTGAGGTCGACGCTGTCGCCGTCGATCAGCTGGATGATCTTCGTGTTCAGGCCCTTGCTCTTCATGTACTTGAGGCTGCCGGGCTCGAACGATTGCACGTAGATCGGCGCGGTCTTGCTGTTCCAGCCGGCGGCCGTGATGGCGGCGATCATCTTGTCTTCCAGCGGCAGGCCGAGCTCGCGGAAGTAGGTCGGGTTCTTCGATTCCGGGTAGATCGCGATGGTGCGGCCGGTTTCCTTCGACTTGGCCTTGGCGAAATCGATGATCTCCTGGAAGGTGGGGACCTTGAACTTGCCGTTGAATTCCTGCGGCCGCTCGGCATCGGTCGAGATGCCGCCCAGCGTCTTGATCTCGGCCAGCGTGAAGTCGTTGCTGAACCAGCCGGTCTGGGTTTCGCCGTCGACCTTGATGGTCTTCTTGCGCGAGGCAAAGCGGGGGTGCTTGGCCACGTCGGTGCTGATGGCGAGGTTGGGGTCGTGGCGGGCGATGAGCACGCCGTCCTTGGTGGAGACCAGGTCCATCTCGATCACGTCGGCGCCGAGTTCGATGGCGCGCGAATAGGCTTCGAGCGTTTCTTCCGGCAGGTAGCCCGATGCACCGCGGTGGGCGATGACCAGCGGTGGATTGCCGTCGAGCGTCAGCAGCTTGTTCGACGGGCGGTGGCGCTGCAGGCCGCAACGCACAGGGCGGCGGTCGCGGTGAGGGCGATCTGAAGGGTGCGCATGGTCTTTCTTTCCATCCAAAAGAGGCGCAGGGTACCCGCTTCGCATGACAGTCAGAACAACAGCCGACGCGCGGTGCCGACTTCTTGGACAATGTGTTGCATGCTCCATACGCTTTCCCCCCAAAGCCTCGCGCTGGCCCAGTCGCTGGTGCGCATGAACACCGTCAGCGAGAACAGCAATCTCCAGCTGATCGACCTCGCGCAGAGCCATCTGGCCGCACGCGGCGTGAAGAGCCGCATCACCTACAACGCCGAGCGCACCAAAGCGAACCTGTTCGCCACGCTGGGTGAAGGCAAGCCGGCCGGCGTGATCGTTTCGGGGCACACCGATACGGTGCCCTGGGACGGGCAGGACTGGAGCGTCGACCCGCTCTCCGCCACGGTGCAGAACGAGCGCCTCTACGGCCGCGGCTCGGCCGACATGAAGAGCTTCATCGCGATCGCTCTCTCCAATGCCAAGCGTTTTCTTGAGAGCGACTCGCCCTTCGCAGTGCACTTCGCCTTCAGCTACGAAGAAGAAATCGGCTGCTTCAGCGTGAAGGAACTCATCGCCGACATGCGCGACGCCGGCATCAAGCCGCTCGCCTGCATCGTGGGCGAACCCACCAGCATGGTGCCGGCCATCGCGCACAAGGGCGTGTACCGCTACAAGTGCTGCGTGCGCGGCAAGGAGGCGCATTCCTCGCTCACGCCGAAGTCGGTCAATGCCATCGAGATGGCGGCGCGCGTGATCGGCAAGGTGCGCGACATGGCCGAAGACTTCGAGCGCAGCGAGCCGCGCTACGAGGGCTTCGACGTGCCTTTCAGCACCGCGAGCGTGGGCCAGTTCCACGGCGGCATCGTCGACAACGTGGTGCCGCGCGACGCCGAGTTCCGCTATGAATTCCGCGATCTGCCCACCGCCGACGCGAAGCGCATGCAGGCCGACGTGATCGCCTATGCCGCGAGCATCGAGCCCGCGATGAAGAAGGTGGCGCCCGATGCGGGCTTCAAGTTCGAGACCATCTGCGAGATTCCGAGCTTTCTCGGTGCGGCCGGCGATCCGGTCACGCTGCTTGCACAGCGCCTCGCGGGCGAGGACCGCACCACACTGGTGGCCTTTGGCACCGAAGCGGGTCTGTTCAAGAACGCCGGCATCCCCACCGTGGTGTGCGGCCCCGGCAGCATCGAGCAGGCGCACCAGCCCGATGAATTCGTGAGCCTCGAGCAGCTGGCGCGTTGCGAGCTGTTCATGGAACGGCTCGCGTCCACGTCCGCCATTGGCTGACGATGGCGAGGCCGCGCTGCGCGGCATGAAACGTGTCGCGTCGGCCTGCTGTGCGCGGCGGCGGTGCTCTATGCCGTGGCCAGCGCGCTGCATGCGCAGCATCCGGCCTGGGGCTATGTGGCGGCCTTTTCGGAGGCTGCGATGGTCGGCGCTATTGCCGACTGGTTCGCGGTGGTGGCGCTGTTCCGCCATCCGCTGGGCCTGCCGATTCCGCACACCGCGATCATCCCGAGCAACAAGGACCGCATCGGCGCCAAGCTCGCCGGGTTCATCTGCAACAACTTCCTGAGCACCGAACAGGTGCTCGCCAAGGTGCGCGAGTTCGACACGGCCGGGCGCATCGCCGACTG
>CAMATD010000283.1 GCA_945860785.1 Variovorax sp. YR752 | reverse complement strand
CGACGGCAGCGACGGCAGCGACGGCAGCGACGGCAGCGACGGCAGCGGCGAGCGCCGCGCCTGGGGCCGCGTGGTGAGTGGCGACATGCAGATCCGCCAGGCTGGCACCGCGATGGCCAGCAGCTCCGGCCGGTTCAGCGGCGCCCAGGCCGGCACCGACCTGTGGGCGAATCCGAACTGGCGCGTCGGCGTGTATGTCGGGCAGCTGGAGGGCGACGTCGACGTCGATGGACTGGCGCATGGCGCCTATGGGGCTGCGGGGTCCAACGGCCTTCGTGCACGCTTCCTCGGAACCTACGCCACCTACCTGCACGGCAACGGTTTCTACGCCGACGCCGTGCTGCAGGCCGGCAGCTACCGCTACACCGTGCAGCCCAGCCTCGCGGTCAGCGCCTCGGGCAAGGGTCGCGGCACGACGGCGTCCGTCGAGGTCGGGCAGGCGCTGCCGCTCTCGGGCGGCTGGAGCATCGAGCCGCAGCTGCAGCTGATTCACCAGCACCTGAACATGGACGATGTGCTGATCTCCGGCGCGCGCGTGCGGCAGGACACGGGCAGCGGCTGGCTCGCGCGCCTGGGCGTGCGCATCAAGGGCAGCATCGCGACCGGGGCAGGCACGCTGCAGCCCTACGGCAGGCTGAGCGTGTACCGCGGCGGATCGGGCAGCGACATCGCGCAGTTCATCGGTTCCGCGGCGTCGACCGACATCACGAGCAAGACCGGCCACACCTCGACCGAACTGGCGGGCGGCTTCACGCTCGCGCTGAATCCGGCCACCAGCGTCTACGGCGAGATCGGCAAGCTGTTTGCCAGCGGTGGCGATGCCCGGGTCAAGTCCGGGGTCCAGGGAAGCCTGGGCGTGCGCATGCGCTGGTAGGGCTGGCGAGAGAAGCGGGCGCACTAGAATCCGCACCCCGCAGCAGGGCGTCCCGGCCGGCTGCGGGTTTTTGCTTTTCCGGGGCCATGTAGAGGACCACCATGTACAAAAACCTCGCGGGTCGCGCCGTTCTGGCGTGGGTGACCGCCTGTTTTCTATCTCCCGCTTTTTCTCAACCGCAAACACAGGCGCCCAAAGCGCCGCTGAAGATCGGCTTCGTCTACGTCGCGCCGGTCACCGATGCCGGCTGGGTGCGCCAGCATGAAGAGGGACGCAAGGCCGTCGACGCGGCGCTCGGTGCGCAGGTCAAGACCACCTTCGTCGAGAACGTGGCAGAAGGGGCCGATGCCGAGCGCGTGATCCGCGATCTCGCGCAGCAGGGCAACCAGCTGATCTTCACGCCCAGCTTCGGCTACATGGAGCCGACGCTCAAGGTGGCGAAGGACTTCCCCGACGTGAAGTTCGAATCGATCACCGGCTACAAGGCCGCGCCCAACGTCGCGACCGCCAATGCGCGCTCCTACGAAGGCCGCTATCTCGCAGGCATCGCGGCCGGCCGCATGACGAAGACGAACGTCGCGGGCTATGTGGCGGGCTTTCCGATCCCGGAAGTGCTGCAGGGCATCAACGCCTTCACGCTCGGCATGCGTTCGGTGAACCCGAACGCGAAGGTGGTCGTGGTGTGGCTCAACGCGTGGTTCGATCCGCCGAAGGAGCGCGATGCGGCGATGGCGCTGTTCAACCAGAACGCCGACGTCGTCGCCTTCCACACCGGCTCCACTGCGGTGATGGCCGCGGCGCAGGAGCGCGGCAAGATGGCCATCGCCTACCACTCCGACATGCGCAAGATCGCGCCCGATGCGCAGATCGTCGCGGTCACGCACCAGTGGGGCGGCTACTACACGCAGCGCGTGAAAGCCGTGCTCGACGGCAGCTGGAAGAGCGGCAATCTCTGGGGCGGCGTGAAGGAAGGAATGATCCGCGTCGGCGACTTCGGCACCCAGGTGCCCAAGGCCGTGCAACAGGAAGTGCTCGCACGCCAGCAGGACATCGCGGCCGGCAAGCTGCAGCCGTTTCGCGCTGTGGCGGGCGATGTGCGCGACAACGAAGGCCGCACCATGATCGCGAAGGGCGCGCAGCTGAACGACGAACAGATCCTGAAGATGAACTGGCTGGCCGAAGGCGTGCAGGGTCGCGTGACGCGTTAGCTAACTCAGTCTTTCGACGACGAGGTCGACGAAGGCGCGCAGCTTGGCACTGGGCCGGGCCTCGGGCAATCGCATGATGTGCACCTGGCGCGTCGGCAGCTCCCATTCGGGCAGCAACTGAACCACCTGGCCCGAGGCCAGGGCGGGGCCGAGCAACGCATCGGCCTGCACGATCACCCCCACGCCCGCCATCGCAGCCGCCAGCAGCGCCTGTCCGTTGTTGGTGTTGAGCGGGCCACGCACCGGCACATGCACGGTCTTGCCGTCGCGCGTGAAGCGCCATGAATGGTTCGGGCCCCAGGTCGCAAAGCCGAGCAGCGGAAAGGCTTCGAGGTCCGACGGATGTTTGGGCTGGCCATGGCGCTTGACCCAGGCCGGGCTTGCCACCGCGAACATGCGCGCCAGTGCGAGCGGCCTGGCGATGAGCCGCTCGTCGACCGCAGCGCCCGAGCGGATGCCGCAGTCGAAGCCCTCTTCGGCCAGATCGACCACGCGGTCGTTGAGGATCAGGTCCACCGTCACCTGCGGATAGGCCGCGATGTATTCGCCGATCACCGGGGTGAGCCGGTGCGCGCCATAGGCCACCGGCGCCGTCACGCGCAGCACACCCTGTGGCATGGCGCGCAGCGACTCGGCCACGCCGTCGGCCGTGTGCACGCTGGCGAGCACGTCGCGGCAGCGCTCGAGGTAGGCGGCGCCGATCTCGGTCAGCGCATGGCGCCGGGTGGTGCGCTCGAGCAGGCGCGCGCCGAGCCGGTCTTCGAGCGCGCGGATGTGCTTGCCGACCATCACGGCCGAGAGATCGAGCAGCGGCTTCACCACCGTGCCGCAGATGCCGAGCGCGCTCAAGCGCTACGACCTGGCCACGGGCGCGCCGCACGCGAGCTATGCGATGCCCGATGACGGCTACTGCAACGACATGGCGCAGGACGCGGCCGGCAACCTCTACGTGACCGACTCCTATCACCCGCGCGTGCTGCGGCTCGCGCCGGGCGCCGCCGCGCTCACGGTGTGGAAGGAAGATCCGGCGCTGGCCGGCCCGGGCCCCTACAAGGGACTGAACGGCATTGCTATCGATGGCGGGCGCAACGTCTACGTGAGCCTCGTGGCCGCGGCGTCCTACCTGCTGCGCATCGACCTCGGCGCTGGCGGCCAGGCCGGCGAGGTCACGCGCATCGAGGCGCCGCGCGTGATGAAGAACGTCGACGCGATCCGCGCCTGGAAGCCCGGCCGGCTCGTGCTGTTCGAGAGCAATGCCTTCGGCGACGGGCCTTACGGCGGGCAGGTCACGGTGGCGCGCATCGATGGCGCGAAGCTGGGCCTGCAGACGGTGGTGGCGGGGCTCAACGACCCGTCGTCGGGCGCGGTGCTGGGCGACCGCGTCTATTTCATCGAATCGAAGTACGCGCTGCTGACCAAGCGCAAGGACGGCGACGGGGCCGTGCCGAACGGCGTGCCCTTCGACATCCAGTCGCGCGCACTGCCGCGCGACTGAGCACCTGTCTGTTTTTCAAAGGAGATCGCACCATGCTTTTGTTGATCGTCAGCTACATCAAGGCGCCCGCACAGGTCGAACCGCACATCAAGGCGCACGGCGAGTGGGTCGCGCACCACCTGAAGGAGGGCCACTTCCTCTTCGCCGGACCGAAGAAGAGCGGCCTGGGCGGCGTGATCGGCGCGAAGAACCTGGACAAGCCGGCGCTGCTTCAGATCCTGGCCGAAGACTCGTACGTGAAGGCCGACGTCGCCGAATACCAGATCGTCGATGTCGACTTCAAGGCTGCGGCGGCCGGCTTCGAGTCTCTGAAGGGCGTGTAGCGGGAGTGCATTCGGCATATAGCACTCATATGCGCATGGAAATTGCGGCGGCGCGGGGCTGGATTACCCTCCGCACCCACGATGAAAAAAGCCTACCGCGCCTCCCTCCTGCGTTTCGACGCCGCCGGCCTGCCCGTTTTCGATGAAGACGGCCTCCTGGTCGTCGCCCCCGACAGTGCCGGCCGCCAGCGCGTGCTCGACGCCGGCAGCCATGCCGCCGTGTCGCCGCGCCATCCCGATGCCGAAGTGACCCACCTGCCGGGCCGCATCCTCGCGCCGGGCTTCGTGGACATGCACATCCACTTTCCGCAGACCGATATCATCGGCGCGCCTTCGGCGGGCCTCCTGCCCTGGCTCGAGAACTACACCTTCCCTGCAGAAAGCAAGTTCGTGGATCCGGCGCATTCGCGCGAAGTGGCCGATGTGTTCTTCGACGAGCTGCTGCGTAACGGCGTGACCATCTCGCTGACCTTCGCGACCTCGCACGTTGCCTCGGTCGATGCCTTCTTCGAGAGCGCGCAGCGCCGCCAGCTGCGCATGATCACCGGCAAGGTGCTGCAGGACCGCAACTCGCCCGACGGCGTGCGCGACGAAACCGAGCAGAGCCTTGTCGACACCGAGTCGCTGATCCGCAAGTGGCACAACGTCGACCGCCTGGGCTACGCCATCACGCCGCGCTTCGCCCCCACCAGCACCGATGCGCAGATGCGCGGCGCGGGCGAGCTGGCCGCCAAATACGCCGACACCTGGATCCAGTCGCACGTGGCCGAGAACAAGGACGAGGTGAAGTGGGTGCGCGAGCTGTACCCCCAATCGCGCTCCTACCTCGACGTGTACACCGGCTTCGGCCTGATGCGCGAGCGGGCCGTGTACGCCCACTGCCTCTACATCGACGATGAAGACCGCCGCCTGATGCGCGAGACCAAGACCGCCGCGGCCGTCAGCCCCACGAGCAACCTGTTCCTCGGCAGCGGCTTCTTCGACTTCGGCGCGGCCGACCGGATCGAGTCGCCCTACGGCCTCGCGAGCGACGTGGGCGGCGGCACCAGCTTCAGCCCCTTCCACACCATGCTCGCGGCCTACTACGTGGGCCGTGAAGGCCAGACCAAGACCGGCCTGAGCATCGCGCCCTCGCGGCTGTGGTGGCACCATACCGGCGGCGCGGCGCGTTCGCTGGGGCTCGATGGCGTGGTCGGCAACCTGCAGCCCGGCTGCGAGGCCGACTTCCTGGTGCTCAACCCTTCAGCCACGCCGCTGCTGGCACGCAAGACCTCGCTGGCGAACAACCTCGAGGAGCTGCTGTTCGCGATGATCGTGCTGGGCGACGACCGGCTGGTCGAGCGCACCGTGATTTCGCAGGCGGGGTAGTCCGCAGGAGCGGCGACAGCGGGGGCAGGGCGGTGGCGCATGCCACAATTCGCGCCATTCCTCCCCCGCAGCAGCAGCGACCGCATATGAGCATCAAGAGCGACAAATGGATCCGGCGCATGGCCGAGCAGACCGGCATGATCGAGCCCTTCGAGCCCGGTCAGGTTCGCGAGGCCTCCGGCCACAAGATCATCAGCTACGGCACCTCGAGCTACGGCTACGACATCCGTTGCGCGCCCGAATTCAAGGTCTTCACCAACATCCACAGCACCGTGGTCGATCCGAAGAACTTCGACGAGAAGAGCTTCGTCGACATGCACGGCGACTACTGCATCATCCCGCCCAACAGCTTCGCGCTGGCGCGCACGGTCGAGTACTTCCGCATCCCGCGCAACGTGCTCACCATCTGCCTGGGCAAGAGCACCTATGCGCGCTGCGGCATCATCGTCAACGTGACCCCGTTCGAGCCCGAATGGGAAGGCTACGTGACGCTCGAATTCAGCAACACCACGCCGCTGCCCGCCAAGATCTATGCGGGCGAGGGCTGCGCGCAGGTGCTGTTCTTCGAAAGCGACGAAGTCTGCGAGACCAGCTACAAGGACCGCGGCGGCAAATACCAGGGCCAGCGCGGCGTCACCCTGCCCAAGACCTGATTCACGCGTCCTGACCGCCGGTTACGCAACCGGTGGCCGGGCCAAGTACCATCCTGCAACGATCCGGCAAACTTCTGCAAGCCGGCAAGGAGACTGCGATGAGATGGGAAGGCAACGAGCAATCGGACAACGTTGAAGACCGCCGCAGCGAAGGTGGCGGCGGCGGTGGAGGTGGGGGCGGCCTCTTCGGCGGCCGCAGCATCGGCATCGGCACCATCGCGGTCGCGCTGATCGCAGGCTGGGTCTTCGGCATCAATCCGCTCACCGTGCTGAGCCTGCTCAGCGGTGGCGGCGGGCCGGCCCAGGTTCAGCAGCAACAGCAAGGTCCGGCACCGAAGCCGCCCTCCGGCGATCGCGAGGCGGCCTTCGCCTCGATCGTGCTCAAGAACACCGAAGTGGTGTGGACCGCTGTGTTCCGGCAGAACGGCGGCACTTATCACGCGCTCAAGCTCGTGCTGTTCCGCGGTGTCACGCCGACGGCCTGCGGCACCGGTCAATCGGCCATGGGCCCGTTCTACTGCCCCGGCGACCAGAAGGTCTACATCGACCTCGGCTTCTACGACACGCTCAAGAACCAGCTCGGCGCACCGGGCGAGTTCGCGCAGGCCTACGTCATCGCGCACGAGGTCGGCCATCACGTGCAGGACGAGCTCGGCATCACCGGCAAGGTCGACGGCATGCGCAGCCGCCTGAGCCAGACGCAGAACAACGCGATGAGTGTCCGCGTCGAGTTGCAGGCCGACTGTTTCGCGGGCGTCTGGGCCCACCATTCGCAGGAGTCGAAGAAGTGGCTCGACCCGGGCGACATCGAGGCCGCCATGAACGCCGCGCAGAAGATCGGCGACGACGCTTTGCAGCGCTCCGCAGGCCGCGCCGTGGTGCCCGACAGCTTCACCCACGGCTCCAGCGCGCAGCGCCAAAGGTGGTTCGGCGCGGGCTATCAGAGCGGCGACATCAAGTCCTGCGACACCTTCAACGCACGGAGCCTTTGAGCTTCATGGGTGCAGAGCGCCCGTGCTTGCTGACTGCGGTGCTATTGAATAAATAGCAATGCCGCCGGCGCGGACGTTGTCACGGCGCCGTCACTGCCGTTTTTTGCGGCAATGCGACAATAGAGAGCTCAATGACAAGCTCCTTCTCCAATCTATCGCTGGCAGAACCGCTGGCCCGCGCCGTAGCCGAAATGGGCTACGAGACCATGACACCGATCCAGGAGCAGGCCATTCCGGTCGTTCTCTCGGGCCAGGATGTGATGGGCGCCGCGCAGACCGGCACCGGCAAGACGGCGGCGTTTTCACTCCCGTTGCTGCAGCGCATGCTCAAGCACGAGAACGCCTCCACCTCGCCCGCGCGGCATCCGGTGCGCGCGCTGGTGCTGCTGCCCACGCGTGAACTGGCCGACCAGGTCGCGCAACAGGTCAAGCTGTACGCCAAGTACACCAACCTGCGCAGCACGGTCGTGTTCGGCGGCATCGACATGAAGCCGCAGACGCTGGAACTGAAGAGGGGCGTCGAGGTGCTGGTCGCCACGCCGGGCCGGCTGCTCGATCACATCGAAGCCAAGAACGCGGTGCTCAACCAGGTCGAGTACGTGGTGCTCGACGAGGCCGACCGCATGCTCGACATCGGCTTCCTGCCCGACCTGCAGCGCATCCTGAGCTACCTGCCCAAGCAGCGCACCACGCTGCTGTTCTCGGCCACGTTCTCGCCCGAAATCAAGCGGCTGGCCGGCAGCTACCTGCAGAACCCCGTCACCATCGAGATGGCGCGGCCCAACGAGACGGCCTCCACCGTCGAACAGCATTTCTACAGCGTGGCGGACGACGATAAGCGCCGCGCGCTGAAGCAGATCGTGCAGCAGCGCGGCATTACGCAGGCCTTCGTATTCGTCAACAGCAAGCTCGGCTGCGCGCGCCTCGCACGCTCGCTGGAGCGCGACGGTCTGCGTACCACCGCACTGCATGGCGACAAGAGCCAGGACGAGCGCCTGAAGGCACTCGCCTCGTTCAAGGCCGGCGAAGTCGACCTGCTGGTGTGCACCGACGTTGCGGCCCGCGGCCTCGACATCAAGGACGTGCCGGCTGTCTTCAACTTCGACATTCCGTTCAACGCCGAAGACTATGTGCACCGCATCGGCCGCACCGGCCGCGCTGGGGCCTCGGGCCTGGCGGTCAGCTTTGTGGGTGGCGGCAACGACGCCCGCCTGCTGGCCGATATTGAAAAACTGATCAAGAAGAAATGCGA
>CAMATD010000282.1 GCA_945860785.1 Variovorax sp. YR752 | reverse complement strand
GGGCGCTGCTGTTGTGCCGGCGGATCAAGCGCTGCGCTGAGCGATCACGCCGGCGGTGTGCTCTGCGCAGCGAAATAAAGGAGGAGGCATGCGGCCCTAGGCCGCGCCGGGGGACATTCGCGGAGCAGAGCACACCGTCGGCGTGATCGCGCCCTGAACAACGCACCTCAAACACACCGCGACAAACAAAAAAGAAAGGTGCCATGTCAGCGTCCATGCAACGACGTCTGGATCGACGTGACAGGCATACCGGTGCCGATCGGCTCCATGTCCTGCAGCGCCACCAGCCGCAGGCGATACACCACCGAGGGCAGGTGCTTGGCGCCGAAGCAGGTCCACATCTGGTTCAACTGCTCGGGGCCGTAGCTCAGCAGGTCGAGCGCCACGCGCTCCAGGCCTTCCGGCAGCGCAGGGCTGTCGGCCGGCGTGAACAGCGGCCTCGCCTGGAAGAAGCTCATGATGTGCGAGAGCGTGCGCAGGGCCTGCGCATACTGCTGGAAGCGTCCCGAGAACAGCAGCACGAGGTTGAGCTTGAGGGGCGGCGGCAGCATCACCTCGCGGCCCGCGACGATGGCGCGCTCGGGCATCTGCTCGCGCAGCACGCGCTCTTCATCGACCTGGAATAGCGTGAGGCGCGTGGTGTCCATCGGCCCGAGCCAGTTGCCGCGGTCGTCGACCAGGGGCCCGATGTCGACCGCACCGAGCTCGCTGCCCGTGCGTTTGCGCAGATGGGCATTGACCTCGTCGGCGATGAAATCAAGCGCTGTGTCGATCACCATGCACCCTTCGAAAAACATCCCCTCGGTATCGGGGAGCGCAACCATATTCCCGAGGTTTCGCGAGCGCAATCAGGCCATCGGCGCTAGACCTGTGGAGGTACGACGAACCTCTATCGGCCGTGTAGCCGAGCGCGACCCGGCCGCCTGGCGCTTGAACTCCGCGCGTGCGCCGCTAAGCTGGAATCGGTGCAAATCGTCCGAGGACGAAGGAGCGTGCGAATGCCGATGCAGGTGTGCAGTGGTGCCCAGATCTCGTGCTCGATGGGCTCGCGCCTTCGGCCTTCAACGCGACGCCGAAGGTCGCTGCGATGCCCGCCGGTCCGCCCGGCAACGTGCAGGACTGCGTGCCCTTCATCAACATCACGCCTTTCGGCCTGTGCCGAAGCCCCGCGAATCCGGTGGTGGCATCGGCCACTGCCGCCGCGGCGGGTGTGTTGACGCCGATGCCGTGCGCGCCGGTGACCCCTGTGCCCTGGGTGCCCGGTGCGGCCATGGTGCAGCTGAACGGACTGCCTGCATTGCACGACGGTTGCACGTTCCAATGCATGTGGGGTGGCGTGATCAGCGTCGTGACGCCGGGGCAGGTGGTGGTGGAGATCAGCTGAAGGTCCACTGGAGCATCGCACCTGCGCAAGGGAAAACGCCGGGGAGCGCGGCGGCGATGCACGGCTAAAGTGGCTGCGTTTTGCCACTCGCAGCCTCATCGCCCATGCCCTTGCCGTTTCGCAACGTCGTCCTCACCGGAGCCTGTGGTGGCCTGGGTCAGGCGTTGGCTCGCGAGCTGGTCGACGGTGGCGCACACGTGGCGCTGGTCGGGCTCGATGCAGCGAAGCTCGAGGCGATGGCTGCACTGGCGCCGGGGCGGTGCGCGGTCTACACGCCCGATGTGTCGAGTGGGCCGACCATGCAGTCTATGGCTGCTGAATGGATGGCGCGAGCCGGCGTGCCCGACCTCGTGATCGCCAATGCGGGCGAGGCGGGTGGCTTCGACACGGCCGAGGCCGATGACCTGGCCGTGCTGCGCCGCATGCTCGAGATCAACCTGCTCGGTGCGGCCACCACCTTCCAGCCTTTCGTGAAGCCGATGCGTGCGCAGCAGCGTGGCGCGCTGGTCGGTGTGGCCAGCATCGCGGGTTGGCGCGGCATGCCGGGCAATGGCGCCTACTGCGCGAGCAAGGCCGGGCTGATCTGCTATCTTGAAAGCCTGCGCGCCGAGCTGCGCGAGACGGGCGTCACGGTGCACACCATCAGCCCAGGCTACATCCGCACGGCGCTCACGGCCGGCAATCGCTTCGCGATGCCGGGGCTGCTCGAAGCCGACGCGGCCGCACACCAACTGCTGGCGGGCGTGAGCGCGGGGCGCGAACAGATCGTGCTGCCGCGCCGCATCGGCTGGCTCTCGAAGATGCTGAACCTGCTGCCCGGGAAACTGCACGACCGCCTGCTGCGCGGGCAGCCGCGCAAGCCGCGCGTGGGCGAGGCAGGCGCTACCGCCATTCCCGGCCTTCCCGAAAAACATCCGCCCCACTGATGCCCGACAACGTACCCACTCACGAACAGATCGCACTCATCGGCGCCGGCCCTTCCGGACTTGCCGGGGCGCGCAATCTGCAGAAGCACGGTGTTCCTTTTCAAGGCTTCGAGGCGCACAGCGATGTGGGTGGCCTGTGGGACATCGACAACCCGCGCTCCACGGTCTATCACTCGGCTCACCTGATCTCGAGCAAGCGGACCACCGAGTTCTCCGAGTTCCCGATGGCCGACACGGTGGCCGACTATCCGAGCCATCGCGAGCTGCGCCGCTACTTCAGCGACTTTGCCGATCGCTTCGCGCTGCGGCCGCACTTTCGCTTCAACACGCGCGTGCTGCGCGTCGAGCCGGTGAGTGATGCGCCCGACACACGCTGGCGCGTGAGCATCGATGCGGGCGACGGCAACATCGAGACTGCCGAATACAAGGGCGTGGTGATCGCCAACGGCACGCTCGCCGAACCCAAGCGCCCGCAGTTCGAAGGCCACTTCGACGGCGAGTTGCTGCACACCAGCGACTACAAGCACGCCGAGCGCTTCAAGGACAAGCGCGTGCTGATCGTCGGCGCGGGCAACTCGGGCTGCGACATCGCGGTCGATGCGGTGCACTACGCAAAGAGCGTCGACATCTCGGTGCGGCGCGGCTATTACTTCGTGCCCAAGTACGTGTTCGGCAAGCCGGCCGACACGCTGGGCGGCAAGCGCCCGCTGCCGCCGTGGCTCAAGCAGAAGATCGATTCGACGGTGCTCAAGTGGTTCACGGACGACCCGGTGCGCTTCGGCTTTCCGAAGCCCGACTACAAGATGTATGAGTCGCACCCCATCGTGAACTCGCTGGTGCTGCACCACGTCGGCCATGGCGACATCGGCGTGCGCGGCGACATCGCGCGGCTCGATGGGCACACCGTGCACTTCAAGGACGGCAGCGCGCGCGACTACGACCTGATCCTGGCCGCTACCGGCTATGCGCTGCACTATCCGTTCATCGACCGCGAGCTACTCAACTGGCAGGGCATGGCGCCGCGCCTGTACCTCAACATCTTCTCGCCGCGCTTCGAGAGCATCGCGGTGCTCGGCATGATCGAGGCGAGCGGCATCGGCTGGCAGGGGCGCTACGAGCAGGCCGAGCTGCTGGCGCGCTACTTCCGCGCGCAGGCCGCGGGGTCGCCCAAGGCTGCGGCTTTGCGTGCGGCGGTGCAGGGGCCGCCGCCCGATCTGTCGGGCGGCTTCAAGTACCTGCAGCTGGAGCGCATGGCGTACTACGTGCACAAAGACACCTACCGCGCGGCCGTCCGCAGCGCGGCCGCGGCGCTGACCGATCCTTCCTGAACGGGGCCATCGCCATGTTGCCTGTCGACGAAATCCGCCTCCACTTCAACCCCGCGTCGCTGGTGCTGCTCAACGTGGTGCTGGGCTTTTTGATGTTCGGCATTGCGCTCGACACGCGCATCGAGGACTTCAAGCGCGTGGCGCGCATGCCGGGCGCGATGGCGGTGGGCATCAGCGCGCAGTTCATCGTGCTGCCGGCCGTGACCTTCGTGCTCACGCTGATCCTCAAGCCCGGGCCGAGCATCGCGCTGGGCATGATCCTGGTGGCCTGCTGTCCGCCGGGGAACATCTCGCAGATCCTCACGCATCGGGCAGGCGGCAACGTGGCGCTGTCGGTGTCGATGACGGCGATTTCGAATGCGCTCTCCATCGTGGTGATGCCGCTCAACTTCGCGTTCTGGGGCGGCATGCACCCGACGGCGTCGGCGCTGCTCAAGACCATTGCGCTCGATCCGCTCGACATGCTGGGCCACATCGTGATGATCATCGGCATTCCCTTCGTGCTGGGCGTGGCCTGTTCGCACAAGCTGCCGGGGCTCACAGCGCGCATCAAGAGGCCGGTGGGCATCGTGAGCTTCTTGGCGCTGATCGTCTTCATCGTCGGCGCCATCGCGGGCAACTGGCGCTTCTTTCTCGACTACGTGGGGCTGGTGCTGCTGGCGGTGATCATCCACGACGCATTGGCTTTCGGCACGGGCTACCTGTGTGCGCGGCTTTCGGGGCTGGGCGACTACGACAGGCGTGCGGTGTCGATCGAGGTCGGCATCCGCAACTCGGGGCTCGGGCTGGTGCTGATCTTCAGTTTCTTCGGCGGGCTGGGCGGCATGGCCGTGGTGGCGGGCGTGTGGGGCTTCTGGGACATCATCGCGGGCCTCGCGCTAGCGAGCTGGTGGGGGCGCAAGCCGGCGACGCCATGAGCGGCAGCCAGGCCATGCCCGCGGCAAAGCGGGTGCTCATGACGGGCGGGGATGGGTTCCTTGGGCGTGGCGTGCTGTCGGCGCTGGCGGGGCAATCGCTGGAGCGTCTCGTGGCGCTCGATGTGCGCGAAGTGCCGGCCGAGCGGCAGCTGCAAGGCGTGGTCTACCGCCAGCAGGATGTGCGTGACGCCACGATAGCCCAGACCCTCGCCGAACAGTCATCGACACGGTCGTGCACCTGGCTTCGATCGTCACGCCGGGCAAGGATTCGAACCGGGCCTTCGAGCATGCGGTCGATGTGGGCGGCACGCGCAACGTGCTCGAAGCCTGTGTGGCGCAGGGCGTGCGGCACATCGTGGTGTCGTCGAGCGGTGCGGCCTATGGCTACCATGCGGACAACCCGGCGTGGATCGGCGAGTCGCAGCCGCTGCGTGGCAACCCGGTGTTCGCGTATGCGGACCACAAGCGGCAGGTGGAGGAGATGCTCGCGGACTTTCGCGCGAAGCATCCCGCACTCGCGCAGACGGTGCTGCGCATCGGCACCATCCTCGGCGAACGGGTCGACAACCAGATCACGGCGCTGTTCGAGAAGAAGCGGTTGATCGCGATTCGCGGCAGTGCGAGCCCCTTCGTGTTCGTGTGGGACGAGGACGTGACGGGCGCCATCGCGCATGCGCTCGGTGGCGCGCCGGCCGGTTGCTACAACCTCGCGGGCGATGGGGCGCTCACGATCCACGAGATTGCATCGCGCCTCGGCAAGCAGGCGACCGATTGGCCGGCCGGCGTGCTCAAGGCGGCGCTTGCGGTGGGGTCTGCATTGGGTGTCAGCAGATATGGCCCCGAGCAGCTCGACTTCCTGCGCTACCGGCCCGTGCTGCTCAACACCGCGCTGAAAGAGCATTTCGGCTATGTGCCGCGCAAGACCAGCAGCGAAGCCTTCGATGCCTTCGTGGCGGCGCGTGCGCGGCAGGGGCGGCCGGTTACTTCTTCGTAGCTTCTTCCGGGCGCGCGATCAGGTGCTCGAGCATGCGCCGGGCGTTGAGCGGCAGATCTTCGGACGAGCGAACGCAGGCCATCAGTGTGCGCTCGGCCCAGGCATCGCTGAGCGCAGCGCTCGGCCGCGGTCTGCGGCACGATGCCCACGCCGATGCCGTACTCCACCATGCGGCACACGGCCTCGAAGTTGCGCACGCGCACGCGGTAGGCCAGGTGCTTGCCGAGTGCGCGAACATGCTGCGTCACCAGCTGCTGCAGCGCGCTGTCCGCGGGCAGGCCCACGAATTCGCTGTCGACCACCTCGGCCAGCTTGACGCGCCGGCGCCCCGCCAGCGCATGGCCGCGCGGCATCACGAGCACGAGGTCGTCGCGGCGGAAAGGGTGGCACTCGAGGCCCTCGGAGTCGATCGCGTCCGAGACGATGCCGATGTCGCACAGGCCGCCGCGCAGCGCATCGACGGTGTCCGGGCTCGCGCGTTCTTCGAGGTCGACCGAGATGCAGCGGATGCTGCACGAGAAAGCGGCTCAGCACCTCGGGCAGGTGCTCGGTCAGTGCCGAGGTGCCGCACATGAACCGCACATGGCCCTTGAGTGAGGCCCTGGCCGTATTCGCCGAGCTCGCCGCGCAGGCGCTCCATCTGCTGCAGCACGACGCGTGCATGGTGCAGCAGCGTGCGGCCGGCCTCGGTGGGGCGCACGCCCTGCGCGTGGCGCGTGAGCAGCGGGCTGCCGAGCGCGTCTTCCATGCCGCGCACGCGCTGGCTGGCCGAGGCGAGCGTCATGTGCGAGCGCTCGGCGCCGGCCGTGAGGCTGCCCGCTTCGACAACGTGGATGAAGAGCCGCAGGTCGGTGAGATCGAATCGCATGGTGAGGCCGCAAGGTAGCACGGGAGCCTCAGTCTGTGCCTGAGGCTGGGTGCGCGAATGCCGCATTTTCAGGCGGAGACCCGGCCGGCAGACTGGGCGGCAATGACGATTTTCTCGAACGAACTGACAGCAGGCCAATGGGTCGCGGCCGCCGCCGTATTTCTTCTGGCCGGTGTGATCAAGGGCGTGGTCGGGCTCGGGCTGCCGACGGTGCGGGCTGCTGCGCTGCTGATCGTGCCTTCGCTCGTCACCAACATCTGGCAGACCGGGCCGCGCGCGACCTTCCGGTCGGTGCTGCGCCGCATCGGTGGGATGCAGGCGGGGATCGTGGTGGGAACGCTGAGCGGCGCGCTGTGGCTTGGCGTGCCGGGGGGCGCATGGGCTTCGGTGGCTTTGGGCGTGGCGCTGGTGGTCTATGCGCTCTGGGGGCTCACGGGTCGGCAGTTGCACGCGCCCGAGGCGCACGAGTGGTGGCTGGGGCCGCTGGTGGGCGTCATGACCGGGCTGGTGACGGCGGTGACCGGTGGTTCGCGGTGCCGACCGTGCCCTATCTGCAGGCGCTGGGTTTCCAGCGCGATGCGCTGATCCAGGCGATGGGGATTTCATTCACCACCTCGACCGTGGTGCTGGCCATCGGACTGGCGGGCAACGGGGGTTATCCGATGTCGGCGGTGGGTGGATCGGCCGCGATGCTGGTGCCGGCCATCGGCGGCATGGTGATCGGGACCTGGCTGCGGCAGCGGCTGTCGGTGGCGGTGTTCCGGCGCTGCTTCCTGAGCGGGCTGGCGCTGCTGGGGCTGTACATGGCGCGGCCATGGCCTGAGTGAGCGCCGAGGACTTCAGGCGACGGGCTGCAGGGCGGCGCGAACGCGCTCGATGGTCTGGCGGTAGGGCAGCGCGAAGTCGTCGATGGGGTCGCCGGCCTCGAGCCAGCTGAACAGGAACACCAGGCCTTCTTCTTCTTCGGGGCTGCCGGTGGCGGTGTGCGCGAAGGTCTCGGGCAGGGGGCCCTCGGCGCGCATCAGGTACAGGTGCCAGAGCTGCGGATGGCGGTGCGTGTTGCCCTCGACACCGGCCTCGCATTCGCGGTCCAGCGTGCCGAGCGACTCGAGTTCGCCGGTGAAGTCGAGGCCCGACTCCTCGAGCAGCTCGCGCCGCACTGCCAGCTCGGGCGCTTCGCCGGGCTCGATGGTGCCCTTGGGCAGCTGCATGTTGCCGTCTTCGGGATGGCGAAAGACCAGCAGCCGACCCCTTGCGTCGACCAGGCAGGCGCAGGCCTTGGGGATCGTGGCGGAGGGGTTGCTGCTGTCGCTCATCAGGCGCCCGTCAACGCGGATTTGACGGCGGCGCTGACTTGGCCCATGTCGGCCTTGCCGGCGAGGCGGGTCTTGACCACGCCCATCACCTTGCCCATGTCGCCGGGGCCGCTGGCGCCGAGTTCGGCCACGATGGCCTTCACGGCGGCCACCGTCTCATCGGCGCTCATGCGCTGGGGCAGGTAGACCTCGAGCACCTTGATCTCGGCGGCTTCCTTGTCGGCGAGGTCGGCGCGGCCGCCGGTCGTGAACGCGGCGATCGAATCCTTGCGCTGCTTGACCATCTTGTCGACGATGGCGACGACCATGGCGTCGTCGAGCTCGATGCGCTCGTCGACTTCCTTCTGCTTCAGGGCGGCGAGCAGCAGGCGGATGGTGCCCAGGCGCTCGGAGTCCTTGGCGCGCATCGCCGTCTTCATGTCTTCGGTGATTTGTTCTTTGAGTGT
>CAMATD010000281.1 GCA_945860785.1 Variovorax sp. YR752 | reverse complement strand
GCTGGGCATGAACGACACCGTGATTCCGCTCGGCGACAAGGCCTCGCGCATGGCCCCGTCCTTCGCCGGTGACCGCCGCCAGCCGCTGCTCGACATGAAGGCCTACGCGCCGGCCAGCGCGCTGCGTTCCACCGCCGCCGACATGCTGACCTTCAGCCGCGCGATCCTCGCGGGCGCCAACGGCCCGCTGGGCCCGGCCGCCGCGCGCATGCTCACGCCGCTGGCGCGCTATGAAGGCGCCGAGATCGGCTATGCCGTGATGGTGCGAGGCCCCGAAGGCGGCCGGCGCACCTACTGGCACGCAGGCCTGACAGAGGGCTACCGCACACTCTGGCTGCTCGCGCCCGACACCGGCGAGGCGATGATCATGCTCAGCAGCAACGCGCGTGCGCCGATGCAGCCCGTGATGCTGGCCATCGGCAAGAGCCGCTACCCGGTGTCGACGGCCGAGGTGCCTGTCGATCCGAAGCGCCTGGAAGACTACAAGGGCGAGTTCCGCATCACGAAGACCAAGGCGCTGAGCTTCATGGTGCGCAACTCGAAGCTGCTGGTGCGCGAGACGGGCCGCGGCTACAACGCGCTCACGCCTACAGGCACCGACCGCTTTGCCGTGACCACCATCGGGGCGCAGTTCGTTTTCCGGCGCGGCGAAGGCAATGCGGTGGTGGGTGTGTCGCTGACACAGGGTGGCAGTCAGCTCGATGCGCAGCGGGTTGGCGAGGCCGTGGCGGTGCCGCAGGAATAGGGACTCGATAGGCGTACTTGTTCAGGGCGCGCTCACGCCGACGGTGTGCTCTGCTCCGCGAATGTCCCCCGCTTCGCTCCTCCTTTATTTCGCTGCGGGGGACACCCGGTGTCCTGTGCACGCACCCTGAATGCATGCGCACCAAGCCGTGCCGCTCACCCCAACAGGCATCAGCATGGTCCTGAATAGATCAGGAACAAGCTCTCAAAGCCGCTCCGACATCGCGTTGAGATACGCCCGCACCGCCGCATTGGCACTCAGACCGATCGCACGGTCGAAGGCCTGCCGTGCGGCCGCGCGCGCACCACCGGCCGCGAGCAGATGCGCGCGTGCCGCCCAGTAGGGCTGGTAGCTCGCCACTTCGTCCGCGGGAATGGTCTCGAGCGCACGCAGTCCGACCTCGGGCCCCCGCGCGTTCGCGAGGGCGCAGGCGCGGCTGACCTGGGCGCCGATGCTGGGCCGCAATGCCAGCAGCCCCTCATACAGGGACACCAGCACTTCAGGCGGCACCGGCGCGCCCACGCGGCGTTCGCAATGGGCCGACTGGATGGCGACCTCCAACTGGTACGCGCCGAGGGACTTCATGTTCGATGCCAGTCGCAGACAACGTTCGGCCTCCGCGAGCAGGTCGGGGTCCCAGCGCAAGGGGTCCTGCTGGTCGAGCGGCACATAGGCGCCGGTGTCGCTGCGCCGGGCCGCGGCGCAGCTTTCGCAGAACAGCATCAGCGCGAGCAATCCCAGCGGCTCGGCCTCGTTCGGCATCAGGCTGCAGAGGATGCGGCAGAGGTCGATGGCCTCGGACGTGAGGCCACGAGGCAGCGCATCGGCACCGTCGACGTCGTCCCAGCCCGTGCCATAGGCGGCATAGATGCCGTCGAGCACGTCCTGCAGCCGCTGCGGCAGGTCGCGCGCCTCTGGGTATTCGAAGGGAATGCCGGCAGCGCGAATGCGCGCCTTGGCCCGCACCAGGCGCTGGCCGAGCGTGGACGGCGCGGTGAGAAAGGCGCCAGCCATGCGGGCCGCGTCCAGCCCGAGCACGGTCTGCAGCATCAGCGGCGCGCGGGCCGCCGCATCGATGGCCGGGTGGGCGCAGACGAAAAGCAGGCGCAGCCGCTCGTCGGGCACGGCCGCGCCCTCGGTGGAGGCTTCGTCCATTTCACCGGCCAGCAGCAGCAGCGTCTGCGTGGCCTGGTCCTGCACGCGGGTGTGACGCCAGGCGTCCAGCTTGCGGTGGCGGGCCACGCTCAGGAGCCAGGCGTCGGGCTGCCCGGGGATGCCGTCGGCGGGCCAGCGTTCGAGCGCACGCGCGAAGGCATCGGCGAGGGCATCTTCCGATGCGGCGATGTCGTGCGTGCGCGCGGACAGGATCGCCAGCAGGCGGCCATACGACTCGCGCGCCGCCCGTTCGGCAGCCCGATGAGCCGCCGGGTCGTTCACGGGGTCGCAGCCGCAACGGCTGTCGCCATGAAGACGGGCCGGACCTCCACCCCTCCGCTGGCCGCACAGGGCGCGCGTTCGGCCCATTCGAGCGCGGCATCGAGGTCGGGCACCTCGACCACGAAGTAGCCGCCGAGCTGCTCCTTGGTGTCGGCAAAGGGGCCGTCCTGCACTTGGCGCTTGTCGCCGCGCACGCGCAGCGTGGTGCCGGTCGTGGGTGGGAAGAGGCCGTGGCCACCGAGTGAAATGCCTGCCTGGCGCACGGCATCGGCATAGGCGATCCAGCTGGACCGATAGGCCTTCGAGGACGCGTCGTCCCGTTGTTCGAATTCGGCTGCGGGCTGATAGAACATCAACATGTACTGCATGGTGTCTCTCCATTACGGAAAAGATTGCTGAGCAGGATCGCTCACCACAATGACGGCCCGCCGCCGGTCATTTCGACACGGAGGTCCGTGTCGTGCAGATGATTTTTTACGCTATTGCCGTTTGGCGCAATGGTTGGGCTACCTACCCCTTTAGGCTGCCTTGGCCCGGACCGATGGCGCGAACATGGCTTCCATTTCGCTGCGCAGCTTGTAGGCGCCGGTCGAGGTGTCGATCGCCACGTCGGCCCAGCTCAGGCTCTGTCCCTTCTTCACCGGGCGTATCAGCTTGACGTTGTGCGCCAGGCCGAGCGGCAGGCCACCCAGGCGCAGCGAGCGCTCGGCCGGCAGCAGCTTGCCCCAGACGGTGTAGCCGCCTTCGCCGTCGAGCATTTCGCCGGGCGCGAGGTCGCGCTTGGCGGTGGCGACCACGTCGGCGTTCCAGCAGGTGGCCACGCCGGTCGGCTCGCCGCGCAGCGCCACGCTGGCCACCGACATGCCGACTTCGAGGCCGATCAGGTGCCAGCGTTTGTAGAGCGTGAAGTAGCGGCCGCTCGGGTCGGTGTGGGCGTTGTATTCCTCGAAGCAGTTCTTGATGTAGTCGGTCTCGGCCTCGACCGTGACCCATACGCCCATGCGGATGTCGTAGGGAATTTTTCTGCCATTGGCTTCGAGCGAGGAGATCACCTCGACCATGCCCTTGCGCTCCAGCACGCCGCCTTCGCTCTGCGGCCGCGTGACGAAGGGAATGTCTTCCACGCTCGCGGGTGGATAGAGCAGGCCGTCCGACGGCACCGTGAGGCCGGTGGCGTTGGCCACCGCCGAGCTTTCGATGGAGGGCTTGGAGCCATCGAGAAAACTGTTGAACATCTTCGGGTTGAGCCCGCCGCGCAGCGCCTGCTCGGGCGTGAGGCCGTAGTTGCCCCAGACGGTTTCGGGTGTCGATTCGGTGAAGTGCGGCAGCCACTTGTGGCCGCGCCCCGCTGCCACCACCGGAAAGCCGCAGGTGCGCGCCCAGTCGACCAGGTCGCAGATCAGCGCGGGCTGGTCACCGAAGGCCAGCGAATAGATCACGCCGGCCTGCTTGGCCCTGTGCGCGAGCAGCGGGCCGCAGAAGGCATCGGCCTCGACGGTCACGTTGACGACGTGCTTGCCGTGCGCGAAGGCATCGAGGCAGTGGTCGACGGCGGCCACCGGGTTGCCGGTGCACTCGACCACGATGTCGATGGACGGTTCGCGCGTCACGGCCTGCCAGTCGTCGGTGATCCAGGTGTTGCCGGTCTTCAGCGCTTCCTGCACCGAGCCTGCTGCGGCGCGGGCCGGGTTCCAGCCGACGCGTTCGAGATTGACGCGTGCCGCATCGGGAGAGAGATCGGCAATCGCCACCAACTGCACGCCGGGCGTGCGCGGAATCTGCGCGAGGTACATCGAACCGAACTTGCCGGCACCGATCAGGCCGATGCGGATGGGGCGGCCTTCGGCGGCGCGTTGTTGCAGGCGGGTGTGCAGGCTCATGGGGTCAGGCCTCCGCGGTGTCGAGCACTTCGAGCGAGGTCTGCAGTGCGCTCTCGGGCAGCCCGTTCTTCCACGGCAGGTCGACGGGGTAGGGCTTCAGCAGGCAGTCGTCAGGCAGCATCTCGATGGGCGTGAAGTCCCGGTGCGCGATGTACTCGGGCCGCTTGTGCCGGCGGATGTGGTTGCTGACGGCGCACAGGCTCAGGTACACCGCCACGCGGTTGAAGGGTGAAAGGTTGCTGCCCGAGGCATGCACGAGGCAGCTGTGGAACAGGATCATCGAACCGGCCGGGACCCTTGGGCGAGACGATGCCGCCGTTCCTGCCGCCGGCGCGGTCCACGAGTTGCGCGATCAGGTCGTTGTCGACCGTCCAGAGCGGGTAGCTGGTGGTCGTGAGGTCATGCCTGGCATCGACCACGCCCTTGCGGTGGCTGCTCGGAATGAACATCAGCGGGCCGTTGTGCTCGTCCACGTCGTCGAGAAAGATCGCGACGTTCATCGCGCGCTCGGTGGGCATCAGGTCGTCGTTGAGCCAGGTGCCGTAGTCCTGGTGCCACTGCCACACCTGGCCCTCGAAGGCCATCTTGCCGTTGATCTTGAACTGGTGCATGTAGACCTCTTCCTCGAAGAGATCCATCACCGGCCCGACCATGCGCGGATGGCGCGCGAGCCGGGCGAAGGGCTCGCTGATCAGGTGCGCCGCGAAGTTCGTGCGCACGGCGTCGGAGCCTTTCTCGCGCACGTTGAAGGCCTCGCGCCGGCCGTAGAGCTCGGGCACGGCATCGGTCAGTGCCTTCGTCTCTTCGGGCGAGAAATGGCCGGGGAAGAACAGGTAGCCGTCGCGCTCGAACTGCGCGCGTTGCTCGGGGGTCAACTTCATGCCTTGTCTCCTTTGTGGGTGGGGGTGGATGCGGTGCGTGCCAGCTGCTGCGTGAGTCGTCGGCTCAGTGCCTCGCTGGCCTGCGCGACGTGTTCTTCGCTCAGGCGCGCGGCGCGGTCTGCATTGCCTGCGGCAATGGCGGTGGCAATGGCTTCGTGCTCGTCCCACAGCGATTCGCGCTGCGGCTCGACCTGCAGCACCGCGCCCATTGCGCGGCGCAGGTGGCGCCAGTGCGGGGCGGCACTCTGGCCGATCAGCGGATTGCCCGAGGCTTCGTAGATGGCCTGGTGGAAGGCCACGTCGGCATCGATCATGGCTTCGACATTGCGCCCGCGCGCGGCACGACGGCCGCGCTCGATGAGCTTGGGGTCGATGCGAAAGTGTTGTTTCGCTGCGAGCCGCGCGGCCAGTACGTCGAGTGCGCCGCGCACCTGGTAAATCTGGAGCATCCCCTCGGCATCGAGCGGCGCCACCAGCACGCCGCGGCCGGGCGCGTCGTGCACGAAGCCGTCCTTCTTGAGCAGGCGCAGCGCCTGCAGTACGGGCTGGCGCGACACCGAGAGGCGCTGCGCAATGTCTTCCTGCGTGATCCGCTCGCCGGGCGCGAGCGAACCGCTGCTGATGGCGCCGAGCAGGGCGCGATAGACTTGGTCGACGAGGTCGGGGGCGACTTCGATACTGACGAGCTGGGCGGGCATGGGTGGCTTTCTTGGAACTCTGTATACAGAGTACAGACTTCGGAGCCGACGCGTATTCCGGGTTTTTACCCATGAGGGCTGTAAAAAACGTAAGCCGCCGCTAGGAGCCTGTCTATGATCTATTTAGGGCCACGTGGGGGTGCTGCGCTGCTGTTCAGGGCGCGCTCACGCCGACGGTGTGCTCTGCTCCGCGAATGTCCCCCGCTTCGCTCCTCCTGTATTTCGCTGCGCAGAGCACACCGCCGGCGTGAGCGTTCAGCGCGGCGGTTGATTGGCCGGCACAACGACAGCGCCCACTGTGCACAGGACACCCGGTGTCCTGTGCACGCACCCCGAATAGGCACGCGTACCATGCCATGCAGCCCACCCCAACAGGCTCTAAGCTCGAACCATGCAACTACCTACCTACGACGACGTCATCGCCGCGGCCGCGCGGCTTGAAGGCCATGCCCACCGCACCCCGGTGCTGCAATCGACCACCGCCAATGAGCGCTGGGGCGCACAGTTCTTTTTCAAGTGCGAGAACTTCCAGCGCATGGGCGCGTTCAAGTTCCGCGGGGCCTTCAATGCGCTCTCGAAGTTCGATGCCACGCAGCGCAAGGGCGGCGTGATCGCTTTTTCTTCGGGCAACCATGCGCAGGCCATCGCGCTGTCGGCGCGCCTCTTGTCGATGCCGGCCGTGATCGTCATGCCCAAGGACGCACCGGCCGCCAAGGTCGCCGCCACCCAGGGCTACGGCGCCGAAGTGGTGATGTACGACCGCTTCACCGAAGACCGCGAGGCGCTGACGAAGCGGCTCGCGCAGGAGCGCGGCATGACGATGATTCCGCCCTACGACCACCCGGACGTGCTGACGGGGCAGGGCACGGCGGTGAAGGAACTGATCGAGGAGACAGGCCCGCTCGACCATCTGTTCGTGTGCCTGGGCGGCGGCGGGCTGCTGTCGGGTTCGGCGCTGTCGGCGCGTGCGCTGGCGCCCGATTGCAAGGTCTATGGCGTGGAGCCGGAAGCGGGCAACGACGGCCAGCAGTCGTTCCGCGCCGGGAAGATCGTGCACATCGAAACGCTCAAGACCATCGCCGACGGTGCGCAGACACAGCACCTGGGCGAGTACACCTTCGGCATCATCCGCCGCGACGTGGACGACATCTTCACGGTGACGGACGAGCAGCTCGTCGAGGCCATGCGCTTCTTCGCCGAGCGCATGAAGATGGTGGTGGAGCCGACGGGGTGCCTCGCCTTCGCGGGCGCCATCGCAGCAGCAAAGGCCATCGCGGGTCAGCGCGTGGGCATCGTGATCAGCGGCGGCAACGTCGACTTGTCGCGCTACGCATCGCTGCTCGCCTAGTTCAGGCGCGTATTCCTTCGGCGGTGAGATGCAGCAGGCGGTCCGCCCGGGCCGCCGCGCTTTCGGAGTGCGTCACCAGCACCAGCGAGGCGCCGTGCTCGCGCGTCTGGCCGATCAGCAACTCCATCACCTTGGCCGCAGTGGTCGGATCGAGGTTGCCCGTGGGCTCGTCGGCCAGCAGCAGGGCAGGCCGGTGCACCAGCGCCCGCGCAATCGCCACGCGCTGCAGCTGACCGCCCGACAGCGTTTGCGGCAGCCGCGCACCCATGCCTGGCAGGCCCACCGCTTCGAGCATGTGCGCGACGCGGCCTTCGTCCTGTTGCTGGCCCAGCAGCATCAGCGGCAGCGACACGTTCTGCGCCACGTCGAGATGCGGCAGCACATGGAAGGCCTGGAACACGAAGCCCACATGCTTGCGGCGCCAGAGCGCGCAGGCTTCGCCATCGAGCGCGCCGATGTCGATGCCGTCATGCGTCACCGAGCCCTGGTCCCAGCTGTCGAGTCCGGCCATGCAGTTGAGCAGCGTCGACTTGCCGACGCCCGATTCGCCCACGATGGCGACGAACTCGCCCGGTTCGACGCCCAGCGTCACGTTCTCGAAGACAGGCGCTTCGCCGTAGTGCTTGCCGAGGTTGGAAATGCGCAGCGTCATCCGGGAGTTGTGGTCTTGGCAATCAGTTGAACGGCGGTTTGTACCGCGTCGGGCGCGTCGCAGGCGATCACCGTGCGTGTCGGCATGCTGCGCAGCCAGGTGATCTGCCGCTTGGCGAGCTGGCGCGTGGCGGAGATGCCGCGTTCGCGCAGGTCATTCATGGCCTTGGCGTCGGGCGTCGAGGCGCCGCAGGCGTCGAGCATCTCCCACGCCTGCCGGTAGCCCACGCAGCGCATCGAAGGCAGATCGGTCGAGAGATCGCCGCGTGCGCGCAGCGCCTTCACCTCGTCGAGAAAGCCTGCCGCCAGCATGGCGTCGAAGCGGTCGGCAATGCGCGCATGCAGCCATGCGCGGTCGTCGGGTTCGAGCGAGAAGAGGATGCCGCCGTCCACGGCCTTCGCGGTCTTGTTGTCGCTCGCATGAAAGCTCGACAGCGGCTGGCCGCTGCTTTCCCAGACTTCGAGTGCGCGCTGGATGCGCTGGCTGTCCTGCGGCGCGAGGCGAGCGGCCGTTACGGGATCGACTTCGGCCAGCCGCGCGTGCATCGCGGGCCAGCCGTGCGCTGCGGC
>CAMATD010000280.1 GCA_945860785.1 Variovorax sp. YR752 | reverse complement strand
CGACCCCGCAGCAGCAACAACAGCAAACAAGGACCGCCCTCAAGGCGGCCGATGCAGCGGAGCGGCGCGAACGCCTGAGACGCGCTCTGCCCGCAACAGTGGAGCTGCTGCAGAGCCGCCAGGCCGACCGTATCGACGACAGCGACATCGACGCGTATGTGAGCCTTAACTGGCTCGAATGGCATGGTGGCGGCCTGCGGCTGACCATCACCGGGCGCAACGTGTGCGCCCAATCAGTGCCCACCGCGCTGGCCTGAAACCCAACCCAAAATAAAAAAACCGCCACAGTTGCCTGTGGCGGTTTTTGTTCGTCGCGGACGCGGGCTGCTTACTGGCCAGCGATGATCTGCATGATCACACCGGTGGCAACGGCCGCGAGCACGTAGTCGCCGCCGACGCCGACCCATTGGTAGCCACGGGGCGGTGGCTGCAGGCGATAGGCACGGTAGTCGTTCACCACGTAGTTGTGGCCACGGTACTCGGGCGGCACGCGGCCACCGCGGCGCCATTCGGCATGCGGCTGCGGGAAGCCACCGCGGTCGAACTGGCGACCGTCGCGGAAGTCCTGGTTGCCGCGGTAGTCGCGGTTCGGGCCGCGTCGATCGACATTGCGATCGCGCTGGCCGTTGTCGTGACGTTGCTCGACGCGCCCATCGCCGGGCCGTCCATCGAAGCGGCGGTCTTGCGCGAAGGCGCTTCCCGCTGCCATGCACATCGCGAGCGCCGCAGCAGCGACGGCCATGCTCTTTGAATTGATGATCATCTGGAACTCCTTCATGCGTTGATGACGGGTCCATTGTGGGCCGCTGTTGTGTCTGCTCCGAGCACTTCAGGTCGCCGTCAGGTGAAATCAGGTAAGTGCTGGTATCCGGACGGCGCCTTGTCCTTCAACCCGGCGCATAGCGGTTGACCACGACGCCGCTTTCGTAGGCGGTCGACTGGAGCAATTGCAGTTTGTGGCCCTGGCGCTGGTTGTGAAACACGGAGCGCCCACCGCCGACGGCCGTGGGGTTCACGAAGAACTGGAACTCGTCGACCAGCCCCTCTGTCACGAGCGAAGACGCAAAGCCGACGCCACCGATGACGATGATGTCCTTGCCGCTTTGCTGCTTGAGTGCATTCACCTCGTCGACCATGCCGCCGCGCGCGATCACGGTGCGCTCCCAGCGCGAGGCCTTCAGCTTGTCGGTGAGCACGACCTTCTGCGCAAAGGCGTAGTGTGGATTGGCGGGATAGTTCTTCGCCGCGCCGCCCCAGTGGTCGAGGTAGCCCTCTTCCACGATCTTGCGGCTCAGCAGGATGGTGTCGATGCCTTCGAAGACGGTGTTGAAGTAGGTCTTCAGCTTGTCGTCCCAGGCCCAGCGATCGCCCCATCCCCACACCTGCCAGTCGAGGCCTCCGTTGGAGGGCGAGACGTAGCCATCGACGGACATCTGCATCTGCAATATGAGCTTTCGCATGTGATTCTCCTTTGAGATCGGATTGAATAACTGCTCTTAAAATGCAAGCGGTGGTAGTATTTCGCAACTGATGCGAAAATGCAAGCAGTTTTGCAACCGCACCGGAAATCCCCGATGGCCACCCAACAGAAATCGCTCTGCCCCATCAACCTCGCACTCGAAGTCTTCGGCGACCGCTGGAGCCTCCTGATCGTTCGCGACCTGATGTTTGCGGACAAGCGGCATTTCAGGGAGTTCCTGCAGTCCGAGGAAGGCATCTCGTCGAACATCCTGACCGAGCGCCTGGGCAAGCTCGTCGAGTACGGCGTGCTCAGCAAGACCGACGACCCGACCCACAAGCAGAAGGCCATCTACAGCCTCACGCCGATGGGCATCGACCTGCTGCCGGTGGTGACGCAGATCGGCATCTGGGGGCGCAAGTACCGGCCGGTGACCAAGGAGAGCGGCGCGCCCTCGGCGGCGCTGGAAAAAGGCGGGGCAGCGCTGCAGAAGAAGATGCAATCCGAGCTGCGCAAGGCGCACCTGGGCAAGCGTGTGACCTAGGGTGTACCGAGGCCCGGGTACTGCACCTCCGTCAGCAGACGCATCCGGATGGTGTTGACATACCCGTTGTGCCTGCCGCCGACACCACCGCCGCCGACGCTGAAGTCGAAGATGCTTTCGTCCGACCTCACATTCCAGAGGCCCTGACCCAGCACTTGCATCGACCTGCCGTCTTCGACCGCGAAGTTGATGGACCGGACCCGCGTCGCCTGCGGATCGGGGACGCCATGCACTCTCTGCGGAAACGCCAGGAAGAGCCGGTCGGGACGGCGGAACCACCGGGGCTCGGAGGCCAGCGCCCGGGCTCGGGCCTGGGGGTCTCCGCCACCCTTGTCGCAGTCATTGCAGCCGACCTGGTCCAGGACCTGGTTCAGATAGGGCCGGTAGTGGCCGACAGTGGCACTGTTCGCCGCGCTGTCCGGATGGCAGCCGTCGACCCGCTTGATTCCCGAGGCGAAGGGATAGAGCAGTTTCGTCGCGGTGTCGTCCTCGCTGGTGATGTTGATCCACGTCGGCCGCTCCCGCTCGGGATTCTTCCCTGCCTTGCCCAGCAGGCCGTCGTAGCAGTCGGCGCCCACGGCCGCGTTCAGCGTGACGATGGTGGTGTCCGCGCCCAGGGGCTGGGGCTCGCCGCGGTCGAGGTCGCTCGCGAAGGTCGATGTGAGCATCCGACCGCCGAAGGAGTGGCCGAAGACGACCATGCGGCTCTCGCTCCCGCCCTGCGCGCGCATCGCATCCGTAATGGCCATGAGGTCCGTCTTCAGCACGCCCTTGCGTCCGATCCGGTCGGCCGTCTTGGACCGACTGTCGATGGAAATCACCTTGCGAAAGAGATCGTCGTAGCTCTCGCCCTGCCAGCCGACATAGATGCCCAGCACCTGCAGCATCCTGAGTCCGTTCGTCGCCTCGAGCCGCCTCAGCGCGTCGACTTGCCGCGCCATCATCAGGGCGAACTTGATGGCGTTGTTTCGGGGGTCGTTGTTGGACGTGTCGGCGTTGTGATGCCAGCCATGGACGTAGACCGCGACATACAGCGGCCCCGACTGTGCCCTGATCCACCGCAGCACGGCCTCGCGCTGCCAGGGGGCGTTGTGGGATTCGCCCGTGGCCTTGTATTCCAGCCAGGCCTCGCTGTACGCGGCCTTTTCGTTCCCGGCCTTTTTACGATCGGAACATCGTGCGTCGCGCACCACGTCGGCGTCGCCCTCCAGCTTCTGCATGTCGCCCGTGAGGCATGCGCTCCAGCCCAACGGGTCGATCCGCACGTCGTCGCGGACTTTCACGGCGTCGCGCAGCACCGCGTCGGCACAGCTGTCGGCGCCAACGCACACCGCATGATGAGGGACATCCGGCACGGTCCCGCAGCCCTGCAACACCGCAACCAAGAAAGCGCAAGTCACCGCAATGCGGCCGCACGGCACCGAGTACATGGGGTTCGCTCCTGCCACCGAACAACGAGAGGCTCCGGCGCCTGTCCTTGTGTGGCCGGGTCGCGGGAGAACGCAGGCCCGATTAGAGCTTTGCGCTCCATGCCCGGCATCCCCTGAAAAGGGGATGGGGTTTCACGCCGGGTAGACCGGCTCGCCCAGCGTCTGCATCAACCGGTTGGCCCAGGCGAACATCGCGATCGCGTTCGTCGCATCGAGGATTTCAAACTCCGTGAGGCCGACCAGCCGCAGCGCGGCCAGCTCCTTGGCGCCCGCGGCCGGCGGCGTTTCGGTCAGCGCCACGGCGTAGTCGACGAGCGCGCGCAGGCGCGGCGCGAGCAGCGTCTCGACGCCTTCGTCGAAAAGGCGCTGCACCGTGTCTTCGTCCTTCGCGAGTTGCGCGTAGAGCCGCGCGTGCACCGATGCGCAGTACGGGCAGCCGTTGACGCGCGAGACCGCCACGGTCGAGAGTTCGCGTTCCGCGCGCGGCAGGCCGCGCTGGCCGTACATCACGGCGTTGAAGAGCCGCGAGCGTTCGCGCAGTGCATCGACGTCGTGCAGCAGCGTGAGGTAGTACGGCGAGGTGCGCGCGCTCGGCGTGCTTTCGTCGAGCACCGCCAGCTGCTCGGGGGTGGCGCTGGCGGCAGCGACGGTGGTCAGCCATGCGGCCCACTGGAGCTCCTGCAGCGTGAAGCCCTCTCCGCTGACGGGATGGCGTGGCGCGGCAACGGTCTTCGCGGTCTGGTTCATGGCTTGATGGCCCCGTCGTTGCTGGCCGGCGCGCCTTCGGCCACCGGATGCGCCTGCAGCAG
Organism: Variovorax sp. YR752; assembly: GCA_945860785.1. Classification (GTDB taxonomy): domain Bacteria; phylum Pseudomonadota; class Gammaproteobacteria; order Burkholderiales; family Burkholderiaceae_C; genus Variovorax. Next base: position 4,014 of record CAMATD010000280.1, on the reverse strand, counting down.
TTGCAGGCCGGCAAGCAGCCGCACCTGGAAGTTCACGTACGCGATCAGTTGCGACAGGCTCACGATGTTTCGCTCGCTGAGGCCTTGTGCGCGCAGCGCCTGCAGGTGGGCCGGCGCGGCTTCGCGCGGGCGCAGCGTGAGCAGGTCGTTGTCGAGCACCGAGAGGTTCGCGAACACGCGACCATGCTGGAAGGTGCGCGCCAGGCCGCGCTGCGCGAGCTGCTGCGCCGGCAGGCCGGTGATGTCCTGCCCGTCGAAAAGCACCTGCCCCGCGTCGGGCCGGTCGAGGCCGGTCACGAGGTTGAAGAGCGTGGTCTTCCCTGCCCCGTTGGGTCCGATCACGCTCAGCAGTTCGCCCTCGCCCACCTGCAGGTCGACCGCGTTCACCGCGGTCAGCCCGCCGAAACGGCGCGTGAGGCCACGGATCTCAAGCAGCAATGGCATCGCCCGCTTTCTGCGGAGCGTTGGCCGCTTCTGCCCTGGAGTTGACGAGCTTCACTTCGGCGCGGATGGTCTGTGGGTTGCGCAGCAGGTTGAGGATGGGACAGTTGCGCTCGACCGCCTCGAACAGCGCGTCGATCTCCTCGCGGCTCGCGGGCGAATCGATGTGCACCGTGTAGCCGATCTCGTGCGGCCAGATCGGCGTCTGCTCATGGCCCGGCTTGCCGCCGCGCGGATCGATGATGCCGGTCACCTCCACTTCGAGGCTTTCGAGCGGCACCTGGCGCTCCGCCGCCTGGATCAGGAAGATGTGCGTGACACAGGTGCCGAGCACGCCGAGCTGCAGCTCGGGCGAGCTGGGGCCGAGGTTGTAGCCCGCGAAGTCGGGTGGGCTGTCGCTGATGATCTGGTGGTCGCGAATGCGCAGGCGTCGCACGCCGCTGCGGCCTTCCGCTTTCACGCTGGCCTTGAGCTGCACGGGCTGCGCGGTGCCGGCCTCGACGGCGGCATTGCGTGCGAGAACAGCGGCGCGTTTCTCGGCGAGGTAGTCGTTGAGGTGGCTCATGGTGTTTGGGGGTTCTTTCAGACGGTGCCCAGCAGGCCTTGCGGGCGGAAGCGAATCAGCAGGAGCAGCGCGATGCCGTAGATCAGCATCCGGTACTCGGCCGTCACGCGGAACAGCTCGGGCAGGCTCACGAGCGCCACCGCGCCGAGCAACGCGCCACTGATGTTCCCGAGCCCGCCGAGGATCACCATCGTGAGCGCGAGAATCGAGATCTGCGAGCCGAAGGTCTCGTGGTTGATGTACGAGTACATGTGCGCGGTGAAGGCGCCGCTCACGCCGGCCGCGAAGCCGAAGGCCAGCGCCTTGTAGCGATCGGGGCTCACGCCGTAGGCGCGCGCGGCCACTTCGTCTTCGCGCACCGCGCGGAAGGTGCGGCCCAGGTGCGAGCGCAGCAGGCGCCACTGCAGCAGGGCCAGCAGCACCATCGCACCGAACGAGGCCCAGTAGATGGCTTCGTTCGACGACGCATCGCGCCCGAACAGCGAGAGCGGTGGAATGCCCGACACGCCGATGGGCCCGTGCGTGAGGCTCTCCCAGTTGAGGATGGTGAGCGCCACGATCTCGCCGATGCCGAGCGTGGCGATCGACACGTAGTGCCCGCGCAGCCGGAAGGCCGGGAAGATCAGCGCGGTGCCGATCAGCGAGGTGAGGATGCCCGCGAGCACGATGCCCGTGCCCACCGGCAGATGCAGGTCGAGCACCAGCAGCGACGAGGCATAGGCGCCGATGGCGAGCAGCCCCGCATGGCCGAGCGATATCTGCCCGATGGTGCCGGCCACCAGCGTGAGGCTCAGCGCCAGCGCACCGTAGAGCCACGCGTTGGTGAGCGTCTGTAGCAGGTACGGTGAAGGCTCGAAGAGCGGCAGCGCCACCGCTGCGGCGATGAGTGCAACGAGCAGCCGTGGCGGCACATGCCAGGGCTTGCTCGGCGCAATGAAGGTACCGGTGAGCGGCTCGGGCAGCAGCGCACGCTTGCGGCCGAAGAGACCATTGGGCTTCCACACCAGGATGACCAGCAGCAGCGCGAAGGCAAAGAGGTTGCAGTACGGCGTGCCGAGGATCGCCACGCCATAGCTCTCGATCAACCCCAGCAACAAGCTGCCGACGATGGCGCCCGGCACATTGCCCACGCCGACGACGACAGTGGCCACCACGCCCTTGAGCGTGGCCTGGAAGCTCATCGCCGGGCTGATGTTGTTGTAGTACATGCCCACGAGCAGGCCCGACAGGCCGCCCAATGCCGCAGCGATGGCAAACACCGTCTGGTTCACGCGGTCGACGTCCACGCCCATCTGCTGCGCCGCATCGCGATCCTGCGCGGTGGCGCGTACGGCCCAGCCGAGTTTTGTGAAACGCAGGAAGACGAACAGCACGGCTGCACTCGCAATGCCGATGCCCGCGATCAACAGGTCGAGCGCGCCGATGGTGCCGGTACCGATCTGCAGGCGCCAGTCGGGCAGCTGCGTGGGCAGCGAACGCGGGTCGGGGCTGAAGACCAGCTGCACGAGGATGTCGAGCACGAAGCTGATGCCGATGGTGGCCAAGAGCGGTGCAATGCGCGCGGCGCCCTGCAGCGGCCGAAGCACCACGAGTGCGATCAGCATGCCGAGCGCTCCCGAGCCCAGCACCACGAGTGCGATCGTCACGGGCAACGGCCTGTGCAGGTAGGTGATCGAGGCCCAGCCGATGTAGGCCCCGACGGTATAGACCGAACCGTGCGCGAAGTTGATCAGGTGCGAGACACCGAAGATCAGCGCGAGTCCGACCGCCAGCAACGCGTAGATGTTGCCGATGATCAGGCCATTGACCGTGTAGTCGAAGAACGAGGTGAAGCTCATTTGGCCGACGCCAGTGCCGCCTTCTTTTCATCGATCTGCGCCCACTTGCCGTCCTTCACCACCAGGTTCACGCTCTTCACGCCGATCACGCGGCGCGTCTGCGCATCGAAGCTGGTCTTGCCGAAGATCACGCTGGGCACGTCCTTGATCTTGTAGAACGCATTGCGCACGGCCTTGCGGTCCGCCTGCGGGCCGGCCTGGCGCAGCGCCGCTGCGGCGTACACCACGGCGTCGTAGGCGTAGGCGTTGAAGGCATCGGGTTCCTTGCCGTACTTCGCGCGGAAGCTCTTCACGAAGTCCTGCACCTCGGCGCGCGGCTCTTCGGGATAGAAGGCGGTGTTGGTGTAGATGCCGTTGACTGCGGCACCGCCGAGCTCGATGAATTTTGGCGAATACACCGAGCCCACCGCGGCGATCGGCTGCTTCAAGCCCACGCTGCGCACCTGGCCCGCGATGAGCGCGCCGTCGGGGTAATAGGAGTCAGCACCAGCCCGTCGGGGTTGGCGTCGCGCACGCGCACGAGCGTCGAGCGGAAGTCTTTTTCGTCGGGCTGGTAGCCCTCGGCAATCGCGAGCTGCGCGCCGCGTTCCTGCGCGGCCTTCACGAGCACGTCCTTGCTGGTGCGGCCCCAGTCGGTGTTGAGGTACAGCACCGCGATGCGCTTGAAGCCCAGCGTCTTCACCGCGAGTTCGGCAAGCAGCGGCTGCGCATCGGCCTGGCTGATCGACGGGCTCCAGATGAAGTCGTCGCCCTTGGTGAAATCAGGGTGCGAGTTGGTGAAGCCGAGTTGCACGAGACCCGCGCGCTGGTAGATCGGCGAGGCCGCCATCGAAGCGGGACTGGAAAAATCGCCAAGCTCGATGAGCACGCGCTTGTCGTTCACCAGCTTCTGCGCGATGGCCACCGACTGGCGCGGATCGCTCTGGCTGTCCTCGAAGTTGTAGGCCAGCGGCCGGCCGTGGATGCCGCCTTGCGCATTGATGTGGTCGAGCGCGAGATCGAAGCCCGCCTTCCACTGCGCGCCGTATTGCGCGTTCTGCCCGGTCAGCGGCCCGCTGACGCCGAACCACACCGGCTCGCCGGTGGCGGGCGCGGCCCAGGCCACGATCGGTGCGGCCAGCAAGGCGGCAGAGAGCGCGACCACATGGCGCAGGAAGCGTTGGCGAGTGA
>CAMATD010000279.1 GCA_945860785.1 Variovorax sp. YR752 | reverse complement strand
ACCTCGAAAGAGCCAGAAGGAGTTCGCCCTCATGAAACGTCGCAACCTCATTCAGATGGGTGCCGCTGCCACCGCCGGCCTGACGCTGGCCGGCGTTCCCCCCCACCTTCTGGCCGCGGGCAGGAAGGGCGGCGTGATCAACGCCGTCGTCCAGCCCGAGCCGCCGGGGTTGATGCTGGCATCACGCAGAACGGCCCGACGCAGATGATCTCCGGCAACATCTACGAAGGCCTGCTGCGCTACGACGAGAAGATCAATCCGCTGCCCTCGCTGGCCACTTCGTGGACCGTCAACAAGGAAGGCACGCTCTACACCTTCAAGCTCAAGCCCGGCGTCACCTGGCATGACGGCAAGCCCTTCACCTCGGCCGACGTGGTGTTCTCGGCCGACGTGTTCCTGCGCAAGACGCATGCACGCCTGCGGGCCAACCTGGCCGCGGTGGAAAGCATCCGCGCGGTCGATCCGCTGACGGTCGAGTTCAAGCTCAAGTACCCCTTCGGCCCCTTCATCGGCATCTTCGAGGTCGGCAGCATGCCGATGATCCCGAAGCACATCTACGACGGCACGGACTTCGCGACCAACCCCGCCAACGCCACGCCCATCGGCACCGGGCCGTTCAAGTTCAAGGAGTGGGTCAAGGGTTCGTACATCCAGCTCGTGGCCAACGACAAGTACCACGTCAAGGACGTGCCGCTGGTCGAGAGCGTCTACTTCCACGTCATTCCCGATGCGGCCTCGCGTGCGGCAGCCTTCGAATCGGGCAAGGTCGACCTGGTACCCGGTGGCGCGGTCGAATACTTCGACGTGCTGCGCCTGTCCAAGCTGCCGGGCGTCGCGGTCACGACCAAGGGCTGGGAGTTCTTCGCGCCGCATTCGTGGCTGTGGCTCAACAACCGCAAGGCGCCGATGGACAACGTCAAGTTCCGTCAGGCCGTGATGTTCGCCATCGACCGCGAGGCCATGGCCAAGATCGCCTGGCAGGGCTTTGCCAAGCCGGCGACCGGGCCGTTCAACAGCAACATCAAGTTCTACAGCACCGACGTTGCCAAGTACCCGCGCAACATCGAGACGGCCAAGAAGCTGCTCGCCGAATCGGGCTACAAGGGCGAGACGCTGCGGCTGCTGCCGCTGCCCTACGGCGAGACCTGGTCGCGCCAGGCCGAGATCCTCAAGCAGAACCTGGCGCAGGCCGGCAGCAAGGTCGAGATGACCGCCACCGACGTAGCCGGCTGGAACCAGCGCCTCAACGACTGGGACTATGACCTCGCCTTCACCTACGTCTACCAGTACGGCGACCCGGCCCTGGGCGTGGCGCGCAATTACACCACCGCCAACATCGCCAAGGGCTCGCCCTTCAACAACGTCGAGGGCTATTCCAACCCGAAGGTCGACGAGCTGTTTGATTCGGGCGCGCGCGAGACCGACCCCGAAAAGCGCAAGGCCATCTACCTGCAGGCGCAGAAGATCCTGCTCGACGAAGTGCCCGTGGCCTGGATGCTGGAGCTCAACTTCCCGACGCTCTACCGCAGCAAGCTCAGCAACATCATCAGCTCGGGCATCGGCTTGAACGACAGCCTCGGTACTGCGTCGGTCGCATGACGGCAAGCCAGCAAGCGCAACACGGGAGCCGCCGATGAAACGCACGCAGTTCATGCTCACCCGCGTGCTGCAGGGCCTGGGGGCGATCCTGTTGATCGCCACGGTCAACTTCATGCTGGTGCGCGCCGCGCCGGGCGACCCGGTGTCGGTGCTGGCCGGCGAAGCCGGCGCGTCCGACCCGCAGTTCGTCGCGCAGCTGCGCGCGCAGTTCGGGCTCGACCAGCCGCTGTCGACGCAGCTCGCCACCTATGTCGGCAAGGTGGTGCAGCTCGACCTCGGCTACTCGTACCGCCAGCAGCAGCCGGTGCTCAAGCTCATCATGGATCGGCTGCCGGCCACGCTGTTGCTCACGGGCACGGCCTTCGCGCTCTCGCTGCTGTTCGGCATCACGCTCGGCGCGTTGTCGGCGCGGCGCGCGGGCACCTGGGTCGACAGCGGCATCACCGTGGTGGCGCTGCTGTTCTATGCCACGCCGCTCTACTGGCTCGCGCTGATGGCGGTGCTGGTGTTCACGGTGCAGCTCGAATGGCTGCCGGGCTTCGGCCTCATGACCGTGGGCTCGGGCGCTACCGGCTTCGCGCTGGTGCTCGATGTGGCCAAGCACCTGGTGCTGCCGGCGCTCACGCTTGCGCTGTTCTACATGGCCATCTACGCACGCATGACCCGCGCCGCGATGCTCGAAGTGGCGCAGATGGACTTCGTGAAAACCGCGCGCGCCAAGGGCGTGCGGCCCGGCCGCATCCTGCGTGCGCACGTGCTGCGCAACGCGCTGCTGCCGGTGGTCACGCTCGCGGGCATCCAGGCCGGCGGGATGATCGGTGGCGCCGTGCTGACCGAGACCGTGTTCGCGTGGCCCGGCATCGGCCGCCTCATGTTCGACGCACTGCTGCAGCGCGACTACAGCCTGCTGCTCGGCGCCTTCCTCGTGACGGCGGCGATGGCGGTGCTCTTCAATCTCATCACCGACCTGGTCTACACCCTGGTCGACCCACGGATCGAACTGACATGATGATGAACAGTCCTTTCTGGCGGCGCTTTCGCCGCAACAAGGGTGCCGTGGCCGGCATGGTCGTGCTACTGATCGTGGCCGCGGTCGCGCTGCTCGGCCCCTGGCTCGCCACCAACGATCCGTGGGCCATGGTGGAGCAACCCTTCGTGCGGCCCTGGACCGAGCCCGGTTTCCTGATGGGCACCGACACGCTGGGGCGTGACATTTTCTCGGGCCTCGTCTACGGCGCGCGCGTGTCGCTGCTGATCGGCGTCACGCTCGGCGCTGTGGCCGGCTACTTCGGCGGCTGGATCGATGCGGCGCTGATGCGCTTCACCGAGCTGTTCCAGGCCGTGCCGAGCTTTGCGCTGGCGATCGTGCTGGTGGCGATCTTCGAGCCTTCGATCAAGTCGATCGTCGTGGCCATCGCGATCGTCTCGTGGCCGCCGGTGGCGCGGCTGGTGCGCAGCGAATTTCTTACGCTGCGCCAGCGCGACTTCGTGCAGGCCGCGCTGCTCGCGGGGCAATCGACGCCGCGCATCATCCTCACGCAGATATTGCCCAACGCCATGTCGCCCATCATCGTGATGGCCATCGCTGATGGTGGCCACCGCCATCCTGCTCGAAAGCAGCCTGAGCTTCCTGGGCCTCGGCGACCCGAACCAGATGAGCTGGGGCTACATGGTCGGCGCGGCGCGCACCGTGCTGCGCCAGGCCTGGTGGATGGCGCTGTTCCCGGGCCTGGCCATCGTGCTGACGGTGCTCGCGCTCAACCTCGTGGGCGAGGGCCTGAGCGACGGGCTCAACACGCGGCTCGACGGGAGGGGCAAATGAACGCCACCGTGACGCCGATGAAGCCCCTGCACCCCGTCCTCGACATCGCCGACCTGAGCATCTCGCTGCCCGCGGGCGCCGACTGCGCACTGGCCGTCGAAGGCGCCACGCTCTCGGTGATGCCGGGCCAGACGCTGTGCGTGGTCGGCGAATCGGGCTCGGGCAAGTCGATGATCGCCAATGCCGTCATGGGGCTCTTGCCGCGTCCGCATGTGGCGCCGGTGGCGGGCCGCATCCTGTTCGACGGCCACGATCTGCTGCAGCTCACCGAAGCGCAGATGCGCGAGCTGCGCGGGCGGCGCATCGGCATGGTGTTCCAGGAGCCGATGACCGCGCTGAACCCGGTGATGCGCATCGGCGAGCAGATCGGCGAGGTGTTCGATGCGCACGGCAGCGTGCCCGCGGCCGAGAAGCGGCGCCGCATCCTCGCGGCGCTGGCCGACGTGGGCCTGCCCGACCCCGAGCTGCTGATCGACGCCTACCCCTTCCGCCTTTCGGGCGGCCAGCGCCAGCGCGTGATGATCGCCTGCGCGCTGGTGCTGGAGCCCGTGCTGCTGATCGCCGACGAGCCCACCACCGCGCTCGACGTCACCACGCAGGCGCAGATCCTCAAGCTCATCCGCGAGCTGCAGCAGCGCCGCGGCACGGCCGTGCTCTTCATCACGCACGACTTCGGCGTCGTCTCCGAGATCGCCGACCACGTGGTGGTCATGCAGACCGGGCATGTGGTCGAGTCCGGGCCCGCCGCGCAGGTGCTCAGCGCGCCGCAGCATCCCTACACGCGCAAGCTCATCGCCGCCATTCCCGATGGGCAGGCTCAGACCGTGCCGCACGACGACGTGACGCGCGTGCTGCAGGTGCAGGACCTGTGCAAGACCTATCGTTCGAGCGGCGGACTGTTCAAGCGCGGCCGCGCGGTGCAAGCGGCGAAGGACATCAACTTCGAACTGCATCGCGGCGAAACGCTGGGGCTGGTGGGCGAGTCGGGCTCGGGCAAGTCGAGCGTCGGGCGCTGCCTGGTGGGGCTCGCGCCCTTCGACAGCGGCCGCATCATCTTCAAGGGCCGCACCCTCGCACAGGGCAAGAACTTCCGGCGCGGCGTGGCCGGCAAGATCCAGATGGTGTTCCAGGACCCGTATGCCTCGCTCAACCCGCGCCACCGTGTGGGCGCGGCCATCGCGGGCGGACCGATCGCGCAGGGCGTGGGCAAGGCCGAAGCGATGGCGCGAGCCATGGAATTGCTGAAGCTCGTGGGCCTGGGCGCCGACGCGGCGCAGCGCTATCCGCACGAATTCTCGGGCGGGCAGCGCCAGCGCATCGGCATTGCCCGCGCGCTCGCGATGCAGCCCGAGCTGCTGGTGGCCGACGAGCCGGTGTCGGCGCTCGACGTGTCGGTGCAGGCGCAGGTGCTGGAGCTCTTTGCTCAGGTGCGCGAGCAGTTCCAGCTCGCGATGGTGTTCATCACGCACGACCTGCGCGTGGCGGGGCAGATGTGCGACCGCATCGCGGTGATGCAGCGCGGCGAAGTGGTGGAGTACGGCGAGACGCAGAAGGTGCTGAACGATCCGCAGCATGCGTACACGCGCAAGCGTCATCGACGCGGTACTGCGTCTCGCGGGGCAGGCCGACGCCATGGCGAGGGTGGCCTGATGCCCTGTGTCGCGCTCCTGAGCGATGTGCTCGACATGCACTATCTCGCGCCCACATTCCGCGAGCACTGCCCCGACATCGACCTGCGTCTGGGCAAAGACCTCGGCCCGCTCGACCAGATCGATGCGGCCGTTTGCTGGTATCCGCCACACGGCCTGCTCGCGCAGCTGCCGCAACTGCAACTGGTGCAGTCGCTGGCCGCGGGCGTTGACCACATCACGGCCGATCCGCAGCTGCTGCGCGCGCTGCCGCTGTGCCGCATCGTCGACCCCGAGATGGCCACCGGCATGAAGGCCTACGTGTGCTGGGCGGTGATCCACCAGCAGCGGCAGATGCCGGCTTATCTTGCAAGCGCGGCTGTCGGCGCGTGGCGGGAACAGACGATGAGTCCGCCGGGGCGCCATCGCGTCGGCATCGCGGGGCTCGGTACCTTGGGGCTGGCCTGCGCCGAGGCGCTGGCTGCCATCGGTTATTCGGTGCGCGGCTGGAGCCGCAGTGCCAAGGCCGATCTGCCGTCGGGTGTCGCGGGCTTTCACGGCGATGCCCAGCTTGGCGAATTTCTCTCGGGCTGCGACACGCTGGTGTGCCTGCTGCCGCTCACGCCGCAGACACAGGGCTTTCTCGATGCTGATTTGTTCGCTCGTCTCCCACGTGGCGCGCACCTGGTCGAAGCTGACCTGCTGCGCGCACTCGACCGCGGCGAGCTGTCCGCCGCCACGCTCGATGCCTTCACGCAGGAGCCATTGCCACCGGACCATCCCTTCTGGGCCGATCCGCGCATCCTGGTCACGCCGCACATCGCCACCCGCACCGACGTGTCGGTGATCGCACAGCAGACACTCCACAACCTCGCGCTGCTGCAGCGCGGGGAGCGGCCGGGCACGGCCGTCGACCTCGACCGGGGCTACTGAGCCGCGAGGTATTCCTTCCCGCATTTCCTTTTCCAAAAAAACGGACAGGCCCATGAACGCACCCATCCCCGCTTCCGCCCTGCAGTCGGCGCATGCCGAACGCGCCGCCAACGACATCGCGGCCCACCTGCACCCCTTTACCAACCTCGCGGCGCATCCGCAGGTCGATCCGCTCGTGATCCAGCGTGGCGACGGCATCTACGTGGAGGACGACCAGGGCCGCCGCTACTTGGAGGCCATGTCGGGCCTGTGGTGTGTCTCGCTGGGCTTCAGCAATGCGCGCCTGGCCAAGGCCGGCAGCGATGCGCTGCACACGTTGCCCTGCTATCACACCTTCAACCACCCTCCAACGCAGCCGCCATCGCGCTCGCCGAAAAGTTGATCGCGATGGCGCCGGTGCCGATGTCCAAGGTGTTCTTCGCCAACTCGGGTTCGGAGGCCAACGACACGGCCGTCAAGCTGGTCTGGTACTACCACAACGCCATCGGCAAGCCCGAGAAAAAAAAGATCATCTCGCGCCGCAATGCCTACCACGGCGTCACCGTGGCAGCGGCCAGCCTGAGCGGCCTGATCACCAACCACCGCGACTTCGACCTGCCCATCGACCGCATCCTGCACGTCGATTGCCCCCACCACTACCGCTACGCCGAGCTCGGCGAAACCGAAGAGGCCTTCGCCACGCGACTGGCCGATGCACTGGAGCAGCGCATCCTGGCCGAAGGCCCCGACACCGTGGGCGCCTTCATCGCCGAGCCGGTCATGGGCGCTGGCGGCGTGCTGGTGGTGCCGCCCGCCACCTATTTCGAAAAGGTGCAGGCCGTGCTGCGCAAGTACGAGGTGCTGCTGATCGCCGACGAGGTGATCTGCGGCTTCTGCCGCACCGGCGAGATGTTCGGCTCCACCACCTTCGGCCTGCGGCCCGACATCCTCACGGCCGCCAAGGCGCTGTCGTCGGGCTATGTGCCGATCTCGGCCGTCATGGTGTCCGAGAAGGTGCATGCGGCCGTGGCCGCCAACAGCGGAAAGATCGGCACCTTCGGCCATGGTTTCACCTACTCGGGCCATCCGGTGACGGCCGCGGTGGCGCTCGAAACGCTGCGCATCTACGAAGATGAAGCGGTGCTCGCGCACGTGCAGTCGCTGGCGCCCAAGTTCCAAGCCGGCTTGCGCCGCTACGCCGGCCATCCGCATGCGGGCGAGGTGCGTGGTGTGGGCCTGATCGGTGCGATCGAACTCGCAGCCGATCCGGCGAAGCGCACGCCCTTCGATCCGGCAATGAAAGCCGGCGCACGCCTGGCCGAATTCGCGCTGGCCGAGGGCCTGATCGTGCGCGCCATGGGCGATGCCGTGGCCTTCTGCCCGCCGCTCATCATCACGGCCACGCAGGTCGACGAGATGTTCGAGCGCTTCGACCGCGCGTTGGTCCGCTTCGAGGCCTCGCTCGCGTGAACACGGCAAGCGCCGTCATAGGTCTGCGTCCGCCGGGCTCCAAGAGCACCGGCGTCGCGCTGTTCTTCTGCGCGCTGATGGCCTTTGCAAGCTACGACGCCTTCTGCAAGTACATGCTGCAGTTCTACCCGGCGCCGTTCATCAACGTGATGCGCTACCTGTCGGTGATCTGCATCGCCTTCGCCATGCTGCTGCGCCATGGCGACCTGCGCATCTGGCGCGCGCCGCAGAAGAAGTTGCTGCTGCTGCGCGGCACGATGCTCGCGACGGTGGCCACCTGCTTCATGACGGCGCTGATCTGGATGCCGTTGGCCGAGGCCACCGCCATCTACTTCACCGCGCCGCTGCTGATGGTGGCGCTGTCGCCCTGGCTGGTCGGCGAATCGGTGCGGCGCAGCCAGTGGGTGGCGGTGAGCGTCGGCTTTGCCGGCATGCTGCTGATCGTGCGGCCCGGCGGCAACCTGCCATGGCTGGGCACGGTGCTGATGGCGGTGTCGGCCGTTTGCTACGCGATCTTCCAGCTGCTCACGCGCCGCCTCGCGGGACTGGTCGCAAGCCCGGTGCAGTACGCGTACACCGCGGTGGTGTGCCTGGTCGTGACGGCGCTGCCCGCGCCCTTCTTCCTGCCGGCCGAGCGGCCTGCTGCCGGCGCCGTGCTGTTGTTGCTTGCGGGCGGTGCCTGCAGCGGCCTGGCGCAATGGCTGCTGCTGGCGGCCTTCGAGCGCGTCGAGGCCGCCACGTTGGCGCCGCTCAACTACTTCCAGCTGCTGCTCGCGGTGGCCTTCAGCACCTTCTGGTTCCACCGGCCACCCGACGGGCTGGCGATGGCGGGCATTGCATTGATCGTGGCGGCGGGTGTCTACCTCGCGCGGCGGCCGG